>CABVBV010000017.1 GCA_902496595.1 uncultured Eubacteriales bacterium | reverse complement strand
CGCTGATGCGGCATCTGGCGATGCCAGCCGCCACATGGAAGGCTGAACGTGCGGCAAGTATGCGGTATATAGCCCGCTGCTGCGACGCGCTGGGCGACTGGCAGAGCGCGGCGCACTGGCTCGAGCGGGCAGCCGAGGAGGCACCGACACAGCGCGAGGCACCCTACGAGCTTGCAAAGCTCTACTACCGGCGTGAAGACTGGACCATGTGCCGCTATTGGTCGCTGCGGACGCTGAGCATCAAGGTACGGGACAACAACTACATGACCGACCCGGAAGCCTGGGGCGCAGAGCCCTATGACCTTTTGGCGATATCCAATTGGCACCTCGACAGATTCAGCGATGCAGCGTGGGCCGCTGAGCAGGCGCTGAGCCTTGAGCCGTTCAATGAGCGCCTCAAACGCAATGTTGAAATAATACAGGGGGGAGTCTGATATGGGCACCACAGCAGATAAACTCGAATACCTCGACGGCACCAAGACCGCCATCAAAAACGCTATCGTCGCCAAGGGCGTCGCTGTGCCCGATGGGACTACGTTCAGGCAGTATGCGGAGAAGATAACGGACATAAGCGGCGGGGATAGCGTTACGGTAACATTCTCTGATGGGAATGAGTATGCGTATGTAGTTTATACCGACCCCGACGGCAACGGTCAATTGATAGAAAGCCCGTCTGCGGGCTCCAGTTTCCAGGCATTAAAGGGCTCCGGTTGCGCGGCTTGCGTACAAACGCCCAATCGTATGATTCATGATAACCCAGGTTTTATCGGCGTTGAGTTCACCGAGATTGTATACGTATCCGGGGCCATGGAAGGCACTGCGGAGGTAGCATATGCCGCGCTGTCTCAAGACGCGCAAATTACTTTTGGCACTAGGTAGGCAACACCACCGAACTGCATGACGACCACGCGCAACACAACCTTTCCCTAATTATAAGGAGGACAACATGAGTATAAAAATCAACATACTGCCCCCCCCGCTGGTAAATAACACCACTCGCTGCTCCTTGGGGGTGGCGTGATGGGAACGACAGCAGACAAGCTCGCGTACCTTGCGGGCACCAAAAGCGCTATCCGTGAGGCCATCATCGACAAGGGCGTGAACGTACCAGAGGGTACGACCTTCAGGCAGTATGCAAGCAAGATAGCTGACATACAGGACGTGGGCAGCCTCCCCACGCAGGGGGCCAAGACGGTGACGCCCACCACGACGGAGCAGGTCGCAGTCGCCTCCGGGCGCTACACCACCGGGGATGTCAAGGTCGCGGGCGACGCGAATCTCGTGGCGGAGAATATCGCCGAGGGCGTGAGTATATTTGGGGTGACGGGGACGCACTCGGGTGGTGGTGGGGATTTATGTTACTCAGAAACAGACCGTATTACATGGTGGAGCAATGTTTATAATACTAATAATTTGGCATTCATAGTCATGGAATACGATGGAACTAACCCGTCGCTCGGAACGGAAAAACGCAAACTCGTATTTGGTTTTGGCACAGGGCCCTTTTATAATTACAGCGGGTACTGTGAGCCAATTTCAAATTTCAGATTTGAGTTTCATTGGGGCAGCTATGATTCGTTATACATAATGATTAATGACTATGACGAGAATATTGGGGAAATTATTAGTAGTCATACACAAGAAATTATAGGAGTCAATGGCTTCCATTTGAAATACTATTTGCCGGCATGATTTTCGCTTTTGAGGTGACACCATGATACACACAGGACCACTGCTCCGAGCGGAGCTATACGACGACCACACCAAGCCTTACACCAACGTCAAGGCCGTCTATGAGGCGCACAAAGGCAAATACCCCGGCAAACTGATAGTCACCAACGCGCACTGGTACACTGTCAGCCCGAAGCTGGCTCCGTGCGGCAATTATAAAGTCAACGGCACGGTGCTCTCGAAGGAGGACTGGATGGACTGGGGCTTCGGCTGGAACGCCGGGTCTCTGCCCGTAATGGTATCCACGATGGGCAATGACAACTATCTCTCCACCCTGCCCGTGCTGGTGGACGGGACACGCCGTGACGATGTTATCGACCGGCAGACCGCAAGCGTCCAGCGCTCCACGCTCCGCACATGGTTCGGCGTGGACAAGGCGGGGAAATGGACAATCGAGGTAACGACTACCAACTACACGCTGGACGGCATAGTGGACAGGATGCAAGCGCTCGGCATCGTAGACGGCATGGTGCTGGACGGCTCAGGTAGTTCCCAGTGCTACGACGGCGCGACGTATCAGCGCGGCGACGGGCGCACGATATACAGTTACCTCTTACTCTGGTTTGCAGAGGACGGAGGCGGCGCGGAAGACGAAGATGACAGCAAGGAGGATGATACCGGCATGAAGATCTATCTCAGCCCTTCCATGCAGCCTGCGAATATCTACGCGGCTGGAAACACGAACGAACAGGTACAGTGCAACCGGATAGCAGAGGCGGCCAAAACCGCGCTCGAGCGCTGCGGCTTCACGGTTAAAAAGGCGCCCGAGGGCCAGAGTATGCAGCAGAACGTGTCCGACAGCAATGCCTGGGGCGCCGAGCTCCATGTCCCCATACATACCAACGCCGGCGGCGGCGCGGGCACGGTGGTATTTGTGCATGGCGGCACTGCGGCGCAAATGAAATACGCTGCGCCGATATATGAGGAAGTTCAGGCGATAAGTCCCGGTACTACGGATTACGGCGTGCGCGTGAACTCCGGGCTGTACGAGCTCGGCTACACCACGGCGACGGCGGTATATGTCGAGTGCGAATTCCACGACCGGGCGGACCTGGCAACGTGGATCATAGGCCACACGGCGGAACTCGGCGAGGCCATAGCCCGCGGCGTCTGCAGGGGCGCAGGCGTGCGGTACATAGCCCCTGCGGCGTCCGAGCAGCCCGAGCCGGACATGCCCGAGACCGAGCTTGCGCGTGCGTGGGCCATGGCGATGGGCATATCCGACGGCACCAATCCGAGCGACCCCTGCACCCGCGAACAGGTGTGGGTGATGCTATACAGACTTGAGAATGGAGGGAACAACAATGATTAACTGGAAAGTGCGGCTCAAGAACAAGAACTTCTGGCTCTCTCTCATCCCGGCGCTGCTGCTGCTGGTACAGGCGGTGGCGTATGTGTTCGGGTTCTCGCTCGACCTGTCGGAGATGGGCGACAAGCTGCTGGCCGTGGTGAACGCGCTGTTTGCGGTGTTGGCGATACTCGGCGTTGTCACCGACCCGACCACCGCCGGCCTGAGCGACAGTAATCTCGCCATGATGTACGAAAAGCCTAAGGAGGATTGATTATGGATGGGCCGATATCGCGCGCGGAGCATGAGGAATTCGCAAAACGCATCGACGCGCAGGAGAAGCGGCAGGACAAGCGCCTGGAAATGCTCGAAAACACCGTGCGCGAGATCGGCGATCTTACGCTTTCAGTGCAGAGGCTTGCCCAAAGCCTTGAAAGCATGGTCGAAGAGCAGGGGCGGCAAGGGCGCCGGCTTCAGGCTCTCGAGGACCGCGACGGCGAAAAGTGGCGCAAGCTCATGGGTTACATAGCCACGGCGCTCACGTCCGGTGCTGTGACGCTGCTGCTTTCGCAGATCATATAGGAAAGGAGGTGGAGAGCGGGTATGCCGAGCAGCATCCTCAACACCGACATAATGTTCCCCAACCTGAGCGGCAAGAGCACGGAGCAGCAGGTGTTCACCATCATGAACTACCTCTACATGCTCAAGGAACAACTTACATACTCGCTCTCCAACCTCGGGCTCGAAAACATAAACGCGAACTCCTTCAATGAGATCGCGGGGATAATCAATCAGCCTGTGATACTGCGGCTGGACGGCGTGGACGGCAGCCTGGCCGAAATAGACGTCAACCTCGGCATTATAAGCGCCGAGCTCGAGAACGCGGAAGGGGATATTAGCAACCTTCAGCTGACGGCTGACAGCCTTTCTGCCCAGCTCGAGGATGCGGAGGGAAACATCTCCGCGATATACCTGATTTCAGAAAGCCTGTCCACCCGCGTGGAGGACGCGGAGGGGAACATCACGACGTTGTTCCAAACCTCGGACAGCCTGACGAGCAGGGTGACGAGCGCGGATGGGAATATCTCGACCCTCCAGCAGACGGCAACTTCACTGACCTCGGATATTTCCGACCTCGAGGGGAACTACACGAGCCTCCAGCAGACGGTGAACGGGCTGAGTATAACGGCCAGCAACGGCACGCAGAGCAGCACGCTTAAACTCACGAGCAACGGAGTGCAGCTCTCGAGCACCACCGTGAAGATCACGGGCATGGTTACCTTCGCCGACCTGAGCACGAGCGGAAGCACGACCATCAACGGCAGCAACATCACCACGGGCGTTATCAGCGCCATAGACATATCCAGCGTGACGATAGACGGCTCGTCCATCACGGGATCTACCTTTGAAACGGTTCTCACAGCCTACGGCGTCGGAGGCGAGATAAAGTGTTACTACCTCTCCAACACAAGCGAGAGTTATCTTGCCGGCGGCTTGCGGCTCGACGACCAGGGCGGCGGCGTAGATTCGACGTACAGGATGTTCCTCTATACCAGGAACGTGCTGGGCGTGTCGTTCGCGCTCAAGCTGGAAAGCGCGGGCAGCATGAGCCTGGAGAGCAGCGACGAGATATACTTGCTTGCCCCCGGCAGGATATCCATAGAGGGTTCAAAAATTGATCTTACGGGCACAGTGCGTGTCAACGGCTCGGTAATAGGATAAGGAGAAGAAAAAATGACTAACCTAAGACAGTGTATAGCCGCGTGGCAGGCGCTCCGCGCCCTTGCGGCGCAGACCATGGACTACAAGAGCGCACACGCGCTGATGCTTCTCAAGGAGCGCCTTCGGCCTCATGTGACCTATTTCTGCTCGACGGAGATGGAGCTGGTGAAGAAATACGCGGAACTCGACGCCGAGGGGAATCCGGTTTACGAGGCACCGGGCCGCGTGCGCTTCCGCAGGGCCGAGGATCTCATGGCCTTCACTCGTGAGCGCGCGGAGCTCGACGACGTTGAGCTGGGCGAAGAAATAGCACGGGCGAAGATAGCGCCGCCTGCGGCAATATCCCCTGAGCAGCTGGAGGCGCTTGCTCCTTACGTGGATATCGAGGAGGGGACGGCATGAGCCTGCCAGGCATGCTCTATGGCTCCGGCATAGGGAAGTACAATCAGACAAGCTACGGGGGCTACAACCACAACCTCTCCGCGATGGACGGGCAGATCTACGACATGCAGAACATGAGCAGCGACTACGCGCCGCTGCTCAGCCCGCGGCCTCAGCGATACATAACTCGAACGCTCACTCAGCCCTACGGCCTTTACGCCAACGACGGGCTGTACTGGGTGGATGGGACGGCCTTCTGCGCCGACGGAGTATCACGCGGGACGGTGAGCGCCGGCCGCAAGACCTTCGCGGCGCTGGGGGCCTATATCATTATCATGCCCGACATGGCCTGCTACAACAAGCTCACGGGGGAATTCGGCAGCCTCAATGCGAGCTGGACGGGCGCGGCACAGATTGCAGACGGGACATACGGCGGCGAGACAGCCAAGAGCAACACCATCGAGGCCTCGGGCGTGGACTTCACGACGCTCTTCAAGCCCGGCGACGGCATAACGATAAGCGGCGCCGCGGTGCACCAAGAGAACAACAAGACCATTATCGTCCGCGAGGTAACGGCGACCTCCCTTGCATTCTACGAGAACAGCTTCATCATAAGCGAGGGCGGGGACTCTGAGGCAGCGCTCACGCTCTCCCGCGAGATGCCTGAGATAGATTTCCTCTGCGAGAACGAAAACCGCCTCTGGGGCTGCAAGGGGGACACGATATACGCCAGCAAGCTCGGCGACCCGACGAACTGGAACGTGTTCGACGGCCTCAGCACGGACAGCTACGCCGTGCAGGTGGGCAGCGCGGGCGACTTTACGGCCTGCTGCTCCTATCTCGGCTACGCGATATTTTTCAAGGAGGAGATGATCTACAAGGTCTACGGCTCAGCGCCCTCCAATTTTCAGGTCATGGGCTCGGCCTCGCTGGGCGTGGAGGCCGGCAGCAGCCTCTCGCTGGCGATTGCGGGAGAGATGCTATTTTTCCTTACACGGGCCGGTATTGTGGCCTACTCCGGCGGGACGACGCAAAGCGTGGCTTCGGCCTTCGGCCTCGAGCGGTATCACAACGCCGTGGCCGGCAGCGACGGGCTCAAATACTACGTCTCTATGCAGGACGAGGCGGGGGACTGGAGCCTCTTCGTCTACGACACGCGGCTCGGCATCTGGGAGCGCGAGGACGACACGCAGGCGCTCGGCTTTGCGTGGGACTCCGACCTCTATTTCCTCGACGCGGACGGCACCCTCTGGCTCAACGGGCGGCCGAGAACGGTGCCGGAGGGCGCGACGCTGGAGGCCCCCGTGCAGAGCATGGTGGAGTTCGGGGAGTTCGTGGACAACGACCCGAACAAAAAGCAGATTGCAAAACTGCAGGTGCGTATCTCCATCGACGCCGGGGCGAGTGTGACCTTCTGGATGATGTTCGACAGCTCCGGAGAGTGGGAAGAGATAAGCACCATCGAGAGCCAGGTCCTGCGCAGCTACTACCTTCCGCTGATTCCGCGCAGGTGTGACCACTACAAAATAAAAATCACCGGAACCGGCGGCTGGCGGTTGTACAGCATGACCCGCGAGGACGCGATAGGCAGCGAGCTCAGGAGCACGCCGGGCCGGCAGTAAGGAGGCAAGGATATGGCCATAAACACCCTCACGGCTCCTACGACCAAGAGCCGATACACCTACGACCAGTTCAGGCAGGCCGCCGAGCAGAGCGGGCTCCTGGGCGAGTTCTCGGACGCCGACCTCTCACTGGCACAGCGTAATCCCGACGCGGGTATGTCGCTGCTGAGCTACAAGCGCGACTGGCACAACGCCACGACTGACGCCGAGCGGCAGCTTGCAAACCTCGGCGCCGAGAGTGTGCGCGGCAGCTACGGCAGCTATGCCGGCGGCGGCGACGGCGGCAGCTTCTACCTTGAGCCTCTGAGCCCGGATATGTTTGAGTACCCCGAGGCTCCGAGCTTCTCCGGCGGCAGCAACGCTGGCACGGTGTCCGATCTGTATGACCAGATGCTCAATTACGGGGACTTCACCTACGGCTCCGCGCCGGAGTACACGAACCGTTGGGACTCCACCATCCTCGGCCTCATTGACGAGATACTCGGGCGCGAGGATTTCAGCTATGACCCGAACACCGACCCACTGTACAGCCAGTACCGGAAGGCGTATATCCGCGAGGGAGATCGCGCGGCTGAGGACGCGCTGGGCGCGGCGGCGTCCGCGAGCGGGGGCCTGCCTTCGAGCTACGCGCAGACGGCGGCATCCCAGGCGGGCAACTATTACGCGGCCCAGCTCACGGACAAGATACCGGAGCTGCAGCAGCTGGCTTATCAGAAGTATCTCAACGACTACAACATGCTGCTCTCCGACCTCGGCGTGGTCCAGGGGCAGGAGGCCAGCGACTACAACAAGTATCTCACGGATCTGAACCAGTTCAACACCGACAGGGACTTCGATTACGGTGCGTGGCTCGATCGTTACAATATGCTCGGAAACAACCTGCAGGCGGGGCTGAACATGGACGCACAGGAACTCGAACGGTATCTCGCGGAGCTGCAGCAGTACAACACCGACCGCAATTTCTACTACGGCCAGCTGCTTGACGAGATCAACGACCAGACCAACGACTTCGGCACGCTCGTTGACATGGCCCAGCTTGCGGCCGGCTACGGAGATTACCGCGGGCTGGAGAATCTCGGCATACAGCTCCCGACGCCGAGCGGATATTATTCCACCTCTCAGACGGGTAATACATTTGACCCGAACAATATGTCTGCTGCGGCACAGGATATCCTCGCCAGCTACAACAATGCGCTCAAGAATATCAGCCCCGGTGCGGCTGTCGGCTTGCCCAGACAATATGGAGTCATGATTAAAAACGCACTTCTGGAGGGGCTTATAACTGAGAAAGAAGCGGATTACCTGATTAGCTCCATGGGCTATGGCAACTGATAAAAGGAGTTTAACATGTCCAGCGTACAAGAACGACTCGACCGCATGATTAACGGAACCGGCACCGCAAGCAGCGGGGCCGGTAGTTCCGTTATAGAGCGGCTTGACCGTATGATAAACCATTCTCTTCCTCAAGTCGCCAATAAAAACGATGAAAATAGCGCTGTGCGATGGCCGTCACAATCCAAAGAAAGCACAAAAGAACTGCTTCCCAGCTTCGCCACGCCAAGCGGCAGGGGGAAAAGTGTTGAGAACATTCTCGGCAAGTTTTCCGATCGCGGCGGCATCGAGGCGATAAAGTCCCCGGACAGCTGGAGCAGCGCCGGGGACGCAGAGCTGGGACTCAAGGCGTGGAGCGGTCAGCTTGAAGGCTATGAAAAAAAGCTCACGGAGCTGAGCGGCGACATCGCCAACACTGAAAACCGGCTCAAGAACCTCCAGACTACTGTGAAAACCGCGGAGGATGCAGCCGCCTATGACGAGCTCTATGCCGGCTATGAAAAAATGATAGCCGACTACAACGGCGTTGTGAACGACATCAACCGCGTGCAGGACAAGTACAGCGCGGGGGTCGAGCGGTATCGGGATATCCTCAGCGGGGGCATGGAGAGAGCAGAGGCAGCTGCAAAGGAGATAAAGAAGCTCGAGGCTGAAAACAGCCGCCTGCAGCAGCAGGTGGATCTCATCAAGGCGTATGATACAAGCGGGCTCAATATGACTGAAACATATGCCGTGCCAATTGAGGCTGAGATACAGAGCAACACGCGGAAAATAAAAGAGCTCCAGGCTGAGGAAACAAGGAGCAAAATGCAGTATTACAGCTCCTTGGCGCTCATGGACGATTTTGCAGATCTCTCTAAGCCCGGAAATATGACAGGCGACACCAGGTATGATTACATCAACGACATCGACAACGCCCGCTACAAAAACGAGCACACGACAGACCCCAGCGGTGAGCCTGTGGCGCTCAGGCGCTATCAGTACCTCACAGATGACGAACGGCAGATATATAATTACCTCTACGCCACTCAGGGCAAGGAGGCAGCCGATCGCTTCCTCGACGACCTGAGCGACACATTGAGCGTACGGCAGGGCGCGGCGCAATATGAGGATATGGGCACGCTCGGCAAGGCTCTGTACTGGATACCCGCTGGCCTTGAACAGTTTGGCAGCGGTATCCGGCAGCTGTTCCAGAGCGAGGCGGTGCCGGTGTCGCCGACGCTCATCACTTCCCAGCTCATACAGCAGGAGGCACAGGAGAAGAGCCCTGTGCTCGGCAGCTTATACACGCTGGGCGTTACGCTTTCTAACATGGCTCCTAGTATTCTCACAAGCGCGCTTGGCGGTTGGGCGCTTGGCGCAGCCGGTTTACCTGCCTCTGCAGCTGGCTTAGCCGGCAGCACGGTGCTCGGGGCTTCCGCGGGCGGCAACGCCTATACTCAGAAACTGAGAGAAGGATACAGCTCTGAGGCGGCGAGAAACTATGCGACGCTCGTCGGCGCAAGCGAGGGCGCACTGCAGTATCTTCTAGGCGGCATTGGTGCACTGAGCAAGAGCGGCACGGGCCGCATCGCTGCAAAGATAGCGGGCCTGGACAACGCGCTGGGGCGCGTGGCACGCACCGTGAGCGGCAGCACGGCCGCACGGCTGCTGGGCAGCATGATATCCGAGGGCACTGAGGAGGGCCTGCAGGAGCTGCTGGAGCCCGCGTTCGCGGCCATAATCTTCGACGAGGAATATGAGGCTGACTTCGAGGACGCGGCGTATGCGTTCCTCCTGGGCGCTCTGAGCGCGGGAATAATAGAGGGTCCGGCGGCCGTTGCTTACGCGCGGCGGCCTGCGGGTTTTTCGTTCAGGGATATGGACGGATATGCCGATAATGGTGTAGACTATTTTGAAGGCGTCAACACGTTGGAGGAGGTCGAGGCGAGGTATCGTGATCTCGCGCGGCAATACCACCCGGACTTGGGCGGCAACGCGGCCACGATGGCCGAAATCAACCGCCAGCGCACGATGGCACGCGCATTCTTCCGCGGGCGTGCCGAGGCGGCACAGGATGAGGCCGCGCAAGCTGAACCGCAGGATACGACGCAGAGCTCAGAGCCCACCGAGGGCATAGTGCGCCGCCTGCCCGCTGGACAGACGGTTACGGAAACGACGCCGGTGCCGGCAGAAGCTCGGGCTGAGACCGCGCCCGGCGTGGAGGCTGGCGGTATTGTATTACCGACGGCTGATACCGCCGGAGACTTTGCGCTGCGCACTAAGGCCGGGACAACGGAAGCGCCTACCTTGGAAGTGCAGCGCGTGGCGGAGCCTGAAACAAATGCCGCGGGGAATATCGTACTCCCCACGGCGGACGAAATAATGAATGGAGGCATATTGAATGGACAGCAGGGACAAGAATGGCAGCAACGGGGAAACCAGGTATCAGATGGAGACGGAGGACGGCTTTCTGGTCAGCGTGCCGGAGTCGAAGCTGGAGAGCTGGCTCGAGGCGCAGAGCAAGCCGCCCGCCCCACTCAGCAGGTCGGAACAGCTCTTGCTCGACAGGCTCGTGTCCGAGATCTACGGCTCGAAAGAGTAAGCAGCGCCAGCCTCGGCCTTGAGAACGGCACAGAGGCGCGCTCGCTTCAGGTGATCCCGGAAGCGGCCTATGATGATGAGCTGAGAGCAGTCTCGGCTGACGTATACAGGCGGACGGGCCAGCGGGTAACCTTCGTTGCCGGGAACATACAGGTGCGCGCAGCGGGCAAGACACGCGCTGTGCGCGGCGTTTGGACGCCGGGCGGCATCTATGTGCAGGCGGACAATGCGGGCTATTCCGCGGCGCAGATAGCCGCACATGAGGTATATCACGATCTGGCGGCGAACACTCCGGGGCTTGACGCGGATGTAAAGCAGCGCATCATCGAGCGGTACGGCGAGGACGAATTCCGGCGTGTGGCTCAGGTGTACATAGAGCGGCTGCGTGGCGTATACGACGTGCCGGATGGCGCGGAGTATGACCCGGCGCTCATGGACACATACTTCGCCTCGATACTCCAGGAAATTTACGCGGACGCCTATGCGGGCATTAACGCCTTCGGAGCTCATGCAGAGCGGTTCGCGGACGTCACGCGCGAGACGGTAAAGGAGCGCACGGGCGGCCCTGAACTGGATAGAACGACGGCGAGAGGGCCGCCCGAGAGCGGCGAGCGCTACAGCCTGCGTCAGGAGTTCGAGGATGAATTCCGGCGCTGGTATGAGGAAACGGACGCCGACGACAGAATGACCAGCGGTGGATGGTTTGAGGTAGGGAAAACCTCTGATACACTTCGCTCCATAGGAGTGAGGGACGGAGTAATCTACTGGCGCAAATCAAAGCTGGGTTATATCATGGACGAGCACCCGGAAATGACGCCAGAAGTAGTCGCCCAGGTGCCTGAAATCATAGAAAGCCCGATAGTGGTTCTGAAATCAAAGACACAGCCGGACAGCGTAGTCGCTTTTGCTGAACTGCGATCAGATGGCAAGCCGGTGATGGCGGCGCTTAACCTCACCCCAATACCTACAGGCGGCATGGAAGCCGAGCTCGCTATTATAGCGAGTGCTTACGGCAGAAGCGTGGGAAATGCCTCCAGGCTCGTCGAGAGTTCCGACGTTCTGTATTTGGATGAAAACAAAAACAGGACCAATACCTGGTTGATGTCACTCGGGCTACAATTGCCGTCAGGCCAACCAGCGTACGGTCCTGTAGGCAGTATAACCTACAGTGGCAGAAATGTCAACATCGAGGGCGTACCGTTCCGCGACCTGGCCGCCATTAAAGAAAAAGAGACGACTGCAGCAATAAGCGCGAACCCGTCGCCGGGAGCCGCCAGCAGCACTGCAACCGTCTCCACAAGTAGTGTAGCAGAGAATGCTCTGCCTGTCAAAGAGGGAGAAAAAAGAACCAATACATGGTTACAGGGAGTCCGGCTCCAATTGCCTTCGTATGATACCATGTATGATCCTATTGGCAGCATATCATACGACGACGACTACGTCAACATACATGGTGCTCCCTGGAATGAGCTTGCCGACAGTGAAAGCGACGCCGGGGAGAGCGTCAACAACAGGTATTCGGAGGATGAGCCAGAGCGGTACAGCGTTGACGAGGAGTACGCAGCAGAGCTGGAACTGTGGAACAGGGACGGCAGGCCGGGCGGCGAGGTGTTTGTACTGGGCTCGACGGGCGAGGCGCTGCAGGGGCTGGGGGCCATGGAGCAGGATATCTACCTGCGCAGCGAGAAAATTAATGCCATACTGGAAAAGCATCCGGAAATGACGCTCAATGAAATAAAGCGTATACCGGAAATTCTTGATGACCCGGTGCTTATAGCAAAGAGCACAGGGCAAAGCAGAGGCGGGCAAAACACGCGCCTTGTGATTATCGGCACTCTGCGTGCGCAGAATGGAAAGCCTGTTATGACTGTACTTGACCTGCGCCCTGTTGAGGGAGAGCTTGTCGTTGATGACATGCAGAAGGTAAACAGCGCTTATAACAGGGAAAATGGGCTCAATTATCTTCGCAGGAGCGAGCTGCTGTACGCGGATAAGAAAAGAACCATTCCGTTGCTTCGGACAATGGGCTTACAATCGCGTCCCATCGAACTGCAGCGGAGTGGTTCCATGGGCAGTATAATCTATGATTTGCAGAATGTCAACATCGAAGGCGTGCCGTTTGACGAGGTAGTGGGCACGGCGGAGCCGGAGCGGTATAGTGTAGACGAAACCACGGACGAAGAGGTCGTACCTGACTACTTCCGGGGGAATCCCTACTGGCTGGAGACTGAGCATGCGGCGAAGGCGGCAGGGTATCCTGAGATAGACGGCGTGCAGATAATGCCGTACAAGACCTGGGTGCGCTCCAAAGAGCAGGGAAACTATGGCTTCGTAGTTGGCCTCGCTCCGCGGGACAGACTTGTCGTATCCTTCTGGAACAAGGACAGCGGCAAGCGCGCCGTTGTGCCTCTTGAGCAAACGGACATCGAGCCTGTGCAGGGCGCGTACCAGATGGAGCAGAACGAGCTCGCTTCGCTGCTTGAGTCAGAGCCTGAGGCTGTGGAGCGTATGGAGCTCTCGCCCGAGGACGAGGCGGAATACCAGCGCTGGCTGACGGAGAAGTACGGCTTCAAGGCTGGTGTCAGGGCGAACACTGCGCTGCTGGCGCTTCCCAAAAAAGCGCAGACGGAGTATAAGAGAAGCGTCTCGCGCCTGGTGAATGACCTCGGAAAGAGCCTGGGCGTGCCGTATCACGCGGGCCGGAGCGAGCTGCGCCCGATAGCCGAGCAGATAGCGGACGAATATTTCCGCGAAGGGACCGTATCTGAGGAAAGCGGCGCCGAGCTGTTCGAGGAAGCCTATGCCAACGGTATCATAAGAGACGATGAGTTTTACCGCGAAAACAAGCCCATACTTGACTACCTCCGGACCACGCCAATAAGAGTTAGCGAGACAGTTAAAAGCGACATAGCGGATTTCAACGACTGGAGGAAAAGACAGTTCGGACGTCTGCGCATAAGTGAAGATGGGCGCGGTGTGGATCAGGTTTACGGTGAACTGAGCGAGATGGCGCCGGGATTCTTTCCGGAAGATATTACAAATCCAACGGACCAGCTTGAGCGTATTGCAGATGTCGCCGACAGTATACGTATCTCGGAGCGAACGCTCGACGAGTATTACGGCCCCGACGCTGCGGAATATAAACGCTGGGCCTATGATGAGTTCAAGCAGCAGATTGGCCGCGCCTATGAGAGCCTGCGCACGGTCCGGCAGATAGCACTTGAGCAGGACGCCAAGCGGGCGGAGCTTGAGCGACTACTGGAGATAGCCGAAACCGGCCCGACTGAGGGAGAGCTGGACAGGGTAAAAAGACTATGGGATGAGGGCAAAAAGGCGCGGCGGGCCTATGAGCGCGCCGTGCGGCGCAACCTCCTGAGCGACAGGGACAGGCAGCTGCTTGGCCAGCTCATGCGCGGGGAGATCAGCGCCGAAGACATCCCGTCCACCGCAAACCGCGCAGGCATTGCGGAAATATACGCGGCCAAGCGGGAATATGAGGCCTTCGCCGGCGCTCTGAAGGAATTCAACACAAAGCGGCGCGCTGCTCTCCGCGCACAGGCTGACGACATACTGGCGGGCGCAAGCCGGATGAAGGACAAGCGCCGCGGTGCGTCCTATATGCGCGAGACACAGGAGCGGAACGCACGCTATGTTTTTGACGGCCCGACGGCGGAGAAAATCATCGAGACATATTTCACGCCGGTACACAAGAACGAGGCGCGCCGCACGGTATACAAGACGCAGCTCCGAGACAGAGTGAGAGAACTCGACCTTGACAGAAAGGCTCGCAAGGGCGATGCGGTGAGCGAGGCCGCGGCTGTGCAGATATACGGCGAGGCCCTGGACAACATCTCCATGATAGAGGAGCAGCTCAAACGAGGGGGCAGCGATTGGCGCAACGGCCACAGCCTGAGCGAGTGGCGCGCGCTGGTGGACGACCTCTGGGCCAAAAGCCCGGGCCTAGACAAGGAGAAAATTACGGCTGCCGTCGAGGAGTTCCGGAAAATCTATGACGAGCTGTTCTCGCTGATGAACCAGGTACGCATACGAAACGGCTATGAGCCTGTGGACTACCGGCACGGATATTTCCCGCATTTTGATGATGCGAAGGGGGAAAGCCTGCTGGGCCGGGCCTTCAAAGCCGCAAATATGAAGGATGTGCCGCTGAAGGACCGCCTTGCCGCGCTCGTCGGCAAGGGGCTGGACGTGAACACGGAAGTGAACGCCCTGCCAACGTCCATAAACGGCCTGACGCACACCTTTAAGCCCGGCATACGCTGGGTCGGGAATATCATGCGGCGGCAGGGCTTCGACACCACCTTTGACGCGGTGCAGGGCTTCGACCGGTATATCGAGGGCGTGAGCGATGTCATCTATCACACCGACGATATACAGCGGCTCCGGGCTCTGGCCTCGCAGATACGATACCGCACCACGGAACCAGGCATACAGGCGCAGGTGGACGCGATCCGGGCGAACCCCGGCCTGAGCGAAGATAAAAAGGACACAGATGTGCGGGCGAAGCTGGAGGAGGGGAAATACGAACTCTCAAACTATGTAAACAACATAGAGGAATATACCAACCTCCTGGCGAACAAACGCAGCACGATGGACAGGGGCGTTGAGCAGCTTATTGGACGCGATTACTACAATTTCGCAATAGCCCTTGAAAACCGAGTGGCCGCGAACATGGTCGCGGTGAATCCCGGCTCCTGGCTGACGAACTTCATCCCGATATCTCAGGCCTGGGCCGAGGTGAGCGCTGGGGACATCCTGACAAGCATGCGTGACACGCTGAGTGCGATGGTCAAGGACGACGGCTTCCGAACCAAATCTGACTTCCTGACCAACCGCATGGGCTCTGATCCTCTCGTGCTTAGCTGGACGCAGGATGCCTCTAAAATCTTCACGAAGCCAATGGAATGGATAGACATGTTTACCTCCGAGACCGTGGTCCGCGCGCGGTACAATTCTAATCTCAAGCTGGGCATGAGCGAGACAGCGGCTATGGAGGAGGCGGACAGCTTTGCGGCCAGCCTCATCGCAGACCGCAGCAAGGGCGCGCTGCCCACGATATTCGAGTCCCGCAATCCCTTTACAAAGCTATTCACGCAGTTCCAGGTCGAGGTAAACAACCAGCTGTCATACCTGTATAGGGACCTGCCCAGGAATCTCAAGGAGCGGGGCAAAAAGTCGCTTGCCGTGGCTCTGCTCAAGTTCATGCTCGGAGCCTGGTTGTATGATGAACTCTATGAGGCAATAGTCGGACGCCGCCCGGCACTTGACCCGCTGAATATGCTCAATGAGCTTTCGGGAGACCTCTTTGGCTATGCGCTGCCGAACACCATTGAGCTGGCCGTGGACATGATAACCGGTAATGACGTTTCCTTAGCAACGGAAAGGACTGACGCGGCGACGGCGCTTGCGAACTTCGGGAAAGAGCTGGGAGGTCAGCTGCCTTTCATAGGCGGACCTGTATTTGACGGCGGGCGTCTGCCTATGCAGTCGGCAATCAAAGACCCCTTAGCATACCTGCTGCTGCCGTTCGGAGGAGGGCAGCTGTCAAAGTTCGTAAAGGGCGTAAACGCTGTGGCTGAAGGGGGCGTATACGGCGAAGACGCAGATGGCAATCCCACGCTCAAGTATCCCGTAGAGCGGAACGTGCAGGACGCGCTCACCGCTATGGTGTTCGGCGCTACGTCCACCAAGGGCGGCCAGGACTGGATAGACCGGGGCTTCAGCCGCCTCACAGCCAAGCAAACCGCCGCCTATGCCGCGCTGCTCGGCGGCGGCGTAGATGCTTATGATGCCTTCGACGTGGTAATGGATATCAAGGGTACGGAGAAAACGGAGACGCAGAGTGCAAATGACATAAAACGCGAGAAGATATCTGGCCTGGATATATCCGACGAGCTCAAGGCGACGCTGTACAGCAACCTCATAACCGATGACTATGACGAGGCTATTGACGACATGCTGCGACGCGGTGTAGACTGGGATGGCATCATGGGCGTGGTCACCAACAGCAAATATGGAGTTGAACGGTACAACAAACTCGTTGATGCGGGCGTCAGCCCCGGCAACGCAGCCCGGATAACCGAGGCACTGTATTCTCTTGAGCCGGAGGATGGCAAAAAGAGCGTGTCGCAGGTACAGCAGTACGGTGCAATAGACAAGCTGGACGGGCTCGCCGACGAGGAAAAGCTCGCGGCCATAGGTACAATCATGGGAACGGACGCGACCACAGAGAGCGGTAATCCCTCACAATACTCCAAATTGACGGACGCTATCGAGTCCGGGCTCAGCCTGACCGACGCGCTTGAGCAGAGGGAGAACGGGACGCTTGACGACTATCTGGAATTCTACAGTGCCGGAATGAAGTCAGATGCGGCCGTTGATGCGGCGGAAACACTTGACGCCATGCCTGAGGATGCTTCCACCGTCGAGCGGTATTTGGCGATTGCGGAGATGCCGCTGAGCGAGAGGGACAAGGACGCCGCGCTTTCGGCGATAATGTCCGACAGCGCCTACGAGAAGTACCAGGCGGCGCGCAGCAAAGGCATCGACACATATGAGTATGTGGCCTTCCTGCGTGCGATAAGCGGCTTCTCCGGAGACGGAAAGCAGCAGCGCGTGTGGGATTATATCAACAGTCTGCCGCTGAGTACGGCGCAGAAGGATCAACTCCATTATGCAGCCGGGTACAAGGAAAGCACGCTCAGTAAAACTCCGTGGCATAACTGAACATAATTATAAAACGGTCAGTCTTGTGACAAAGACTGCATCGAAGACCTGCGGGTCTATCCCACCGTCGGCTCTCAGACCTACATAGACAACGCGTTCAGTGTGCGCCCCAAGAGCGCGGAGCTGCTCTATGCGGAGGTGAACGTCGAGGCCATCACCTTCAACAAGGGCTACTACACCGTGGACGTGACCTATTTCTACAAGATAACGGGCGAGACTTTCCCCGGCGGCAACACCGTAACGGGGCTCGCCATATTCGATAAGCGCGTGATGCTCTGCGGAGGCGAGGGCACGGTCAAGACCTTCTCCTCCGACCTGTGCGATTGCAGCTGCGTCGACGATGGGATGCCCGTCGCCTACGTAGAGGCCGTCGACCCCATCGCGCTCCACCTCAAGCTCGTGGACGCCAACTGCACCGTCTGCTGCGACAACGACAGGCACGACATTCCAGCCTGCATCCTCGACCGCTTTGGCGAGGCGCTTGTAACCGGCGACGCTGTGCGCAGGCTGTACGTCACGCTCGGCCAGTTCTCCATCATACGCCTCGAGCGCGATACCCAGCTGCTTATCCCTGCCTACGATTACTGCGTACCTGAGAAAGAGTGCGCCGGCGGCAGCTGCAGCGACGACCCCTGCGAGATCTTCTCCCAGATCCGCTTCCCGGTCGAAGAGTTTTTCCCCTCAAATGATTGCAGCGCATCCACCTGACCCATATAAAAAATATGCCCCGGAGCCGGAGGCTCCGGGGCGTTGGCATTTTCGCAGCTTCTTGTGCTCCAGTTTCCTTACGCCAGTTCGCGGCCCATTAGGACGCCCATGGCTGAGGCCATCATCAGGCCTCTTGTCCAGCCGGAGCTGTCGCCAAGGGCGTGCAGGCCCGGGACGTTCGTGTTGAAGCTCGTGTCCATCTTCACCTTGTTCGAGTAGAACTTGAGCTCGGGCGAGTAGAGCAGCGTC
This sequence comes from uncultured Eubacteriales bacterium, assembly GCA_902496595.1. Lineage (GTDB taxonomy): Bacteria > Bacillota > Clostridia > Oscillospirales > Oscillospiraceae > Scatomorpha. The sequence continues at coordinate 5,086 of CABVBV010000017.1, read as the reverse complement.
TCATACGACGCGAAGCCCGGCACGACCTCGTCCATCGCCTTGATGAAGTTGATGATGTTTATCATCGCCCGGTAGGGCATCGCCGCCGTGATGTCGCCCGCGACGGCGTCCACCAGCGTCGGCTTCACGTTGGAGCGGCCCAGCTCCTTGTCCCAGGTGCGCTTGCCGTCCAGGATGTCGCCGAAGCGCTGGACGAGGATGTGGCCGTTCGCCAGCATATTCGTCAGCTCGCCCACCTTCTGCGCGTAGGCGATGGGCTGGTTGAAGGGCACCGAGAAGTTGTGCGAGCAGAGGATGGCGACGTTCGTGTTCGGGCTCTTGAGGTCAGCACCCTTGAAGGCGTGGCCGTTCACCACCGCGAGGTCGTTGTCGTAGTTCTCCTGGCTCACCACGCCGCCGGGGTTCTGGCAGAAGGTGCGCACCTTGTTCTTGAAGGGCGCGGGATAGCCGATGAGCTTCGACTCGTAGAGGACGTCGTTAATTTCCTCCATGATCTCGTTGCGCACCTCGACCCTCACGCCGATATCGACCGTGCTCGGCTGGTGCTCCACGCCGTGCTCGGAGCAGATCTTCTCCAGCCAGTCGGCGCCGCGCCGGCCCGTGGCCACGACGGTGTGCTCCGCCCTTATCTCAAAGTCCTTTTTCCCGTCCGTGAGGTAGACGCCGCGGCAGGTGTCGCCCTCCATGATGAGGTCGCGGCACTCGGTATCGAAGTACATCTCCACGCCGTTGTCCATGAGGTAGTGCTCGATGCCGAGGTAGACGTCGTGCGCCTTCTCCGTGCCCATGTGCCGGATGGGGCAGTCCACGAGCTTGAGGCCGGCCTTGATGGCTCGGGCGCGGATCTTCCGCACCTTCTCGTCGTTGCCCACGCCCTCGATGTGCTCGTCCGCTCCGAACTCGAGGTAGATGCTGTCCGCATAGTCTATCGTCTCCTGCGCCAGTCGTTCGCCTATGAGCATGGGCAGGTCGCCGCCGACCTCGCAGGCCAGCGACAGCTTGCCGTCCGAGAACGCGCCCGCGCCGGAGAAGCCCGTGGTGATATGGCAGCTCGGCCGGCAGTTCATGCAGACGCCCGTTTTGGCCTTCGGGCAGCTGCGCTTTTCCAGCATCCGGCCCTTCTCGACCATGACTATCTTCTTCTTGCTCCCCTTCCTGAGCATCTCCAGAGCTGTGAAGATGCCCGCGGGCCCCGCGCCCACGATGACTACGTCTGCATTCATCAAAAAAACCTCCAAACACAAAAACAGCACGCCGCTAAGCGTGCTAAATAATACATATCTGTGAGCCATCTCAGGCCAAAACGCATCCCGCGTCCCCTCTCCGCCGAAAATCGTGTTTTCGGCGGAAAAGGAGGAGCAACGAAGCGATACGCAGTTTTCGCCGTAAGCCGAAGGCTCTAGGCGGAAACGGAGCGAGCGCAGTTTGCTCCGACGCTGGAGCGGGCAACGAGGCTCGAACTCGCTACCTCCACCTTGGCAAGGTGGCGCTCTACCGGATGAGCTATGCCCGCAAAACCTGTGTTATTCTAGCACGTTTTATAAATTTGTCAAGGGCTTTCATTGATTTCCGGAGAAGTTTCCGGGGTAGGCGTCGTCTCCGGGCTGTCCGTTACATCCGGACTGGGACTCTGGTCAGGCGTTTCTTCAGGCTTCGGCTCCTCGATGAGCGCGGCATAGCTGAGGCTGCCCTCGCACTGGGGATATTTCTCGTTATCCCACCAGTAGCGGCCCCACATCTCTGCGTCGCTTATCAGAAACGTACCGGCAAAACCCTGTTCCCTTGCAAGGCTCACGTCCACATGGTAGCTCGCCCCGTCGAGAGTGATGATATTCCAGTAGTGCTCTTCCCTGTCAAATCTCCCGGTGACAACCACGCATTCGATATCCAGCGTGTCACAGAGGGCCTTATAGGCGACGGCAATGCCCTCGCTCCCGGCTGCGCCCTCGTGGACGGCAGACCAGAGGGACTCTCCAGCGCTCTCATCCCAGCTGCAATGCTCCATGAGCACCGTGGACGCCTGGAGCGCCCGATGCGCCTCACTCTGGGAAGTCACCCGCTTTGAGAGTTCGGAGAGCTCGTTTTCCAGCGACAGCCCCATCTCTTCGAGTGTCTCCCTGTCGTAACCATAGTCCAGCTCTATCTCATATATCCTCTGGAGGCCGCCTCCGGAGTACATGGTGACATCGGCCTTAGGCCTCACCACGCAGCTGAGCGGGCTCTTCAGGTATGCCTCAGTTACGTAGCCCGCGACTTCGTCTTCGCTCGCTCCGGCGGCTCCGACCATGACCACCAGCTCGGTTTGAAACTCGGGCAGAGCCCTCTCGATCGCCTGACGCAGACCCGTGACCGTATTCTCGCTGACAATGGCCGCGACTTCCTCAGCCGTGCGCCGGTAATACACATAGACCTCGACTTCGTAGTAGCCCACGTATCTGTCCAGGTCGTAAGAGATATAGTCCACTGCATAATTGCCCAGGGCGGTATCGCTGCTGACCTCCTTGGTGGCTGCGGCAAGATCGTCGCTGATACTCGAACCGCCATAGTTGCTGAAGTCCAGGGTGCCGCTCTCTGCGTGGGAGCTTACCAGGCTGTTGATGGCAAGTTTGAGCTCCAGGTAGCTCCTGACCGCTGTGGCTCCGTCCGATGCCGAACCTGCGCTGGTTTCCGGGTAATCGGTGACGGACAGGTATTCCTTATCGAACACGGAGGCGCAGCCGCTCAGCGTTGCCGCCAGCGCTGCGGATATCAATATGAGCGCAAGCGCCTTTTTCACGGACGCGCCTCCTCCCGGATGATCAATAGCCCAGCTCTTCGTTGATGATTATTACCTCTGCGGGGGTTCCCATCATGGGCTCCATGAGAACCGAAGCACCGCGGCAGATGCGCTCCGGGCTGCGGCAATCGTAGCACTTCAGCTCGCCCGTCACGCAGGGGGTCTTCTTTCCGAACCTCCTCGCATTCAGCGGAGCTGCGACGTTGCGAGCCCTCCACAGGGCCTGCTCGAAATCGGGACACACTTTATTGACGCCCGCTACGATGTAGAGTTCCTTGTGCCCGTAGAGGTTCGAGGCCACACGGTTGCCCGCGCCGTCGATATTTATTATCTCTCCCGTCTCGGCGATGCCGTTCGCGCTCGAGACGTAGGCCTCGGCCTTCGCGGCCCTGGCCCTCGCCTCGTTCGGCTCGGTCTTCCAGTGCCAGGCCGTGTCGGCCGCCCTACCCTCGAGCTTCTCGTACAGGCCGATGGACTCCACGGTCTTGCTGCCGCCGATGCCGACCGTCTTGCCCTCGAGCCTGCCTGCAAGATAGTCCGCCGCCTCGGCGCCCGTCTCGAAGTATTTGAACGTGAAGCCCCGTCCCTCGAGATTCTTTTTCAGTTTTTCGATGTCCATGTTTTCTCCTTTCTCAGCTCTCGTCGGATATGTCGCCGAAGCCGTTGCCGTAGACGTCCTTGGCCTCGGTGACTATAAGGAACGCGTGGGTATCTATGGACTTGATTATGCGCCGCACGTCCATGATCTGCTGCTTCTTGATGACGCAGAGGATGACGTTCTTGGCCTTGCCGGTATACGCGCCCTCGCCCTTGAGCAACGTGACGCCCCGGCCCAGGGTCGCGGTGATGGCCTTTTTGAGCTTGTCGCTCTCGTCGCTGATGATGTAGCAGACCTTCGAGGTGCCCATGCCGTAGAGCACGAGGTCGATGACCCGCGTCACGACAAACATGGCGATGACTGCGTACATGGCGGCCTCGAACTCGTTGAAGATTATGGCGAAGGCGGCGTAAATGACTATATCCAGGATGAGGATTATCGTGCCGAAGTTCATGTAAGGGTACTTCCTGCGCACGAACTTGGCCACAATGTCGATGCCGCCCGTCGTGTCGCCCGCCCGGTACACCAAACCCAGGCCCAGGCCGTTGAGCACGCCGCCGTAGATGGCGGCCAGCAGCATATTCTCCGTCGCCACGATGCCGAAGTATGCGTACAGATCTACAAACACCGAAGACAACAGCGTCGCCACGAAAGAACCGACGATGAACTTCAACCCGAAGCCCTTCCAGGCCCAGATGAACAGCGGGATATTGATGATGAGGTTCATGACGCCGACGGGTATCTCCGTCAGGTAGTTTATAATCATCGCGATACCGGTGACGCCGCCGGCTATGATGTCGTTCGGGTAGAAGAAAAAGCGCAGTCCCGCGGCGTAGAGCAGGGAGCCGATGATTATGAGCGCGTACTCCCAGACATAGTCCTTCACAGTCTTGTTGTGGTGCATAAGGCTATTCCTCCAACAGCGAAAGTTGTTTTTCTCCCCTGTCCTCTTCCCTGAGCAGCGCCCCCGCCGCCGGAAGGCTTCGGACACGGTAGCGCGAGAGATTTTTGATGCCCGTCTCATGCAGGGCCCTTGCGCCCTTGAGCTTGTATTTCGGCTTCATCGTCATGACGCCCACGCCCTGGGTCGAGCGCGAGGTCTTCGGCGCGAGCAGCGCCGTGCTGAATATTATCGCCCGGCCCTCAGTCGAGAAGGCCGCAAGCTCCAGCTCGTCGCGCAGCTCTATGATGCACACGAGCGGGCTCTTGTCCGAGTAGGCGTTCAAGAGCTTCTTCCGGTTCGTCTTCGTCTCGTAGGCCGAGAGCGCGAGCCGCGCCGCCTTGCCGTTTTCAAAAAACAGCAGTATCTGCCCGGTGTAGTCGCCCGGGTCTATGACCTGCACGACCCTCTCTCCCTCGTCCATCTCCAGCTTGCCGGGCAGGTACACGCCCAGCACCGAGGCCTTGGCGTCCTCGAAGTCCGCGAGCCGCGTCTTGTACACCTGCTGCCTGTCCGTGAACACCAAGAGCTCTGCGCGGTTCATGGCGTCGAACTCCGTCGCCGGGCCGTCGCCTTCCTTATACTTCTGCTCCGAGGCCATGCGCAGCGACTGAGGCGTTATCTTCTTGAGGTAGCCTTCCCTGGACACGAACACCCGCACGGGGTAGTCCTCCACCGGCTCCTCCTCGTCCGCCTCCGGCAACTCGTCGGCGTACACTATGCCCGTGCGCCGCGGCGAGGGGTAGTCCTTTATTATCCGCTCGAGCTCCTT
>CABVBV010000016.1 GCA_902496595.1 uncultured Eubacteriales bacterium | reverse complement strand
GTCGCCGAAAATACTTCTCGCGGAGCGGAGTGCCGCAGCGTAGCGAGGCACGGAGCGCAGCGCTGTCCCCTCTGCCGAAGAAGGCAAAGCCTTCTTCGGCAAGCTGAGATGCGGGGACAGTTTTCAGTCTCAGCCCAGGAAGCAGAGGGCCTTGATATAGCCGTCTTTGGTGGCGTGGGGGATGCGGCCGCTCTTTACGCTGTCGCCTATGGCGACGGTGTTGACGAAATGCGCCGCGTACCTGTCTTCGAGCTCCGGGTCGGGCTTCACGCCAAGGGAGAGCACGACATAGTCCGCCTCGAGCTCGACCTCGGCCCCGTCGGAGAGCCTGCGCAGGAGCACGCCTTTTTCGTTTATCCCGACGATGGCGTGGCCGGTATATATCTCCGGCCGGTGCGGGAGGATGCGGCTCATGAGGTCGCTGACTATGACGGAGAACATCCCGGCCCCGACCTTGTCCTGCATATCCGCGATGGCGACGCTGCAGCCCTCGAGGCAGAGCTTCTCCGCGCACTCGAGGCCGGTCATGCCCGCGCCGATCACGGCGACGCGGCCGGACACGCGCTTTCTGCCGGAGATGACCTCCTGCGCCGTCGTCACCTTGTCCGAGCCCGCTCCGGGCAGCCCGGGGACGATGGGGAGCGCTCCGCAGGCCAGCACCAGGCCCTCCACGCCCAGGGCCTTCAGCTCCTCGGGCTCCGGGGCGCTGCCGGTATGCACCTTCACACCGAGCCGCTTGAGCCGCTCCGTCATTGTCTCGGTATAGCGGCTGATCTTCTCCTTGAACGCGCCCTTGTCGGCGAGGTTCATGCTGCCGCCGAGGGCGGCCTCCTTCTCGAAAAGTTCGACCTCAAAGCCGCGCTCGGCGAGCACCTCCGCCGCCTGCATCCCGGCAGGGCCTCCGCCTATTACGGCGACGCTCCGGCCCTCTCCGTCTCGCTCCGGCTTTACGGGATACTCGCATTCGCAGCCCGCCCTCGGGTTGAGAGCGCAGCGGATGGGCAGCCTCGCATAGAGCTGCTCGCGGCAGAACATACAGCCTATGCACTTGCGTATCCCCAGACTGTCGCCCTCCTCCGCCTTGCGCATGAAATACGGGTCGGCGATGAGCGAGCGGCCCAGAGCCACAAAGTCCGATACCCCCTCCTCGAGCATCTGCTCGGCAAATTCGGGGTCTTTTATCGTGTTCGTCGAGATGACCGGTATGCTCACGCTTTCCGTCACGGCCTTGGCTATGTGCTTCTTCCAGCCGGAGCGGTAGGAGTAGGGCTCGCAGTTGGCGTCCGCGTTGAAGTTGTTGCCGTAGCTGACGTTCAGGACGTCGGCTCCGGCCTTCTCGAAGATCCCGGCCAGGACGGGCCCGTCGTCGGAGGTCATCGTGCCGGGGATATCGGGAGTACACTCGTCTCCGGGGAAACGGACGCTTATGACGAAGCCGCGGCCCAGCTCGCGGCGTATAGCCGCGATTATCTCGGTCACTATGCGGCAGCGGTTTTCCGCCGAGCCGCCGTACTCGTCCGTCCTGTTGTTGTAGTAGGGGCTCAGGAACTGGGCTATGAGATAGCCGTGGGCGCCCGCGAGCTCAACTCCGTCGAAGCCCGCCTTTGAGGCCCTGACCGCGGCGTCCACGAAGCGGCGCTCGACCACCTTTATCTCCTCGGGCGTCATGGCGTGGGCGGGCCTGCCTCCGGGCACGGCCGGTATCTCGCTCGCGCCCCAGACCTCGCCTCCGGGTATCGGGTCGCTCTTGGCCCCGTAGTGATGCAGCTGCACGAGGCATTTGCAGTCGTACTTGTGTATGGCCTCGGCCAGCCGCTGCCAGGCGCAGATGTAGCTGTCGTCCGTCAGCCGCAGCTGGGACTGCCAGGGCACGTTGTTCGTCTCGTCCACCGCCGTGGCTTCGACGATGATGAGCCCCACGCCGCCCCGGGCCCTCTCCGCATAGTACGCGGCGGCCCTGGGGCCGGGGCTGCCGTTCATCTCCCCATAGAGCACTTCCATCGGCGACATCACCGCACGGTTCTTTATCCTGAGCTCGCCGATCCTTCCGGCTGTGAACAGCTTTTTCATTTGCATCCTCTTTTCTTGTGAAATTGACTTGAAATATCCGAAAATTTATGCTATAAACTATATATTCTGTATAAACGATCTGTGATCGGGAGGTAAAAATGGGCCAAACTCCTTCAAAACGGCAGCTGAAGACCCAGGCGAATTACAATCTCGTCCTCGATACCGCGATAGTCCTTTTCAATGAGCGGGGCTACGACCACACCACCATGAGCGACATCAGCTCGGCGACGGGCCTGTCCAACGGCTCGCTCTACCACCTGTTCGAGAGCAAGGACGAGATCTTGAAGCAGATATACTACCGGAACATAAACATCTCGCTGGGGCTGACGAACAACATAGAGGAAAAGATAGCAGACCCTTACAAATACCTGCTCGAGTTCATGCTGAGCACCCAGGAGCTCTGGCAGAGGACGGGGCCGATGATGCTCATAAACAAGTACCGCTGGGTGTCGTCGAGGACGATGATGGGCTGCAGCCCCATACAGAGAGAGGAACTGCTGGCCTTCATCTCACTGGCGCAGAAGGCGGGCACGATCTCGCAGAAATCAGACCCGGCCTCGACCGTGGAGTTCATCTTCACGCTCCAGAGGGGCATCCTCTACGGCTGGACGAGCAGGGACGATTTCGACCTCGTGAAATACTCGAAGATCTTCTGGCCGCCCGTCATACGCGCTCTAATAAAGGGCACCCTGGTCATAAACGACAGGGGAGAGGACGAGAACTGAACAAACGTCATATAATTTAAGCCATAGGGGAGTCATCCGACTCCCCTTGTTTTTTGCGCTTTATTGAAGTTCCGCCGGGATATTGCGCTTGAGGAAACCGCCCATACGGCGCAGGCCCTCCTCCATCTCGTCGAGCTTGCAGGCCGTGTAGCTCATGCGGATGCAGTTCTTGTTGTTCTCCATGTCGAGGAACATCCCCGCTCCGGGTATGAAGATGACGTGCTCCTCCTCCTTGCACTTTGCAAAGAGCTCCGTGGTATCCACGCCCTTGGGCAGCGTGAGCCAGGTGAAATAGCCGCCCTCGCAGTCGACATATTCGACGCAGGAGGGGAAATACTTTTCAATGCAGCTCTTCATGAGATCCCAGCGCCTCTTGTAGATGCCTGCGAGCCTCTCGATGTTCGGCCAGATGAGGTCGCGCTCGAGGAAGGCCTCGGCGACGTACTGGCTGAGCACCGGGGGATGCATATCCGTGGTCTGCTTCGCAAAGACGAAGGCCGCCCTCAAGTCCTTCGGCACCACCGCAAAGGCCACGCGCAGGCCGGGCACGAAGATCTTCGAGAAGCTGTTCAGCATGACGACCCTGTCGCCCACGTCGTAACACTTTATGGGCTTGAGCCTCTCGCCGTAGAACCTCACGTCGCCGTAGGGGTCGTCCTCGAGGATGTAGACGTTGTACTTGGCGGCGAGCTCGGCCATTTTTTTGCGCCTGTCCGCCGGAAGGGTCTTGCCGGTGGGGTTGCCGAAGGTCGGGTTGATGTAGACGAACTTGGGATGGTACTGCGCCATCTTCTCCTCGAGGTCGTCCATCCTCATGCCCTGACCGTCGGCCTTCACCGCCACGAGCTGGGGCTCGCCCATCGTGAGCGCGCTGATCGTGCCGACGAAGGTCGTCTCCTCAATGAGCACCACGTCTCCCGGGGTGACGAGGGCCTTCCACATGAGGTCGAAACCCTCCGTGGAGCCGGTGGTCACGACTATGTCGTCGGGGTCGGTGTCACCGAGCCACTTGCCGTTCAGGTAGTGCTTGACGATGGCCTCGCGGAAGCTCTTTTCTCCGAAGGTCGTGCCGTAGGCGAAGCAGGAAGCCCCGTGCTTGTCAATGGCGGCGTTCGTCACCTCTCTGAGCACGTCGAGCTGGAAGGCCTCGGGCGAGGGCGTGCCCGCCGTGAAGGGAATGCAGTCCGAAGTGTCCATGTTGAGCAGTTTCCTGATGATGTTGGGCCTGACCTGGCCCAGCCTCCGCGCCAGCAGGGTGTTCCCCTCGCAGCCGTCGAGGATCTGAGCAACCTCTTCATACTTGCTTGCCATCTTTTGTGCGCCTCCTTAAAAATTGATCAGCATATTAGAATATCGCTCCACTTAATTGATGCAAGTATATCAACCCTCCGAGCTCCTGTCAACACGATTTTGGAGCCGCTCAATTTTTATCTACTGCCAAATTAGAGCAATTTGTGCCGAAATTTCTGATTTTTGCGTTTTTTATAGCTTGACAGCTTCGGCGATATAGTGTAGTATTGCAATAAATTAGTGTACTGGCATTCTAGTTTTATAATCCAATTAAGTCGGAACCAAGCAAATCTTCCTCTCAGTTCTGAAGTCCCAATTTAAATATGAGGTGATCACATGGAAAAGAAGAAGGACATCCGCTCCCAGGGGTTTGCGTCGGTCATTCCGATAATAATATTTGTCTGCGTGTTCCTGGGCGCGGGCGCGGCCTGCGCGGCGGCGGGGTATGAGAAGCCCTTCGCGCAGTTCCCGGCGAGCATGGGCGGCTACATTGCGCTCATGTCGGCGTTTTTCATCGTCAGGGGCAAGTTCACGGACAAATTCAACTGGATGCTGAAGGGCATAGCGAAGCCGAACATAGTTGTGCCGATAATAGTGTTCGCTCTTGCGGGAGGCTTTGCGACGGTTGCGAAGGCCTGCGGAGGGGTGGATTCCATCGTCGGGCTGTGCATGAACTATGTGCCGGTGTCGATCATCACGGCGGGCTTTTTTGTCGTGGGCTGCATAGTATCCTTTGCGAGCGGAAGTTCGGTGAGCACCATCGTCGCCCTGGCCCCCATCGCGCTCTCCATCGCCATCGAGGCAAACATCTCTCTTCCGGTCATGATAGGCAGCGTCATGGGCGCGGCGATGTTCGGCAACAGCATGAGCCTCATCTCCGACTGCACCATAGTCTCGAACAGCGTCATGGGCATAGGCGCGGGCAAGGCCACGAAGGACAAGCTGCTCTCCCAGGTGGTGATGTATTTTGTCCCCTTCGTCGCAACGATAGTCCTGCTCGTCATTTTCGGCAGGCCGGAGGGCGCCGTCAGCATAGACACCTATGAGGTGAAGCTCTGGACGATCCTGCCCTATATCCTCATCCTGGTCATGGCGGTGGCCGGAGTGAACTTCGTCATCTCGCTGAGCAGCGGCATAGTGCTCGGCGTGGTGATCGGCGTGGCCGAGGGCGATTTCAATCTGCTCGAGGGCTGCACGACGGTGGCGAACGGTATGTACGGCATGGCGAATATGATCCTGCTCTTCGTGTTCATGGCGGGCACCATCGGCATAGTGTCCGAGGCGGGCGGCATAGACTGGGTTATCGGCAAGCTGGTGAAACTCATAAAGGGCAGGAAGTCCGCGCAGGCGGTCATCTTCCTGCTGGGAATGCTCGTCACCTGCTGCGTGGGCAACGACACGATCCCGATGGTGACGATAGGCGACATTGCGAAGGACATCGCGGCCAAGTACAAGCTCGACCCGAGGCGCGTAGCCGCCATCATGCCGGTGTCCACGGCGGGCACGGCGGTGATCATCCCGTACACGGGCGCGGCGCTCACCATGGCCTCGCTCATAGAGGCGGCCGGCGGAGGCGTCTCCTTCATCCAGAGCGTGCCCTGCAATTTCTTCGTGCTGCTGGCCTTTGTGTTCACGTTTGTGACCCTGTTCGTGCCCTTCTCAGAGCGCAGGTTTGCGAAAGACCCCTGGGACTTCGAGAAGTGGTGCCCTGCCTCCGAGGCGAACTGAAAACGGCTTATTTTCACTCCTACACATTTTGGCATCCCCCCAAGGCTGGCCTCGACGGGCAGCCGGAAGCCCTCCGACCGGGAACTGGACACCGGCCGGAGGGCTTTTATTACCCGTGCGGACGAAGGTCAGAGGCTGTGGAGCTCCATGACCGAGACTTCGTAGGCGGTCTTCTCGAAGGGGACGCCGTCGATGAGTTTTATGTAGGGCCTGCTCTGGATCCTGCCGGTGAGTTCCAGCCTGTCTCCCGTCGCGAGGCCGGCGGCCTCCCTGGCTCTCCGGCCCCAGCAGATGCAGGGCAGGTAGTCGCTCCTGCCGCAGCGCCGGTTCACGGCCAGCATTAGGTCGCAGATATCCCGGCCCATGGGCGTGACGCGCAGGTTCGGCATCTTGCAGAGGGTGCCCGAGAGCTCTATCCTGTTCAAGTCCTCGCCCTCGTCGAAATACAGCTCCCTTGCGAAGAGGGTGATCACCAGTTTCGCGCCCTCTCCCCTCCGGTTGTTGAAGGAGCGCAGCTCTCCCCTCACGTAGAGGCCCGGGCTCTCCTTGAGCTCCAGCCCCTCGAGCAGCGACTGCCTCGCTATCACGTTGATCCTGTCGCATACTCCCGAGAGCCTCCGCGTCTCTATCGGGAAGGTGAAAAACCGCTCGCCCCGGCTCAAATGAGAAAATCCGGGAGCCGCCGCCAGGGCCCCGCGCAGCTCCGCCTCGTTTCTTGTCCTGCCGCTTTCGTCCATGCTCCAGCCTCCGTATCGTAGTCGCCCCGCTCTCCGAAGGGCCAGTACCAGAGTATTCAAAGCGGCGCTTGTATATTCCCGGAGAGTGTATTATAATGTTGCCGATGTTTAAAACTTGAATAAGGAGACAGAGAAAATGGAGCTCAAAGATATACTCTCCCGCTGCGACCACACCCTGCTGAGGGTGGACGCCGGGGCTGGGGAGATACGCGGCATCTGCGACCAGGCCGTCAAGTACGGCTGCGCCTCCGTGTGCATCCCTCCATGTCACGTGAAGGGGGCCAAGAATTATCTGGGCGACAGGATGGCCGTCTGCACCGTCATCGGCTTCCCGAACGGCTATATGACGACGGCGGCCAAGGCCTTCGAGGCGGCGGACGCCGTGAGAAACGGCGCGGACGAGATAGACATGGTAGTGAACCTCGCCATGGTGAAGGACGCCGCCTGGGACTCCGTGGCGGAGGACATCAAGGCCGTCAGGGCCGCCTGCTCGGGGAAGATACTCAAGGTCATCATCGAGTGCTGCCTGCTGACGGACGATGAGAAGCGGATGCTGTGCAGGATAGTGTCGGATTCCGGGGCTGACTTTATAAAGACGAGCACGGGCTTCTCGACGGGCGGCGCGACGAGGGAGGACGTGGCCCTGCTCCGCGCCTGCTGCGACAGCAGGATAAAGGTCAAGGCTGCGGGCGGCATCAAGACGCTCGAGGACGCGGAGGATTTCATAAAGCTCGGCGCGGACAGGCTGGGCACGAGCCGGATAGTGAAGCTGGCCATGGAGCTCGAAAACGCCGAGGGCGCACCCGAGGAGAACTACTGAGAAATCCGACTGAGGGGTCGCCGTTGACCGGCCGTGCGGCAGGCCGCGATCCCTCCGTCACGGCTTCGCCGTGCCACCTCCCTTTGCGCAAGGGAGGCTTTGAGGGCGCTTATTTATTAAAAAGCGCTTGACAAGTCGGCGCGGGTCTGGTATAGTAACAAGGCTTAAAACAAAGAAGAACGGTGTCCGCCGGTCTCACCCGGCCGCGAGAGAGCGAGCTGTGGTCAATAAACATACCCGCCCGGGAAGGGCGGCAGAGTGTTTGTGTGCGCGGATATCGAACGATATCTGCGTTTTTTGCATATCGACGCTGGGATGAGTTTTTGCGGGAGGTGTTTTTGATAGCAGTCACGGAATATCAGGTAAACGAGGAGATACGCGACAGGGAGGTCAGGCTCATAGGCGAAGGCGGCGAGCAGCTGGGGATCATGTCCGCTGCGGCGGCTTTGAACATCGCCATCGAGAAGGACCTCGATCTCGTGAAGATCGCGCCGGGCTCCAACCCGCCGGTCTGTAAGATAATGGACTACGGCAAGTACCGTTTCGAGCAGTCCAAGCGCGAGAAGGAAGCGCGGAAAAATCAGCGCGTGATTGAGATCAAGGAAATACGGATGTCGCCGAGCATAGGCGAGAACGACTTTCTCGTGAAGCTCAAGAACGGCCAGAAGTTCCTGGCCGACGGCGACAGGGTAAAGGTCACCGTCCGCTTCCGCGGCAGGGAGATGGCGCACACGAACATCGGCGAGGAGCTGCTGCGCGATTTTGCAGACAAGTGCGCCGAGCTTGCGAATCTCGACAAGCAGCCGAAGCTGGAGGGCCGGAATATGTCCATATTCCTGTCGCCCAAGCCGCAGGCGCCGGCAAAGAAGCCCGGCAGGCCGAAGGAGGAGCGGCCCCAACCCAGCGAGACAAAAGAGTAAGCCAAACCAAGGGAAGGAGAAATAACTGCCATGCCGAAACTGAAATCGCACAGCGGCGCCAAGAAGAGATTCAATCTCACGAAGACCGGCAAGGTCAAGCGCGCCCACGCCTTTAAGAGCCACATACTCACCAAGAAAGATACCAAGCGCAAGAGGGGCCTCCGTCAAGGCGCCTACGCGGACGTGACGAACGAGTCCGCTATCAAGCGCATGATCCCGTATAAATAAGGAGGACTGAGCGAAATGGCCAGAGTTAAAGGCGCGATGATGACGCGCAAGAGAAGGAACAAGATGCTTGGTCTTGCGAAGGGCTACTGGGGCAACAAGTCCCGGCACTTCAAGATGGCCAAGGAGCAGGTGATGAAGTCCGGCCGCTACGCCTACGCGGGCCGCAAGCAGAAGAAGAGAGACTTCCGTCAGCTGTGGATCACCCGTATAAGCGCGGGCTGCAAGGCCAACGGCATGAACTATTCGACCTTCATGCACGGCCTGAAGCTCTCGGGCATCGACATGAACAGGAAGATGCTCTCCGAGACCGCCATCCACGATCCCGCCGCCTTCACCGCCCTGTGCGAAAAGGCTAAGGCAGCCCTGTAAATAAAACCGATTGAAACGGCAGCAGGCCGGCGCCCGAGAGATACGGGCGCCGGCCTGAATTTGTCTGAGAAGGCGAAGGCCGCCGAGGCGACGCCCCGCGAAACCGCAGGGGCGTTCCATACCCGGCCGGACGCAGTTTTTTCGGCGGGCTGACGGGCCCGCCCCTGTGATTTTAGACGAAGTATCCAGTATAAATTTCTTGTTTTTTGGGGGAAAGTAAATTATAATATTGTGTACTACGTGTAAAAGGGGGCGGGGCGGTGGCAGCGCAGCCGGAATACATAATCGAGATGCTGGGCATCACCAAGCGATTTCCAGGTATAGTCGCTAACGACAATATTACCCTCCAGCTCAGAAAGGGCGAGATCCATGCCCTTTTGGGAGAGAACGGCGCCGGAAAAAGTACGCTCATGAGCGTGCTCTTCGGTATGTACCAGCCTGAGGAGGGCGTTATCAAGAAAAACGGAGAGGTCGTAAAGATAAACGACCCGAACGACGCGACGGCGCTGGGCATAGGCATGGTACACCAGCACTTCAAGCTCATCGAGGTCTTCACGGTGCTGGACAACATCATCCTCGGCGCCGAGACGACGAAGCTGGGCTTTCTGCAGAAGAAGGAGGCCCGGAGGAAAGTACAGGAGCTCTCCGAGAAGTACGGGCTGAAGGTGGATCTCGACGCGAAGGTGGAGGACATCACCGTCGGTATGCAGCAGAGGGTGGAGATACTCAAGATGCTCTACCGGGACAACGAGATCCTCATTTTCGACGAGCCGACGGCGGTGCTGACGCCTCAGGAGATAGAGGAACTGATGCAGACCATGCGCGGCTTTGCGAAGGAGGGCAAGAGCATACTCTTCATCTCGCACAAGCTGAACGAGATCATGGAGGTGTCGGACAGGGTCACGGTGCTCCGGAAGGGCAAGTGCATCGGCACGGTGAACACCTGCGACACGAACAAGCAGGAGCTCTCGAACATGATGGTCGGCCGGCCCGTCCAGCTGGAGATACAGAAGGACGAGGCGAAGCCGAAAGAAACGGTGCTGAAGGTGGAGGATCTGCACGTCCGCTCGAGGATACACAAGAAGGACGCCGTGAAGGGCGTGAGCTTCGAGGTGCGCGAGGGCGAGATAGTCTGCGTCGCGGGCATAGACGGCAACGGGCAGACGGAGCTGGTGTACGGGCTCACGGGCCTGGAGAAGCCGGAGTCCGGCAAGATAGAGCTCTGCGGGAGCGATATCGCGCACGCATCCATAAGGAAGCGCGGAGAGAACATGAGCCACATCCCGGAGGACAGGCACAAGCACGGGCTGATCCTGGACTTCACTCTGGAGCAGAACATGGTTCTCCAGAGGTTCCAGGAGAAGCAGTTCCAGCACGCCGGGTTCATAGACAATGCCAGCGTGAGGAAGTACGCCGAGCGGCTGATAGAGAAGTTCGACGTCCGCTCCGGACAGGGGCCGATAACGGTGGCGAGGAGTATGTCCGGCGGCAACCAGCAGAAGGCGATCATCGCGAGGGAGCTGGACAGGGACAAGGCGCTGGTCGTGGCGGTGCAGCCCACGAGGGGCCTGGACGTGGGCGCGATAGAGTACATACACGGTCAGCTCGTGGCAGAGCGGGACGCGGGCAAGGCCATACTGCTCGTTAGCCTGGAGCTCGATGAGGTCATGAGCCTTTCGGACAGGATACTCGTCATGTACGAGGGCGAGATCGTGGGCGAGCTCGACCCGAAGAAGACGACGGTGCAGGAGCTCGGCCTGTACATGGCCGGAGCGAAGCGCGACGGCGGGAAGGGGGAGAAGGCGTGAAAGAGCGATTGGACAGCTTCTGGAACAGGAACGGCACGAAGACCGTGCTGGCCAGTCTCGCGTCGATAGTCATAGGCCTTCTGGTCGGCTGCATCGTCATCCTCGTTGTGGGCTTCACGAGCGATAGTCTTTCGGGGAAGAGCGCCTGGGAGGGTGTGCGCATAGTGTTGGCGAGCATCTTCTCCACCGGGCGGTCTGAGGGCTCGCTCACCTTCGGCTTCAATCCTGTGAGCACCGGCAATATGCTCTTTAGGGCGACTCCGCTCATAATGACGGGCCTTTCGGTCGCGGTGGCGTTCAAGACCGGCCTGTTCAACATCGGAGCTCCGGGCCAGTATCTGATGGGGACGATGGCGAGCCTGATGATAGCGCTGGGGATACCGAGCGACGTGGTGCCTCCGGTGATCATCTGGGTGCTGGCCTTCCTCGGCGGCATGGCGGCGGGCGCGGCCTGGGGCTGCATACCGGGCCTTGTGAAAGCCTACCTGAACATCAACGAAGTCCTGGCGAGCATCATGACGAACTGGATAGCGGCGAACCTCGTGACCTGGGCCTTCGAGGTCAGCAACTTCAAGAACGTCGTGGAGAACACGAAGACGAACTACATCTACAAGACGAGTTTCAACGGCGTTGCGACGTCGAAGATGGGGCTCGATAAGCTCTTCCCCGGCAGCCAGGTGAACGGGGGCATAGTGGTCGCGATACTGATAGCGATACTGATGTACATAGTCATAAACAAGACCACCCTGGGATATCAGCTGAAGGCTTGCGGAAGCAACCGGCACGCGGCCCGGTATGCGGGAATAAAGGACAAGCGGAACATAGTGCTCTCGATGGCGATAGCGGGTGCGCTGGCCGGAGGCGGCGCGGCGCTGTACTATCTGTCCGGGAATACCGAGTTCTATTGGCAGACCTACCAGTCGCTGCCGGCGACGGGCTTCAACGGCATACCCGTGGCGCTGCTCGCGGCGAATAACCCGATAGGCGTCGTGTTCACGGGCCTCTTCATGTCGATGCTGGACATCGCGGGCCAGCAGCTGACGAGCTTGACCCCGTATAACGAATACCTGACGGACGTCATAATCGCGGTCATCGTGTATCTGAGCGCGTTCTCGCTGGTGATCAAGATGCTGCTTACCGGAAAGAAGAGGCGCAAGCAGATAGAGTCCATTCCGAAACTGGGCTACGAGCCCGAGGCGAAGAAGGCTGAGGCGGAGACGCAGACGGAGGGCTCTGACGCGGAGAAGGGAGGCGATGAGCAATGACATTCCTGATACAGCAGACGCTCATCTACGCCATACCGCTCATGATAGTCGCGCTGGCTGGCGTGTTTGCAGAGCGAAGCGGCATAATAAACCTGGCGCTTGAAGGCATCATGATCTTCGGCGCATTCATAGGCGTGCTGTTCGTCAGGGAGGTACAGCAGCTCGAGGTGTTCAAGCTGGCCAAGGAGATGGACAACTACTGGGCGCTTCAGGGTTTGGAGCTGCTGGCGATGGCGGCGGCGGCGTTCATGGGAGCGGTGTTCTCGCTGCTGCTGAGTTTTGCGAGCGTAAATCTGAGGGCGGATCAGACGATAGGCGGCACTGCGCTGAACCTGTTGGCGCCTGCGATCGTCCTGTTCTTCATCAGGATAATCGCGAACCAGAACACCATGACCATGTCATTAGGCGACTCCACGAGCTGGTTCATGATAAAGAAAACCACGCTGGGCTATGACCGGACGGCAGACTTGGGCTTTTTCGGGAACACGTTCCTGGATAAAGTCTACCTTGCGACATATGTGTGCATACTGCTGTTCATCATTCTGTCGATAATCCTGTACAAGACCAGGTTCGGCTTGAGGCTCCGGGCCTGCGGCGAGAACCCGCAGGCGGCGGACTCGCTGGGCATCAACGTGTACAAGATGCGCTACGCGGGCACGACCATCTCGGGAGCTCTGGCGGGCATGGGCGGCTTTGTGTACGCGCTCACGACCGCGAACTGCACCTCGAACGGAGACGTGGCGGGATTCGGCTTTTTGGCCCTCGCGGTCATGATCTTCGGCAACTGGAAGCCGCTCAATATCGCGGGCGGGGCGTTGCTCTTCGGCCTGTTCAAGTGCATAGCGGCGGCGTACAGCACCATAGATATAAACGGCGACGGAGTCTTCGCCCTGGCGGAGCTGGGTATCAGCACGAACTTCTACCGTATGCTGCCCTACCTCATCACCCTCATAGTCCTGGCCTTCACCTCGAAGAACTCGAGGGCGCCGAAGGCGGAGGGCATACCCTACGACAAGAGCACAAGATAACAGAGAGACAAAATATGCGAGGGCCGCTCCGAAAAGGAGCGGCCCTCAGTCTGTCGAAAAAGCCTAGCAGAGTTCTGCTGTTGCGAACTTTTCAGCACTTGCGCTTTGGCCGAAGCCGGCTATATTGTACTGCACTCAGAATAAGGGGGGCTGCCAATGCCTAAGAAGATGCCGGGGGTCATGCTGTACTTTGAGCTCAGGCCCGCCGCCGCGCTGCTGTCCTTCGAGGAGAAGGGCAGGCTCCTTGACGCGATACTCGACTACGGGGATACAGGGCTCAAACCGGAACTGGAGACGGATATGCTCCGGATGGTCTGGGCCTTCCTGGCCCCGAGGCTCGACGCCGACAGGGAGAGATACAACGCCAAATGCGAGAAGGCCCGGGAAAACGCCGCGAAACGCTGGACAGCGGAGCCGTGCGAGGGCATACAGCCCCATGCTCCCGATGCCAACGTCAACCCCAACGTCAACCCAACTCCAACTCCATCTCCAACAGCAACAACAGCAACAGCGGCGCGTGGCCGGGCCTCGGCTGTTGAAAAGCCTGTGCAAAACCCGGAAACTGTTGAAAACACGTTTACAACCTGTGTGAGAACTGTGGAAAACTCCGGATTCGGGCTCTCGCGTGAGCAGAGCGGGTTCAGCCCAGCCAGTCGGCGATGACGGCTGGTGCGGAGAGGTTCCTGTAAACTGCCGCAGCGTAGGAGCCGGGCCTCTGCGGGTCGTCCCCGTAGCCCAGCTCGACGGTGACGGAGGGGATGCCGAGCTCTGAGGCGGCCCAGTCCTTGAAACCGCCCGCATCGAGGCCGTCGACATCCTCAATGGGATAGCCCGCCGCCGCGCCCAGGGCCCGGGCGAGCTCACGGGAGGCCGCGTTGACCTCGGCCGAGGCGCCCTCATACTCGCAGTAGATAAGGCTTCCGGAGCTGTGATAGCTCACGGTCGCGTCCGGCATGAGCGCCCTCGCGTACTCGGCCAGGGCCCGGCTCTCCGGCTGATCCTCCGGGCTCAGGCCCTTGCAGCCCTCGGAGGAGAAGGAAGTCTCGGGCAGCCCGGCCCAGCCCGCGTCAAAATTCCGGTTCAGATCCACACCGGCGGCGTTCGCCTTCCACCGGCTCGCATACGCAGGCTCCGAGAGCCCGGTGAGGCCCGAGGCGAGCTCGGACAGGTATATCTCCCGCTGCGCCTCTCCCAGCTCGGCCGTCCTGCTTATCTCGGCCCCGTCCGGATTCACCATCGGTATAAAATGAAAGCGCAGACCCTCCGGTGCGCCCTGCTCAAGCAGCTGCCTGAGCTGACACAGCAGCAGATATGCGCCTATATTTTCCCTTCCGTGTATGCAGGCCTGGAGCAGCACGTCGTGCTCCGCTCCGGGTTCGCCCACAACGGCGGCGTAGATGTTCCGGCCCTCGAGGCTTTGGCCTATCGTGAGAAGCTCCATCTCTCCGGGATACCCGGCCGCGAGGCTCTGGAGCTCAGACTCGAGCTCACCGTAGCCGAAGGAGCTTACCGAGGCCTCGTAGCCCGATTTGGGAGCTATGTAGGTCGAGAGGACATAGCCCTTCAGGCCCTGGTACTCGACCTCGGCAAAGGCCCCGGTGAAGCGGATGAGCCGCATCTCGCCCAGCTTCGGTATCGTGGCGAGGGCCTCGGCGTTCACGTCCGGCTCGGCCCTCAGAGTGATAAACTCCTCGCAGTCGGCAACGAAGACCTCTCCCTCGGCATAGCCGGAAGCCCCGCCGCTCTCGGAGCCGCCGGGCAGGCTCAGGCTCCAGAGCTGGGATATCTGCGGCTCCAGCCGTGAGAAAGACCAAGTCCTCTCGCTGCGCTCTATGCTGTTCGGGTCATAGACCTTGAAACCTCCCGTCAGGGCCGTTCCGTAGATGAGGATGAAGTGCCCGCTGGTGGTGAAGTCTCCTGGGAGCATGGCGGCGACGAGCACCGCGCCCTCGGAGAGCCGCTCCTTCATGGCCGACTTGTCCACCACGACCGTCTCGCTCGAGAGGCCCAGCTGGGCCGCCCCGGCGGTGAAGAGCGACCAGGCGGTGCCCGCGCCCATGACATAGTGGCCCCCTGCCTCGGACATATCCGCCACGTAGGCCGGAGTGTAGGCCGTGTTCCCTGTCAGACCTATGGCCGCCATCGACAGGCAGGTCGGCCCGCAGCCCGTGAAGCCTATCACCGAGCTGCCGTAGCCGTGGAAGCACCAGCGCGAATCATACTGGAGCAGGTAGGGAAGCTCCCCGTCCTCAAGGTCGAACTCGATTTCGAGCCCCGAGTCGTCCGGGGCCCGGAAGGCCGAGAGCAGGGCGAAGGGCGTCTTCTCCGGGCCGTTCAGCGCGGTCACGACCGCCTCCTCGGAGTAGATGCCGATGTGAGAGGCCATGAACTCCAGCTCCTCGCTCCAGTCCGCGTTCTCCTCCGCCAGCTCCCTCAGCTCCGCGGCCTCCTCAGCCCCGCATTCGCCGAGATACATCTCATCCGTTATCAGGCCCTCGAGCGTCCCCAGGTCGTAGGAAAAGCCCGTGTCCGCGTTCTCCAGCCCCAGCTTCACCGGAAGCGAAAACGCCGAGAGCCCGTCCGTGAACTTCCAGGCCGCCGCCGCAAGGACGCAGACCAGGGCAAGCGTGACCAGTGCCTTCGGCCACCGCCGCCTCCTGCGCCGCCTCCGCCTCGGCCTCTCCATATATTCAACCTCCCTGAATGAAGCCATCACGATCTCCCGTATTAATGAATATAATACAGATAATTATAAAACCCTCCACATCTTTTGTCAACGGAAAAAACCGGGCGCATCCATATGCGCCCGGTGTGCGGTTCATTTTTTGCCGAGTTTTCGCTTGTTGCCCTTGTCGTCTACGATGTAGGTGTTCTCCAGGACGTCGATGGCGCCGCGGCGCCAGTCCTGTATATATTCCGCCCGGAGCGCGGCCCTCTCGGCCTTCTCATCCTCCGTCAGCTCCCGCTCTCTGGAGATGCGGGTGAGCTCGGAGATCCTGTCCATCTTTTCCTTATCCATAGTACCGCCTCAGTTTTTGAGAGAGTGGATGGGCGCCGGGATGCGCCCGCCCCTTTTTATGAACTCCGCGCTGGAGAAGGGATGAACGGCCATGACGGGCGCGGAGCCGAGCAGGCCGCCGAACTCCACCCTGTCCCCGACCTCCATGCCGGGCGCCGGGATGATGCGCACCGCCGTCGTCTTCTGGTTTATCATGCCGATGGCCGCCTCGTCCGCTATGATGGCCGCGATGGTCTCCGCGCTCGTCGAGCCGGGGACGGCTATCATGTCGAGGCCCACGGAGCAGACGCAGGTCATGGCCTCGAGCTTGTCGAGGCAGAGCGCGCCGGAACTCGCCGCGGCTATCATGCCCTCGTCCTCGGAGACGGGTATGAACGCGCCCGAGAGCCCGCCGACCGACGAGGAGGCCATGACTCCGCCCTTCTTCACGGCGTCGTTCAAGAGCGCCAGCGCCGCCGTCGTACCGTGGGTGCCGCAGACCTCGAGGCCCATCTCCTCGAGTATCCTCGCCACCGAGTCGCCTATTGCCGGGGTCGGGGCGAGGGAGAGGTCGACTATGCCGAAGGGCACGCCCAGCCGCCGGGACGCCTCCTGAGCCACGAGCTGGCCCATGCGCGTGACCTGGAAGGCGGTCTTTTTTATCGTCTCCGCCACCACGTCGAAGCTCCGGCCCTTCACGGCCTTGAGCGCGTGGTGGACGACGCCGGGCCCGGAGACGCCGACGTTTATGACCCTGTCCGGCTCCGACACGCCGTGGAAGGCGCCGGCCATGAAGGGGTTGTCCTCGACCGCGTTGCAGAACACGACGAGCTTCGCGCAGCCGAAGCCGCCCCTCGCCGCCGTGAGATGCGCCGTCTCCTTCACCGTCTCTCCCATGAGCGCCACCGCGTCCATGTTGATGCCCGCCTTGGTCGAGCCTATGTTCACGGAGGAGCAGACGAGCTCCGTCTCGGCCAGGGCCTCGGGTATGGCCCGGATGAGCTTCACGTCCGCCGGGGTCATGCCCTTCTGCACCAGCGCGGAGAAGCCGCCGACGAAGTTGACGCCGGTCTCGGCCCGCGCCGCGTCGAGCGCCTTCGCAAAGGGCGCGTAGTCCTCCGTGTCCGACGCGCCCGCCACGAGGGATATGGGAGTCACGGAGATGCGCTTGTTCACGATGGGTATGCCGAACTCGGCCTCTATGTCCTCACCGGTCTTCACGAGATCCTTCGCCGAGCGGGTGATCTTGTCGTATATCTTCCGGCAGGCGGCTTTCGGGTCAGGGTCGCAGCAGTCGAGCAGCGAAATGCCCATCGTCACCGTCCGGACATCGAGATGCTGCTGGTCTATCATCTCGATGGTCTGCAATATCTCGCCTCTGTTTATCATGTCAGACCCGCCTCATATCTTGTGCATAGCGTTGAAGATGTCCTCGCGCTGCGCCCTTATGTCCAGCCCGAGCGTCTCGCCCTCGCGCCGCAGCAGGGCGGTGAGCTCTGCGAAGGGGACGGTGCAGCCGGAGGCGTCCACGAGCATTATCATCGTGAAGTAATCCTGCAATACCGTCTGGCTGATATCGAGCACGTTCACGCCCCGCTCCGCCAGTATGCGGCTCACGTCGGCTATGATTCCGACGCGGTCGCGGCCTATGACTGTGACTATCGCTTTCATCCTTTGTCCTCCTGTGTCATCGTGCCCAGCTCGTCGAGGTTCTTCTCGAAGGCGGGCATGAAATGTTTGAGAAAGTAGTCGGCTTCGGGCAGGCCCATGTCCTCTATCCTCCGCCTGGTCTGAGCCTCGGCGGATAGGAACTCGCGGTTGCCCGCCTTGCGCTCCTCCACGCATTTGATATAGGCCGAGAGCCTGTCCGCCGCCTTGAGCAGCCGCTTCTCGTATTCACCCACTTCTCCGCTTATCAGAGGTGAAAACGTTGCTCTGAACTCCACCGGTAGCATATCTATCAGCTTATCGGCCGCGGCTTGCTCCACTTCGTGGTAGGCCTCGTTTATCCTGCCGCTGTGGTATTTGATGGGCGTCGGCATATCCCCGGTGAGTATCTCCGGCGCGTCGTGGTAGAGCGCGGCGGAGGCGAGGGCGTCCGGCTCGCAGGAGGCTTTGAATATGTCCCTCCGTATGACGCCGAGGACGTGGGCCAGCACGGCCACCATATGGCTGTGCTCCTGCACGTTCTCGGGTATGCTGGAGCGCATCAGGCCCCAGCGGTCTATATAGCGCATCCTGGATATGAGCGCGAAAAAGTCACTCAAGCAGCTCCGCCTCCTCCGCTTCCGTTATGACGACCGGGTCTTTGACGACCCGCTTCTCCATCCATTTTTTCCGGAAATACCTGGGATATGTGATCGCGATGCCCAGCGACCAGCCCACCGGAAGCGCCAGCCAGCAGGAGGCGTAGCCGACGTGGAAAACGTAGGCCAGCAGGTAGGCCGAGGCCACCCTGGCCGAGAGCGTGGCGAGGCTCGTGACCGAGACCACGATCGCGTCTCCCGCGCCCTGCAGAAGACCCGAGGTCGGCATATAGGCCGCGAAGAGCACCACGCAGTAGCTCATGTAGCGCTGGTACTCCACCGCCTGCGCCATCGCCTCTCCGCTCAGGTTGAAGAGCCGCGCAAACTGCACCGCCAGCAGATTTATGCACAGCGCTATCGCAACGCTCGACACGCAGGACATGACGGTGGACACCTTCCAGCCCCGGTGTACCCTGTCGTACCGGAGCGCACCCACGTTCTGGCCCGTGAAGGTCGCGACGCCCGTGTTCAGCCCGAAGATAGGCACCAGCGCGTAGGCCTCCATCCTGTTGCCCACCGTGAAGGCCGCCACCGTCGCGTCCTCGAAGCTGTTCACCAGCCTCTGGATGAACACGTTGCCCAGAGAGATGACCGCCTGCTGGATGATCGCAGGGATGCCCAGCTTCAGCGAGATCATGAACTTCTCCCGGTCGAAGACAAATTCTCCGCGCCTGAACCGGAAGATGGGGTACTTTATGAACATATAGGCCACGCTCACCGCCGCGGACGCAGCCTGCGCGATCACCGTCGCCACCGCCACGCCCATGACGCCCCAGCCGAAACTCGCCACGAACCAGATGTCCAGGATCGTGTTCAGCACCGCGCTCACGATGAGGAAGTACATCGTCGCCCGGCTGTCGCCTATCGCCCGGAGTATGCCCGCCACCGCGTTGTAGATATACTGGAAGATGAGCCCCAGAGAGTAGATGGCGAAGTATTCTATCGCCATGTCCATGATCGCAGGAGATGTGACGCGCATGAGCCCCACGACCAGCGGACGCGCAAAGACGCTGCCAACTATCGTGAGTATCGTGCCGAGGCCGACCAGCGTTATCAGCAGCGTCGAGGCCGCCCTCCGCAGCTCCGTCGTCCTCCGCGCCCCGTAGAGCTGCGCCACCAGCACCGCCCCTCCGTTGCCCAGGCCTATCGAGATCGCCAAAAACAAAAAGATGAGCGACACGCAGCTGCCCACCGCGGCTATCATCGCCTCGCAGACCGCCTGCGTCTCCGCGCCGTAGTTGCCCACGACCACCCCGTCCACCGTGTTGTACAGCTGCTGCAAAAACTGCCCGGCCATGATCGGCAGCGAAAAGAGCAAAATCTCCCTCCACTCCGTGCCCGACGTCATATCCCTCCGCTTCAAGCTCTCACTCCGCATTCATTTTTTCATAAACTTCATCTTAACACATGAGCCGGAGCTTGTAAATACGCCGGTCGGCGGGCTTCCGAAGAAAGCCCCGCAGAGTTTCCGGCCGGGAAACTCTGCGGGGCCTGGGCTCATTTGAATTTTCTTCTCGTCAGCGCCCCGTGCGGGCAGGCCCGCAGGCAGTCGCCGCAGCGGATGCACTCCGTGCTGTTGGGCTGCACGTTCGGCTTCAGCGCAAAGCCGCAGGCCTTCGTGCAGGCCCCGCAGTTCGTACACTTGTTCCCGTCCACCTCGTACCGGTAGAACGCTATCGGGTTGAACAGCCCGTAGACCGCGCCCAGCGGGCAGAGATAGCGGCAGAAGGGCCGGTACGTCCACACCGAGAGCAGCAGTATGGCTATGAGCAGCCCGACCTTCCAGTCAAACAGCCAGCCGAGCGAGGACTGAAGGCTCTCGTTCATGAGCGCCAGCGGTATGCCCGCGAAGAGCGTGCCCGAGGGGCAGACATATTTGCAGTACCAGGGGCTGCCCTGGCCGATGATGTCCAGCACCGTCAGCGGAAGTATCACCACCAGCACGGCGAGCACGAGGTATCTGAGGTACTTGAGGTACCTGTCCCCCGGCAGACGCTTGCGCTTTTTCGGAAAGGGTATCTTGTGCAGCAGATCCTGCACCAGCCCGAAGGGGCAGAGCCAGCCGCAGACGAACCTCCCGAGGAAGGCCCCGACCAGCATGAGAAAGCCCACGACGTAGAATGAGAACCACTTCCCCCGCTCGCCCAGCACGGCCTGGAGCGAGCCTATGGGGCAGGCGCCGAGCGCGCCCGGGCAGGAGTAGCAGTTGAGGCCCGGCACGCATATCTTCTTGAGCTCCCCCTTGTAGATGCCGCCCTTGAGAAAGCCCATGGCGTAGCCGTTCGTCAGCGCCGTCCAGAGCAGCTGGACGGCGAGCCTTATGTGTTTTCCCAGCCGCTTAACCAAGGCCGATGCACTCCAGGCAGATATTCACGGCCTTGCGAAGCACGATCTCGGCCTCGCCCATATGCAGGCCGAGCAGCAGCAGGGCGGCTCCTGCCGCTGCGGCCAATGCTGCTGCGATGTCTCTTGCGCGGCGGCTCATGCGCCGGCTTCCTCGAGCAGGGGGTCGACGATCTCCTTCCAGGCCTCGAGGCTCTTGGCGGAAATATAGGCGGAGCCGACTTGTCTCCCCTCGCTGTCGACGAACAGGGTCGTCGGTACGGCGCTTATCTGGTACAGCAGCCCGTATATGCCCTCTCCGGGCACGATGTGGGTGTAATCGGCGCCGGTGGACGCGACGATCTCCTTCGCCTTCTCCACCTGCGCGGCGTCCACGTTCCCGTCCGAGTCCAGCGCGTCGGAGACGAGGCCGACTATCTGGAAGCCCCTGTCGGCGTATTCCTCCGCAAGCGTCCCGAGATCCGGCATCTCGGAGATGCAGGGCCCGCAGTAGGTGGCCCAGATGTTCACCATGGTGAGCTTGCAGCCGGCAAACAGGCTCTCGTCCACGGCCTCGCCATCGAGGTCGGTGGTGGAGAAGCTGCCGAGTATGCCTGCGGAGGCGGTATTCTCCGCGTCGGGGCTGTCCGTAGCCGCGGGCGCGGCGGCGCCGCAGGCCGCGAGCAGCAGCATTACGGCGGCTGACAAAAGTGCTGATATGCGTTTCATGGAGCACCTCCGGCTCAGTATTCTGAAAGTAACGTGATTATACACGAGCCTGAAAGCCGCGTCAAGGAACTAAGTCACAGAAAGAAAATGCGCCGCGGCGATCTCGCCGCGGCGCGCTCATTTTTACTTGTCCGTTGTTTTTTCTTCGGTTTCGGCCTCCGGCTCCTCCTCGGGTTCGGGCGGGGCCCAGAAGCGGCCGTACATGGTGGAATACCTCCTGATCTTCGCCGCGAGCTCCGGCGTCGCCTCTCCGGGCTTCATGCGCCAGCGCCAGTTGCCCTGGGCCGTGCCGGGGACGTTCATCCTCGCCTCGGCTCCGAGACCCAGAAAATCCTGCATCTGCGCCACGAAGAGCCGCGCCACGGAGGACATACCGCCCCGGATGACGCCCCAGTTCACTCCCTCGTCCTCGTTCAGGCCCAGATACAGCCCCGCGTAGGCCACGTCGTCCCGCTTTCCGCCCTTGTACCACTGCATGAGCGTCTCGTTGTCGTGCGTGCCCACATAGCAGACGCAGTTCGGCGTATAGGTGTGAGGCAGGTAGTTGCTCGGCTCCCTCGAGTCGAAGGCGAACTCCAGCACCTTCATACCGGGGAAGCCCGAGTCGCGCAGCAGCTTCTCGACCTCGGGGGTCAAAAAGCCCAGGTCTTCCGCTATGAACTTCGTGTCGTGGAACCAGTCGCGCAGCACGCCGACGAGGCCCATGCCCGGGCCGGGCATCCACTTGCCGTTTTTCGCCGTCTCCTCTCCATAGGGCACGCTCCAGTAGCTCTCGAAGCCCCGGAAATGGTCTATCCTGATGACGTCGTAGAGCTTCTTCGCGCCCTCGATGCGGCGTATCCACCAGCCGTAGCCGTCGGACTTCATCCGCGCCCAGTCGTAGATGGGGTTGCCCCAGAGCTGCCCGTCCTCGCAGAAGTAGTCGGGCGGCACTCCGGAGACGCAGGTGGGGATGTTCTTCTCGTCGAGCAGGAAGCTCTTGGGGTCGGCCCAGACGTCCGAGGAATCCAGAGCGACATAGATGGGCAGGTCGCCGATTATCTCTATGCCCAGAGAGTGGACGTACTCGCGCAGCTTATCCCACTGCTTGTAGAACATATACTGTATCCAGGTGAAGAGCCGCACGTCCGCGTCGAGCAGGTTCCGGTAGTGCTCCACGCTCGCGGGTTTCCTGAGCCTGATGTCCTCGTCCGGCCAGAGCGTCCAGGAGACCATGCCGAAGTGCCGCTTGAGCGCCATGAAGAGCGCGTAGTCGGGCAGCCAGCCTGCGTTCTGCTCGCGGAAGCGGGTTATCTCCGCGGCGTCCCTGTCCCAGCCTCTCGAGCAGGCGAGGCGCAGGATGTCGAAGCGGTTGTAGTAGATCTTGCCGTAATCGACGTTCATGGGGTCATCGCCCCAGTCCACGGCCTCGACCTCGGCCTTTTTCAGCAGCCCGTCCTCGATGAGCATATCGAGGTCTATGAAATAGGGGTTGCCCGCGAAGGTGGAGAAGGAGGCGTAGGGCGAGTCGCCGTAGCTCGTGGGCCCCAGCGGCAGCAGCTGCCAGGCCTTCTGGCCCGCCGCCGCGAGAAAGTCTGCGAATTTGTAGGCCTCCTTTCCGAAGGTGCCTATGCCGTACTTAGACGGCAGCGAGGATATCGGCATCAGGATGCCGCTCTTGCGTTCCATAACGGCTCACCCCTTCACGGCTCCGGAGACGACGCCCTTGATTATGTGTTTCTGTCCCGCGAGGTAGACTATGATGATGGGGAAGATGGCGAGCATGATGCAGGCCATCATGGGGCCCATCTCGACACGGCCGTAGCTGCCGCGGAAGTACTGGATCAGCATGGAGATGGTCTTGTACTTGTCGATGTCGAGGATGAGCGTGGGCAGCAGGTAGTCGTTCCATATCCACATGGCCTCGAGTATGCCGACGGAGACCATCGTGGGCTTGAGCAGCGGGAACACGACCTTGAAATAGGTCTGCAGCGGGTTGCAGCCGTCTATCATCGAGGCTTCCTCTATCTCCAGCGGCACACTGCGCATGAAGCCGCAGAACATGAATACCGCCAGGCCCGCGCCGAAGCCCAGGTACACGAACCAGAGCATCCAGGGCGTGTTGAAGCGCAGGGTATAGAGGCTGAAGAAGTTTATCCTCATGCTGTCTGCAAGGGACGAAAGGGTGAACATGACCATCTGGAAAGGCACGACCATCGAAAACGCGCACAGCAGATAGAGCGCCTTCGTCACCCAGGTGTGTACCCTCGTGATGTACCAGGCCAGCATGGAGCAGAAGAGCAGGATGGCCGCGACGGAGCTCACGGTTATGAACAGCGTGTAGCCGAAGCTCGCGAAGAAGCCGCGGGAGGTTATGGCGTTCACGTAGTTCTCGAGCCCCGCGAAGGTCTCGGAGTTCGGCAGCTGGAAGGCCGTCGAAGTGCTGATGGCGGACTCCACCTTGAGGGAGTTCATGAGCACCATGAAGATGGGGTACATATAGATGACGCAGACGATGGTCATCACTATGCTCCAGATGAGGTTGGAGCGGGCTTTGGACTTCCTCACTGCTGCACCTCCTTCTTACGTGTGGAGCGGAGCTGGATGAGCGAGATGGCCACGACGATGAGGCAGAAGATGACCGCCTTGGCCTGGCCTATGCCGCGCCACTGCGGGCCGGAGCGGCCGTAGAAGGTGTAGTAGATGTTGTACGCCAGAAGCTCCGAGGCGTGGTTCGGCTCGCCTCCCGTCAGCGCCATGTTCTGGTCGAAGAGCTTGAAGCTGTTCGTGATGGTGAGGAAGAGGCAGATGGTGAGGCTCGGCATGAGCATCGGGAACTTGACCTTCCAGAAGGTCTGCCAGGGCGAAGCTCCGTCTATCTCCGCGGCCTCCGTCAGAGTGTCCGGTATGCTCTGGAGACCCGCTATGTAGATTATCATCATATAGCCTATCTGCTGCCAGGCCATGAGTATGACGAGGCCCCAGAAGCCCGCCGCCGCGTCCAGGCGGAGCAGCGGCTTTTCGAGCAGGCTCAGCGCGCAGTTGAGCAGGATCTGCCAGATGTAGCCGAGGACGATGCCGCCTATGAGGTTCGGCATGAAGAAGACCGTCCTGAAGGCGTTCGTGC
>CABVBV010000015.1 GCA_902496595.1 uncultured Eubacteriales bacterium | reverse complement strand
TCGCCGGCAACGGCCCTGTCGAGCGCGATGCTCAAGCCGGACGGTGCGTCCGTCGTGCCGTCGTATTCCTTGGTCACTGTGCCGTCGATGGACGGGGTGACTGTCCTTTGTGTGATTTCTCCGACTGTGCCGGTCGCGGTGGTGCTGACGGCATAGTTGCCCGCAGCCGCGCCGCCGAGCGTGATGCCGCTTGCATTGACAGTCTTGCCGCTGCCGGCGTTCGGGTCGGCGAAAGCGAAGGTCGCCGTGGCTGTAACATTGCCGTTGTCGCTGGGGATAACCCCGTTGAGTATAATGCTCAGGCCGTCAGGCACGTCCGCATTGCCGTCGTACTCCTTGCTCACGGTGCCGTCGATGGACGCGGTGAGTTTCTTTTTCGTTATCTCGCCGGGGCAGGCCGCGCTTTCGGCGCTGAGGGTATAGTTGCCCGCATCCGAACCGCTGAGCGTTATGCCGCTCGCGGTTATGGTCTTGCCCTCACCGACATTGGCGTTGTCGTAAGCGTAGCTTGAAGCCGTGGCGGTGACATTGTCGCCGGCAACGGCCCTGTCGAGCGCGATGCTCAAGCCGGACGGCGCGTTCGTCGTACCGTCGTATACCTTGGTCACTGTGCCGTCGATGGACGGGGCGACTGTCCTTTGTGTGATTTCTCCGACTGTGCCGGTCGCGGTGGTGCTGCTAAGGGAGTAGTTGCCCGCGGCCGCGCCGTCAAGCATGATGCCGCTTGCAGTGACGGCCTTGTCCTCGCCGGCGTTTTTGTTGTCGTAAACGTAACTGGCAGCCGTGGCGGTAACTTCATCGCTGCCAATTATATCATTAGCATTAAACGTGATGCTAAGGCCATGGCTTTCCGGCATATCCGCATTGCCGTCGTACTCCTTGCTCACGGTGCCGTCGATGGACGCGGTAATCGGCCTGTGGGTAATTTCGGCGGTCACGACGCTGCACGACACGTCGGCGGCGGCGAGCGCATACTTACCCGCCTCCTTGCCGCTGAGCGTGATGCTCTCCGCTTCTATACTTTTGCTACCCGCATTCGCGCTGTCAAAGTTGTATTTTACTGCACTGACGCCGACTTCGTCTCCGGTCATTATTCCGGAAAGCTCCAGCTTCAGCCCATCGGCATTGGTCACAGCAACGGTGCCGTCGTATACCTTGCTCACGCTGCCTGTCACAGTCGCCGTGAGCTTGTATTTGAACTCGCCGTTAACGGTTATAGTGGTATCGCCGTCAAATGTCGTGGTCGGCAATGAGCTGCTTTCAATTTCTTTTTCGCCGATGCTCAGTTTTGCGTCGCTGAAGTCTATCGAATCCAGGCTCTTGAGCGTATCTCCCTCATTCGTGTAGAAGGTCATCAGCACATTGTCACCCTCGACAAAGTCCACCTTGACGAGAGTGTTTTCGCCGCCGGCCAAAACCGGATAGCCGTCATCGCCGTCATCGCCGACCTTCCATGCTTTGCCGTTGAACGTTATAAACGAATAATCATCTCTAGCCTCCCACCTGTTCAGAAGCCCGGCCGCCTCGCCGCGTGCAAACTGTTCTGGAGTCATGGCGCCGGTATCTGCGCTGCCGGTGCCGTTCCGGTCGAGCCAGATGCAATTGGTCACAAATGTTAAATCATACATACTATATGCTCCACACAATCCGTCTGCCGTCACCGCACCAACTTCTGGTTTGGTAATGCTTCCTGTATTACAGCAGTGCCATGCGCGAGCAGAAAGTCTTAATTCATCTTCTTTTAAACCACCCCTATCCATACTTCCGCATATGCCGCCTATGTACATCGTGTCATTGGAATTATTCTGAGAGCCGTGCAGGTCGCCGGTATTATAGCAGTTCACGACCAAGATCCCATCACAACGCACTCTGCCGCATATACCGCCCAAATATGTCGTTCCACCTGCGCTATTGTCACTGATTTTAACCTCAGCGTAGTTGGCGCATTCATTAATTATTGTTCCTTCGCCTTCCATCGCATAAGCGCATATCCCGCCTGCATATTCATAATAGGCCTCAACCGTCTCGCTGTTGGTGCAGGAAATCATATTTCCATAGAATTTTCCGGCGATTCCACCCGCATAATTTGCACCTGTGACTGCCCCGCAGTTTTTGCAGCTCTTTACCGTGCTATTTTCCCCAATCGCAAGAATGCCGGCTGCGCAGCTTGTAAAACCTGAACCCCCTCTGGTTATGGCGGTCACATTTCCATGATTCTCGCAGCCCTCTATGGTGCTGTCATAACTACCATGAAAACTTGCGCCGCAAATTCCCCCGGCAGCAGGGTTATAGCCGCCCCCGGTAATTGTACCCCTGTTAGTGCATCCCTTCACGGTGCGATAATTCCAGCCGCAGATGCCGCCTCCGTAGGAAAAAAAGTAAGAGCGCTTATCATTGTAGCTGTTATTTGCTTCAAGGTGGCCATTGAAATCACAATTCTCCAGCAAACCGGTATTGAGGCCGCAGATGCCCCCGATGGCCGGATTATTGATCGGATAAGGAGAAGTCGCGTACAAAGTACCGCTGAAAGTGCAGCCCGATACAGTTCCCTTATTGTTGCCACAGATCCCGCCTAAATGCGATATGTAGTTATTACCATTCTCTCCCTTTTTTAGAAATTCGCCGCCGACATAGCTGTCGGCAAGTCTGAGATTTTTAACAGTGCCGCCTTGCTCAATAATACGGAACATACCGGTAAAACAGCTGCCGCCGGGTTCTGCCGCATCACCTTCATTTCCAACGGTTTCGGACAGGTACAGGCCGGATATGGTCTTGCCATTCCCGTCAAAGGTGCCGTAGTAGCGTTCCATGGGCGTCCACTCGTAGGCCGGTGTTACGTTGAGGTTGCCGTCACTATCCAGCACGTTCGAGTTGATGGTGATGTTCGCCGTCAGCTTGGCGTTGGCGGTCGGATTGGTTTTGTTCACATAATTTGCGAACCAGTAGAGTTCCTCGGCGGTGCGTATCTGGTACACGCCATCGACCATCGCGGGCGACGTCGTCGTACCGCTGTAGTCCGCCGATGCGCCGATGACGAGCAGCGTGCAGCAGAGGAGTGTCAGTATGGCGGTCAGGAACAGTATCTTTTTCATCGTTCTCGCCTCCCGTGTATTCAGGGCCTATCTTTTTTGCATGAAATGCAAATAATGGGCGCGAAGTGCCTCGCGCCCCCCATATATTGTATTATATCTCCATGCGCAGTGCAAGACCCAAATTAAAAAACACACTCCGGTTCTTATATTCGTCAAACTTCAGATGGTTTTCGAATCCCGCTCGGCCAGAACCATCTTACCGCCTTGCCTCCGGCAGAGCGTCCTTCTGTCTTCTGAAACTGCCCACCGTGAAAATCACCAGCCCGGCCACGATGAACGCGAACATCACCAGCTTTTCCGGCGTCGCTTTCTCGTTCAAAAACAGTATGCCGCAGATGAACGTGATGGTCGAACTCGTATACTGCAATATCCCCACGACCTTGAACGGCAGGTCGTTCACCACATAAGTATAAAGTATCATCGGAGTCGCCGCAACGATGCCCGAGCAAAACAGCAGCGCCGCGCCGCTCAAATCGACCGACGCAAACCCGCCCTCGCCCCGGTAAAACACCAGCGCCCCGATTATCGCAAACGGCGCGAGCAGCGTCGTCTCAACCGCGATGCTGATGATGGGGTCGGCGTTCGCCGCCTTCTTCACCGTGGCGTACAGCGGCCACGAAAACGCGCAGAGCACGGCTACGATGGGGAACGAGCCGTACTGCACCGTGCTTATCAGCACGCCCAGCGTCGCCACGCCCACCGACACATACTCGAGCAGGTGCCCGCGCTCCCGGAACAGCACAAGCCCAATGACGAACATGACAATGGGATTCATATAATACCCGAGCGAGACATCCAGAACGTGCCCGTTCATGACCGCCCAGTTATAAAGCCCCCAGTCCGCGCAGATGAACACCGCCGCGGGCACGAGATATTTCATCACCTTGCGGTCGCGGAAGGTGGAGAGCAGCTCCTTGAGCCTGCCCGTGCAGATGAGGAACAGCCAGGTGAACACGACGCTCATGACTATACGGCAGCAGAGCACGAATATGGCGTCAAACTGCCCGAGCAGGTTCCAATACAGCGGCTGCAGGCCCCAGATGAGATAACACAGCAGCAGGGCGAGCAGCGATCTTCTGGTGCGGGACAAGTCTACTGCGCCTCCTTTTCAAAAGCCACCGACGAGCCGTAGCCCGGCCTTACGCCGATATAGGTCGAGCCGACGCCCAGCTCCAGCGGCGTTCCGTCCGCGAGGTAATACCTGAACGGCTCGGTATTCGACTCGCGCTCCCAGGTTATTTCGACGCACTTGCCGCCGCAGACGAACCAGCCTTCGCCCGTGCCGGTCGTGCGCACGCGCAGCCTGCCCACGTCGTCGATGACCGAGACGTCGGTCTCGAGGAACAGCAGGTTTTTGAAGGTCATCTGCACGCCGTATTCGTCGTCCATGTACTCGGAGCCGTATTCGAAGGCGTAGTATAGCCCGTCGTCCTCGTTATACTCGAAGTCGGTGGTCTTGAAGCTGTTGAAGCCGATGGAGGCGTACAGCGCCTCGTCCGCGCACTGGCTGTCGGCGGCGTCGGAGAACGTGAGGCCGTAGTCGTAGGCCCCGGCCTCGTGCGTCAGGGAGAAGCCCTGATCCTCGGCGGCCTCGATGAGCTTCGCGCCTATGGAGAACAGGCTGTGCTCCAGGCCGTACTGCATCCTGTCCGGGTCGCGGTAGAACGCGCCCTCGACATAGGTGCCGAGCACGCCGTCGAGGTGGTCGACGTCGTAGCCCGACATCTCGGTATACGACTCCTCGCTGCCGCCCGCGTGGATGACGATGGCGTCGTAGGACAGGCCCACGTCGGCGTAGTAGGGCCGGATGCTGCGCAGGCTGCCGATACGCTCAACGTCGCTAATGTCGGTGAATATGGCCATCATCCGGGTCACACCGCCCTCGGCTGGTATTTCGTAGACGATCTCGGCCTGCGAGACGCCGCACTGCGGCAGCGCCTGCTGTATGTTGTTTATCATTATGGCAAAGGGCCGCACGTCGGAGATATCCGTCTCCATCGGCTCGCCGCTGAGCGGGTCGATATAAGGCATTGGAGTAGGCTCCGGTGTGGCTGTGGGTTCCGCCTCGACGGTCGGGCTCGGGCTCGAGTCTGCGACCGGCTCCGGCAGCCCGGTCTGCGCGGGCGGCTCCGCGCCGCAGGCCCCAAGCGACAGAAGCAGCGACGCTGCTAGCGCCGCAGAGAGTATCTTTTTCATTGCCAAGACCTCGCAAAATGAGAAATATCCTGAACATGATACTCCACCCCGGCCCTGTTGTCAAACCCGTTGCGCTGTGATAAAATAAAGATAAGAAAACTTGAAAAGGAGATGCGTACCATGTACGATGAAATACGGCGTCAGACAGAGGCGGCGGTGAGGGAACTGCTCGAGCTGGCCGACCTGCGCCCGGGGAGCCTCGTTGTCGTGGGCTGTTCCTCGAGCGAGATAATGGGCGCGAGGATAGGCAAGGGCAGCACGCCCGAGGCCGCCGAGGCGGTTTACGAGGTCATTGCCTCGATGCTGGAGGAGAAGGGCCTGCTGCTGGCTGCTCAGTGCTGCGAGCATTTGAACCGCGCCCTCATAGTCGAGCGCGAGACGGCGGAGAAGTTCGGCTACGAACCGGTGTGCGTCATCCCGCAGCCGAAGGCGGGCGGCTCCTTCGCCACTGCGGCGTGGAAGCACATGAAAGACCCTGTCGCGGTCGAGCACGTCAAGGCAAGCGCCGGTCTTGACATCGGCTGTACATTGATCGGGATGCACCTTAAAGACGTGGCAGTGCCGCTGAGGCTGGCAGTCAAGCAGATAGGAGAAGCAACGGTCAGCGCCGCAAGGACGAGGCCGAAGCTCATAGGAGGCGTCCGGGCGGTATATCCGGACAAAGTGTGACCCAGACGGTAAAAGGGAGAGGCTCCGGCCTCTCCCTTTAGTCATCTTCGGCAAGCCATGCGGCTGCTTTTTCAAGCTCCGCCGTTTGCGTAATCCCAGAAAGCCTGGGCGGCTTTCGATAGCGGTATGTTCTTTTTATGGCACAGGTCTATCCTGGTTGCCGCCGTTGGGACTATGGGCCTTATACTCTGATCCGGCCTCGGCCCTGCCTGGGCCCGGGTCAGTATGGCTATGCTCAGGCCGTCTCCGACCAGCTCCTGTACGCTGGCGGCCTCGTGACAGGTGAAGGCGATCCTTGGCGAAAAGCCCGCCCTCTCGCACACAGAGTGAAGCAGCTCGTACATGAGGCTGCCTTCTTCCAGGCTTGCGAAACTCTCGTCTCTGAGCTGCTCCAGTCTCACCACTTCGGCTCCGGCCAGTCTGTGTCCCCTCGGCAGCACCGCCACCAGCTCATCTCTGGAAATATAGCTCCGCTCGACCAGCTCCGGTGACGGCGGCTCGGTCTCCGCCCTTCTGATAAACGCCAGCTCGCATCCGCCATCCAGCAGCGCCCGCTCCGCCTCGCTCGTGCGGCATTCCTTGACGCTCACGTGGTACTCGGGGTGCTTCGTCATGAAGCCCTGTATCAGCTCCGTGATCCCGTAGCTCGGCATGGACGGCAGCGCCGCCAGCGTCAGCTTGCCCAGCTTGAGCTCCCGGCAACGCCTCGCCTGCTCCTCAACGGCGAACACGGCCTCCACCGCCTCCCTCGCCTGGGGCAGCAGCCGCTCCCCCTCCCGGCTCAGGCGCACCCTTCGGCTGGTTCTCTCAAATAGCTCAATGCCCAGCTCGCGCTCGAGCGCCTTTATATGCTTCGACAGGCTCGACTGACCTATGAACAGCCGCTCCGCCGCCTCCGCATAGCTGCAAGTATCCGCAAGCACCACAAACTCCCTCAACCAGCTCATGTTCACAAGGCCGCCCCCCTGTCAGATCGATTCCATACCGGAATCAATCGTAAACCATTTCAGACCAGCCTGTCAACACTGCGGAGCAACGTTTTCAGCTCTCTCCGCCCTCCCAGGAGGCCAGCAGCTTGGTCAGCAGGGTCTTCAGCGTCTCCTGTTCGTCCTCGTCCAGTGCCGAGAACACGCCGGCGCCGCTCTCGGGCAGCGACTGCGCGAGCTCCCTGCCGGACTCGCTCAGCTCTATGGTGACGCCGCGCCTGTCCTCCTCACTGCGTTTGCGCTCCACCAGGCCCCTGGCCTCCAGCTTTCCCAGCTGCTCGCTGACCGAGGCGCTCCTCAGCTCCAGGAGCCGCACCAGATCCGACTGCGGCATCTCACCGCGCTCCAGCAGCAGCCTCAGCATCCGCTCGCGGCTGCTCACCGCCCCGGCCCTGTGCGCGAGGTAGTGCCCGCAGCGGCGCATCAGGCCCATCAAGCTGTCCCTGTCCGGCTCCGGCTCCGGCTCCGGCGGTTCCGGCCTCGGCGGCCTTCCCGGCCCCCTGCCGTGCGGCCCGGGCCCATGGTGCGGGCCCGGCTCCGGATGCGGCCCATGGTGCGGGCCCGGCCCGTGATGTGGGCCAGGTTCCGGTCGCCCCGGCCCGTGGTGCGGGCCGCGTCCCGGCGGCGCGGGCCAATCCTCTGGCTCATGGAAGCGGTGCATACGCTCGTCATCAAACGGCTCTTCCGGGCCGAAGCGTGGCTCCGGCCGGTGAGGCCCGGGCTTCTCCTCTTCAAAATTGGGTTCGCCCCGCGCCATTTCCTTCGCATACTCCTCTCCCCTGATGCAGCCGGGTTCGCTCAGGCTGCAATGTCTCGGGCAGTGTGGGCAGAGGCCCTCGTTCTCCATTCCAAAGCCTTGCTCTGTCATAGTTCAACACTCCAATTCATAATTAGTTAGGTACCTTGTGATTTGAGTATAACAGCCCCACTCGAAATTGTCAAGGTACCTTGTGAATATTTTTTGTGCGGGCTTATGCCTTGTGTATATGCTTGGAGTGTGATATTATAAAAGTCAATTATCTTAGCTGAGCGCTATTTTACACAGGAGATGTTATTCCTTGCAGGAGCTG
Organism: uncultured Eubacteriales bacterium; assembly: GCA_902496595.1. Lineage (GTDB taxonomy): Bacteria > Bacillota > Clostridia > Oscillospirales > Oscillospiraceae > Scatomorpha. The sequence continues at coordinate 16,595 of CABVBV010000015.1, read as the reverse complement.
GACAAGAAAACCTGGCTTTTTGAGGCCGCGCCGGTTTCCCGAGCGGTAACGCAGCTTGCCGTGCCGACCATTCTGAGTTCGCTTGTAATGGTGCTTTACAACCTTGCGGACACATATTTTGTCGGTATGCTCAACGACGCGATTCAAAACTCGGCCGTTACCCTGGCTGCGCCGGTGCTTCTGGCATTCAACGCGGTGAACAATCTGTTCGGAGTGGGTTCGTCCAGCCTCATGAGCCGCTCTCTGGGCTGCAAGGACTACGATATGGTATCCAAGAGCTCCGCTTTCGGTTTCTACTGTGCTCTGTTCTCCGGAATAATCTTCTCGGTGGTCTGCGCGTCTTTCAGCTCCCAGCTGCTCATCATACTCGGCGCGGACGAGACGACGAGGGACGCCACGGCGGCTTATATGCTATGGACGGTATATTTCGGTGCCGCGCCCAGCATTGTCAACGTCGTACTGGCCTATCTGGTGAGGGCCGAAGGCTCGGCTCTGCACGCCAGCATCGGCACGATGAGCGGCTGTATGCTGAACATCGTGCTCGACCCAATATTCATCATGCCCTGGGGCCTCGGTATGGGCGCGGCAGGAGCCGGGCTTGCGACTTTCATCTCCAACTGCGTCGCCTGTATGTACTTCCTTATCCTCATTCTGGTGCGCAGGGGCAAGACCTTTGTCTGCATCGACATACGCCAGCTGAGCTTCAACAGGAGGATCGTCAGAGCCGTCTGCGGTGTCGGTGTTCCCGCAGCCATACAAAACCTCCTGAACGTCACTGGAATGACCATTTTGAACAACTTCACCTCTGCGTACAAGGCCGACGCCATTGCTGCGATGGGCATTGCGCAGAAGGTCAATATGCTCCCGATGTACGTTGCGCTGGGGCTGTCCCAGGGCGTCATGCCGCTCATCAGCTACAACTACTCCTCCGGCAACGGGAAGAGGATGAAGGATGCGGTTCGTTTTGCCGGCATGGCGTCGGTGGCGGTCATAACGGCGGTTTCCGCAGCGTATTTTATCGCCCCGGGCTTCTTCGTGGGACTGTTCATGGACAGCGAAGTCATCATTGACTACGGTTCTCACTTCCTGCGCGGTATGTCGATAGCCGGGCCGTTCCTCTGCATCGACTTCCTTGCCGTCGGCGTCTTCCAGGCGATAGGCAACGGCAGGAACGCCCTCGCTTTTGCCATACTGAGAAAGATAGTTCTGGAGATCCCGGCGCTCTGGATACTGAACAAGCTCTATCCGCTCTACGGCCTGGCCTATGCGCAGCCGGTGGCCGAGGTCGTTCTCGCAACTGCCGCAATAATTGTGCTGGCGAGAATATTCAAAAGAGTCGGCAACGGAGCTCAACCGGAAAAAACGCTCAACGCCTGATGTACATTACAACAACAAACTGCCCGTCCGTGATTGGTGTTTCACGGACGGGCAATTTTATTATGTCGGGGTCTGCGGCCTATCAGCTCTCCTTCTTAACCCTCATGCCGGTCTTGTTCAGGACGTGGAGCAGAAGGGGCACGCAGATGGCAATCGCTATGAGCTCGGCTATCGGGAAGGAGAGCCAAACGTTCCCGAGCTCCCCTGTCAGCGACATCAGGTAGGCGACAGGCACGAGCACAACGAGCTGCCTCGCGGCGGATATGTAGAGGCTGTACATCCCGTAGCCGAAGGCCTGGCAGGCGGAGCTGCATATGACGTTGACGCCCGCGAGCAAAAAGCAGGTGCTCACTATCCTGAGCGCCGGTACGCCGATCTTCAGCATATTCTCCGAAGCGTCGAAAAACAGCAGCAGCTTGTCAGGCACCAGCTGAAACACTATAAACCCGATGGCCATTATGCCAGTTGCGTAGACCATGCTGAGCTTGATCGTCTTGTGGATGCGCTCCGGCTTCCTCGCTCCGTAATTGTAGCCGATGATAGGCACCATTCCGTTATTGAGGCCGAAGACCGGCATGAATACGAAGCTCTGGAGCTTGAAGTACGCGCCGAACACCGTCGCCGCGGTGGAGACGAAAGTGGTGAGTATGCGGTTCATGAAGAAAGTCATGACCGAGGATATGGAGCTCATGACAATACTGGGTATGCTGATCTTCGATATTGCGGCGATAGATGCCCACGACGGCTTCGCCCCCGCAAGACTTATCTCGGTATTTTTGTGTTTATTTATGAAGAATGCGACAATGGCGGCGACTATCTGTCCCCCTACGGTGGCCCAGGCCGCTCCGGCGATGCCGAGCTTTGGGAAACCGAGCAGGCCGAAGATGAGGATCGGGTCAAATATGATATTCAGTATGGCGCCGATGAGCTGGGTTATCATAGAGAGCGTGGTGCGCCCGGTGGATTGCAGTATACGCTCGAAGGTTATCTCGGCGAAGACGCCGAAGGATAGGATGAGCACGATCTGCAGGTAGTCGACTCCGTAACGTATGATCTCCTCCGCGTCCTCCGCCGGAACCTCGGCGCTTATCTGGGCCCTCATAAAGACCTCGGTAAAGAACAGGCCGAGGATCAGGAAGACGACGTAGCTCGCGGCCTCGAGCACCATTCCGCTTACCGCGATGCGTCCTGCGTGTTCCGGGTCTTTTTCTCCAAGGGCGCGGCTCATGAGGGCGTTGATGCCGACTCCGAAACCGACGGCAAAGGCAATGAGCAGGTTCTGCATCGGGAACGCCAGCGAAACGGCCGTGAGCGCGTTCTCACTTATTCTGGACACAAATACGCTGTCCACAACATTGTAAAGCGCCTGGACGAGCATTGAGATCATCATAGGCACAGCCATGGACAGCAGCAGTTTGTTCACGGGCATAACGCCCATTTTGTTTTCTTTGAGAGCTTGATTTTCCAATATTATCTATCCCTTATGTACGAATTACTTATAGCTTAACGCACACAAATATTATTGTCAAGCACAAAAGCCACCCCATGGACAGGGGCGGCTTTCGTGCTAGCTCAAAGAGCTCACTTCATGCCGTTTTCGTAGGCCTCGATCATCTTCTTGACCATCTGGCCGCCGACGGAACCGGCCTGGCGGCTCGTGAGGTCGCCGTTGTAGCCCTGCTTCAGATTCACGCCGACCTCACCGGCCGCCTCCATCTTGAAGCGGTTCATGGCCTCGCGGGCATTCGGGTTGACGAGGTTGTTGCTCCTGGTGGACATCAAATTTGCATCTCCTTTTCTCTTCTTTGAGCCTTGGCTCGCTTATATTCTTGCCGCTCGCTCGGCTTATATGCGGGCCTTTATTATGCAAATTTTGCTGTCCTGTCATTTTTGATCCTTCGCGCTCCTGCGTTTGAATATCTTGCTCCTGAACAGTATTACATTCATGACGGCAAAGAAGCCTATCAGAATCAGAAGCGTCAACACCGGTTTTACCGGCGCCAAGGTCGCCAAAAGCATCATCGGAAAGCCAAACACTATTGCCGGAAAGTTCTGGTACACCAGGTTATCCAGCGCCGGAGTTTTGAACTCGCCGTCTATTTCCCTCAGCAGTATCACCCCTGTACTCGCTGTTCCGGTGAGCATTCCGTACATTGTCAGGAACTGCTCCTCCCTATACTCGTCGAAGAGCTGCTTTGACACAAAATAATTATATATGTATGTTATGACCAGGCCCACAACGCCCATGATGAGGATGATGCCCCAGTAGTCCTTCAGTACGCTGAACCTTATCGCAGCTATACCTGCGACGACCATGATATCGAAGAAGAAATTGCTGGCTCTCGTCATCAGGAATGCGTTCGTATATTCCTTCTTGATCACGCCCTTCTTTTTCATCCAGCCCATGAGCAGTTTCACCAACGTCGCCGTCAGCACGCCCAGCAGGAAGTTGAATCCGTAGATGACGGATTTCATGCCCGGCAGCAGCAGGCCCAGCAGATCCATGAGCAGGTATGCCAGCAGGTATGCCAGCGCTATGAGCGCTATTTGCACCGTCAACTTATCTATGCTCTCCTGCATCGGTATCTCGTCATCAGACTGGATCTGCTCGGATCTGAGCGCTTTCTCCTCGACCTTTACGAGCTTTATCTTGCCGCGCCGCTTCTGGATATTGAGGTGGATGACTCCGCCTATGCTCGCGCTCAGGAAGCCCAGGGCCGCTATTGTCAGGCCGAAGCTCTTTCCTCCGACGAAACCGAAGTCGTTTTCAAATATTCCCCCGTAATTGAGCGCCTGTCCGGTACCCTGCCCGTAGCCAAATGGCAGCAGTATACCCGCCGCCGGGAAAAAGTCGGATACTATGAGCGCTGCGACTATCGAGATGCCCAATCCGAAGACCGCCTGGAGCAGATAGGTCGACACGGTCGTTACGCCGGTATTGAATATCTCTATCGTTCTCTTCTTAGTAAGTTTTGTGGCCGAGGGCTTGAACGCGGAGGCTATAAAGCCCAGCGCCAGGGTGTGGTATGTTATCATCTCCAGCACTTCGGTTCCATTGCCGCCGAAAAACTCGGTATCGAACATGACGTCGCCGGTGAACCGCTTATAGAGCCCCGCTACGATTATAAGCACTCCTCCGCCCAGCACCGAGGCAGGTATCAGCGAGGCCTGGAGGAACTTTACCGACTTCTTCAGTATGTTTGCCGCCAGTAGGCTGATGAGCAGCACCGCGACCAGATTCAAACCGCTCCAGACACTATAATCCCAAAAATTTTCCATTCTCTTCCCCCCTGCCGGTATTCTTGCTGCGGTAATACATATTCACATATTTGAGCGCATTAAAGCGCTTTCCGCCTTTGAGCTGGTACAGCTTATCCCCGTAATAGATATTCAGCTTATTCCTTCCGAGGACTGAGATACCTGTTATCTCCGCGAAGGGCATTATCAGCTCGTCCACGGCTATTCTGTCACCGTAGAGGCTCACTGAGGCCTCCTTTTTCAGCCGCTGCTTTCTTTCGTAGACTATGACTTCCGAGAGCGCCGCCCTGTCCCGGTACATGGGCTCATTCAAATAGTCCGAGAGCTCGAGCCGGTTCACGAAGTCCTCCTGGTATGCGTACCAGCCGGTGACGAACTCGAAGGGAAACTCGAAACCGACGCCTCTCAGCCTTTTATCCTCGCAGTACTCCAATTTCCGGCGGCACTTTTTGCATTCGATAAAGCTGCCTTCGCTCTCGAACTCGCTCAGGCCGCACCAGGGGCAGACATACATCGCCCTCTCCAGGTACTCTGCGCGGACACCGGACTTGAATTTTGCGTGTGCCACGCCCTCGTCGACCATGAGCTCGGCTTTTATTATCTCCATAAGCTGCTGCTTTGTGAGCCCGGCTATCTCCTCCGGCTCCATCACCCTTGAGACGTAAGCCCGCATCCTGCCCTTTCGGACTGCGTCGCTCCATCTCGGTTGGACGCCGTAGCCGCCCTCGATCCTCAGAAATGCGATGGGCAGCTTTATCAGCTTTGCGAGCGCGGCGATGGCCGGGTTCATGTAGCCGGTTCTGCCGCTGTACGTCCTGTTCCCCTCCGGCGCGATGGCTATGGTTCCGCCCTCCCTGGCGACCCTGATGCAGTTTTTCACCGCCCCGATATCCGAGGTCTGCTTCTTTATCGGTATCGGCGCGACCAGCCAGCTCAGCAGCGAGGATATCCAGCCGTTCGAGAACAGATCCTCGCTCGCAACGTAGTACACCGGGCCGCTGAAAGTCATGCCCACAAAGAACTGGTCGAAGGCCGTCTGGTGATTCATGAGTATCAGGTAGGCCCTGTCGCCCTGGGCCTTGAATTTTTCAATCGTTATTCCATATTTCAGCTTAGTATACGGGTACAAGACCGCGTAGGCTATGTTCCGCACCGGCCGGTGCCGCTTCCTCATCCACGTTTTCTTCTCATTCTCCATCTCTCGACAGCGTCCCCCAAACACTGAAAAAAGGCAGGTTGCCCTTTTAAGGTCACCATGTTGTTGTATATATTTTAATATAATACCACATTATCTCGCTCTATTACAAGAGCAAGCTCGAATTATATACAGTTTATGGTGTATATGTACAAAAAAAGAACATCCAACTGTCTAGAGCATTGTGATAGCTCCTGACTTGTCCGTGGCGCACTGTACAAAGCCGGTGAGATTTTGTATAATCGGCCTAGAATACTATTTGGAAGGTTGCGACGGATGAAGAGGTTGGTTATAGGTATCCTGGCCCATGTGGACTCGGGCAAGACAACTTTGAGCGAGGCGCTGTTGTATCGCACGGGGGCGCTCAGGAAGCTGGGCAGGGTCGACCACAGGGATGCTTTTCTCGATACGGACTCGCTCGAGCGCTCCAGGGGCATAACCATCTTCTCGAAGCAGGCGGTGCTGAGCCTCGGGGACTCGGAGTTCACTCTGCTCGACACTCCCGGCCACGTCGATTTCTCAGCGGAGGCGGAGAGGGCGCTTCAGGTTCTGGACTGTGCGATTCTGGTCGTAAGCGGCACGGACGGGGTGCAGAGCCACACGGAGGCGCTCTGGCGGCTGCTCGAAAGGCACCGGGTGCCGGTGTTCATCTTTGTCAACAAGATGGATCTCGCCGGCGCAGACCGGGCGGCGCGCATGGAGGAACTCCAGCGGCGCTTCGGCTCAGGCTGTGTCGATATCTTTGCCGTGGGCGCCTCTGATGAGCTTGCGCTCTGCAATGAAGAGCTGCTCGAGACGGTGACAGGCGGCCTCTCCCCCACCGACCGGCAGCTCGCACGCGCCGTGTCGAAGCGCGAACTTTTCCCCTGCGTCTTCGGCTCCGCACTGAAGCTCGAGGGGGTGGACGAGCTGCTTGATACGCTCTCCCGCCTCACGGTTCCCGCTCCGGTGCGGGAAGATTTCGGCGCCAGAATATTCAAGGTCACGCGCTCGGAAGACGGGCAGAGGCTCACCTGGCTGAAAGTCACCGGGGGTGAGCTCAAGGTAAAGGCCGAGCTGTCCTCCCGTCCCGGAGCGAGGCGGGAGTGGCGGGGCAAGGCCGACCAGCTGAGGCTGTACTCCGGCTCGAAGTTCCGGCTCTTGGACAGTGCTCCTTCCGGTACGGTCTGCGCCGTCACCGGGCTCCAGGAAAGCTACCCAGGAGAGGGCCTGGGCTTTGAGCCTGACGCCGATGCCCCGTCGCTGGAGCCCGTGCTGCGCTACCGGGTCATCCTTCCGGACGGTGCGGACGTTCACACGGCGCTCAGGCAGCTGCGGGAACTGGAGCAGGAAGACCCGCTCCTGCGCGTCGTATGGGACGAGCGGCTGCAATCGGCCTTTCTTCAGCTCATGGGAGAGGTTCAGCTGGAAGTGCTGCAAAGCCTTATCGAACGCCGCTTCGGCCTGAAAGTCGCTTTCGACGAGGGAGGTATACTGTACAAAGAGACGATAAGCCGCCGGGTGGAGGGCGTGGGCCACTTCGAGCCGCTCAGGCATTATGCAGAGGTACACCTGCTCATGGAGCCCGGAGAGCCGGGCAGCGGAATACAACTGGCGTCGAACTGCCGGGAAGACGAGCTGGCTCTCAACTGGCAGAGGCTCATCCTCACCCACCTCTCTGAGAAGACGTACACAGGCACGCTCACGGGCTCTCCTCTGACGGACGTGAAGATAACGCTCTGTTCAGGGCGCTCGCACCCGAAGCACACTGAGGGAGGCGACTTTCGTCAGGCCACATACCGCGCAGTCCGACAGGGTCTCAGAACTGCGCAGAGGGACGGCGGCTGTGTGCTGCTTGAGCCATGGTACGAGTTCACGCTCAGGCTGCCGCAGGAGGCGCTTGGCCGTGCGCTTGCGGATATGCCCAGGCTCTGCGCCGAGTTCGGAGCCCCGGAGCAGGACGGTGAAAACGCGGTGATACGCGGCAGGGCCCCTGTCTCCGAGCTGCGGGCATATCCAAGAGAGCTCGCGTCATACACGGGGGGCCGGGGCAGGCTCCTGTGCGTACCAGGCGGCTACTCCGCCTGTCACAACTCCGAAGAAGTGGTTTCGCGGCTCGCCTACGACGCCGACGCCGACACGGCCAACACCGCAGACTCGGTGTTCTGCTCACACGGCGCGGGTTTCATCGTGCGCTGGGACGAGGTTCCGGAGCATATGCACCTTCCCAGCATCTTCGCGAGGGAGCGCAGAGCGGAATCGTCCTCCGACCCCGCTCACAGGGCCTCGGCCTATCGGGAGATGCTGGCTTCGGACAAGGAGCTCATGGCCATCTTCGAGCGCACCTACGGCCCGGTGCGGCGCGACCCTGTGCAGGCCATGCGCCCGTCAAGACGGCCGGAGTCTTCCGTTCAGCGGCGGGTCGCGGCCAGGCGCAGCCCCGAGGGCCCGGAGCATCTGCTTGTCGACGGCTACAACGTGATCTTCTCCTGGGACAGCCTGCGCAAGATAGCCGAGGACAATATGGACGCCGCCCGTCAGAGGCTCATGGACATACTCTGCAACTATGCCGGCTACCGGCAGATAGTGCCCATTTTGGTCTTCGACGCCTACAAGGTCAAGGGCGCGGAGCGAGAGGTGGAGCGCTACCACAATCTCTACGTCGTGTACACAAAGGAAGCGGAGACGGCGGATATGTACATCGAAAAGACTACGCATGAGCTTGCCGGGAAGTACGCTACAAGGGTCGTGACCTCGGACACGACAGAGCAGCTCATCATACTCGGAGCGGGGGCGATGCGTGTCTCTTCGCAGAACTTTGAGGAGGAAGTCAGGCTGGTGGAGGCCGAGATAAGGCAGTATCTGGGGCAGGCCGGTCAGGCAAATAACAATTTGGGTCTTGCACTGCGCGGGGAGGTATAATACAATATATGGGGACGCGAGGCACCTCGCGCCCCTTTTTGCATGAAATGCAAAAAAGGATAAGCCTTGACATACGGGAGGCGAGTGAAATGAAGAAAAACTGTTCCTGACGGCCATACTGACGCTCCTCTGCTGCACGCTGCTGGTCATCGGCGCATCGGCGGACTTGCAGGGCACTGGCACGGCGGACGACCCGTACCAGATAAGCTCCGCGGCTGAACTCTACTGGTTCGCAGCGTATGTGAACGAAGACAACACCGACGCCTGCGCCGTGCTGACGAAGGACATCGACCTCGGCGGCGAAGACGAACCCTGGACGCCCATCGGTATCAACAGCTACACCGGCACCTTCGACGGCCGGGGCCACACCATCAGCGGGCTGTATTACGAAGGCAGCGGCGACACCGGCACAGCCACGAACGTCGTAGGCAAACGCGCCGACGCCTTCACCTCCGGCGAGGTTGCGTGGCTGCTGAATCAGGGGGCAGACCGACGGCGGCCCGTGGCGGCAGAACATTGGTACGGACACTTACCCCGTCCTAGACAGCACGCATAAACAGGTCGTGCAGCTCACCGTAGGCGGCACTGCCAGCTACCTCAACAAAGGCGACGAATTCAAGGGCGTGGAAGGCAAGGCCTATTTCATCGAAGACAATGAAGATGAAAGAATAGAGCTTCCTTGCACAGTGGACGCGGACACCAACCTCACCAGCAAGATTCTCGTCATTGTCACCGCTAACGACATAGTCATCTATGTCGAAGAGGAGTTACCCGGCCTGACCTATACGACCAGCCCGGAGGTCTTAGTGAATGGTGTGAATATCTGACCGCATTGCCGAGCTGGATAGTCACCATCGACGGCGAGGTGTACTACGTCCACCCGGGCGAGAGCTACAAGCTGCCCGACATCACGCCGTCCGAGCAGTCCGAGCCTGAGGCGCTGCCGTTCACGGATGTGAGCGAGGGTTCCTGGTACTACGACGCGGTGTGCTACGTCTGGAAGAACGGCATCATGGAGGGCGTTGCGGCGGACAAGTTCGCGCCGAACAGCCCGCTGACGAGGGCGATGGTCTGGGCGGTTCTGGCCCGTATCGACGGTGTTGAGGTCAGCGGAGACAACTGGATGGCCGTTGCTCAGAAGTGGGCGGTAAACTCCGGCGTCTCCGACGGCACTAATCCGACGGGCTACATCACGAGGGAGCAGCTGGTTACGATGCTCTGGCGCTACAAGGGCAGCCCTGTTGTTGAGTACGCCATTACCGCGCCCGACGCTTCCGACATAAGCGACTGGGCCCTCGATGCGATGAAGTGGGCGGCTTCCACCGGACTCATCGAAGGAGACGATCTGGGCAACCTCAATCCCGCGTCGAACTCGACCAGGGCCCACACGGCGACCTTCTTCATGAGGTATCTGGAAAAGTAAAATACATTCAAACAAGAGCTGAAGCCCGCTGCGCAACGCAGCGGGCTTCAGTTTCTTTTTGTTGAGGCTCGGATAATGACGTTTGAGGCGGTGGTATAGGTCTGTGTCTGGAGGTTTGGGCGTCTTATGGAATCTATCAGCAATTTCCCGGCCTGAGCGCCCATGTCGCGGACGTCAATATCCACTACGCTCAGTTCAGGTGTGGTGAACCTCGAATACGGGTAGTCGTCGAAAGTCATCACTGCCGCGTCCTGCGGTATTCTCAGCTTCAGCTCCTCCATTGCGGCGACGCAGCCCAGAGCCAGCAAGTTATTTGCACAGACTACGGCGTCCGGCGGCGGCGCAGAGGCCATGAGCCCCAGGGTCATTCTCCGGCCCTCAGACCTCGTGGACTCACCAAGCCAGATATACCCCTCAGGCAGCGTCCTCCCGGAGTTCTCGAGGCCCTGGCGCACCCCTTCCAGTCTGTGCGCCGAGATCATGTCGTGTTCCCTGCCGCCTATAAATGCTACCCTTCGGTATCCCTCTCTGATGAGGTGCTCCGCCGCCGTCATACCGGAATAGACGTTATTGATATCTATCCAGCACACCTGGCTCTCGAAATTCGGCAGGCCGAGGACGATATGCGGGAACTTCTCCCTTGTAAGCAGCGCTGCCAGCGGACGCGACATAACGGATGCGTGAACCGCCAATCCGTCGCAGCCGCGCCGATTTATATAATCAGTGGCTACGGGCACTGCCCCGGTAGTATCCGTCGACCTGAGCGTCAGCGAGTAGCCCCGGGCCCTCAGCCCTTCTTCCATGCCGGAGACGATCTCGAACAGATGCGGATTCTCAAAGGCTGTGTTCGGCTTGAGGTCTGCAAGGAACACCACCGTCTTTGTCGAGCCCCTTGCAAAGCTCTGGGCGCTTGCGCTTGGGTAGTAGCCCAGCTCGCGCATGACCTGCCTCACCCGTTCAGCCGTCTGCTCCGATATGCTGTAATGCCCGTTTATGACTTTTGACACTGTTGATATAGAGGTGCCCGCAGCCTTTGCCACGTCCTTTATCGTCACCGGCAAGGACTTTACCTCCCCTCTCTTGTGAGCGCATAGCCGTATGCGGCTATTTTACCACGTCCGGCGCCCTCCGAAAAGAGGCACTCGCCCTTTATCTCGCATTCCGCGTCGCTCTCAGAACAGTTCAGGTACACCCTGACCGTCTCCTCCGCGCAGCTGCGCTCGAAAACAAATAGGCCGCTGCCGCGTTCCGCCCTCAGCACCCTGAACTCGCCCCTCTGCAGAGCCTTCAGCCCGCGCCTTTTTGCTATGGCCGCTTTGAAAAATGAAAAGAGCTCTGCGTCGCCGCCGTCCCAGGGCATGGGCCTCCGGTAATCTTCCTCCACTATGCCCTCTGCGCCCAGCTCGTCGCCGTAGAAGATGCTCGGCACGCCTGGAAAGCAGAGCTGGAACAGCACGGCGAGCTTGTATCGCCGCCGGTCGCCGCCGCACAGCGAGAGGAAGCGGCTCACGTCGTGGGTATCGAGCACTCCGAGCTGCGCGGCGACGAGCTGCTTTTTATATCTCATGAGCATACCCGTACAGCGTCCCGCAAAGGTGAAGGCGTCCTCAGTCTGCTCGGCGAAAAACCTGCGGCAATGACGCCGGAGTTCATAATTCATGCAGGAGTCGAACATATCCCCCGCGAGCCAATGTCCGGCGCTCTCCCAGACTTCGCCTATCAGTATGGCCTCGGGTTTCACGGCCTTCACGCGGCGCCGGAACTCGCGCCAGAAGCTGTCGTCCACCTCGCTCGCCACGTCGAGACGCCAGCCGTCAATGCCGAACTCCCTCACCCAGTACTCGCCCACGGCGCAGAAATACTCTCTGACCTCGGGGTTGGCCGTGTCGAGCTTGGGCATGAGCCGCTCATAGCCGAAGCACTCGTAGTCCGGTATTGCCTCCGGATCCTCGGGCCGCGTCACGGGAGAGCTCAGGCGGTAGAACCAGCCCCAGTATGCCGAGTCTTCACCCTTTTGCACGACGTCCTCGAAGGCGAAGAAGCGCCAGCCGCAGTGGTTGAAGACCCCGTCTATGACGACGCGCATATTCATTTTGTGCGCTGTATCCACCAGTTCTCGGAAGTCCTCGTTCGTGCCGAGGCAGGGGTCTATGTGGTAGTAGTCAATGAGGTCGTACTTGTGGTACTCCCCTGCGGCGAAGATGGGGTTTAAGTATATGCAGTTGACTCCGAGCTCTGAGAGGTAGTCGAGGTTTTCCGTGACGCCGCGTATCGTTCCGCCGAGCTTGCCCTTTGTCGTGACGCCGCCGAACTCGCGCTGCGCGGGCTCAAGGCTGATGCAACGGTGCGAAGTGGCGAAGCTGTCGGGGAAAATGTTGTAGACCACCGCCTCATGCGCCCAGTCGGGCGCTTTTGCTATGTCGGCGCGGTGGTTGAAGGGGAGCTTGAAGTACTCCGAGCGGTCGTCCACCAGCCTGTCCGTGAAGACACCGCCGTAGTAGTAGCAGCTCTCCTTCCCGTCCGAGAGCTCAAAATGATAGAAGATGCGGTGGTAGGGGCTCACGAGCGTGAGCTCCCACCAGTCGTGGTATTCGTCCGAGAGCACGCGCTCCATGGGCCCCGGGAACCAGTCTATGGGTGTCTTCCGGCAGGCTGTGTCGCCGTACCAGAGCGTCACGCGCTCGAGGTCGCCCCTCGCGGCGCGCAGGCGGAGGACTATGCGCCTCTCGTCCAGCCCATGTGCGTATTCGGACATGGGTATGTGAAGTATGGCTTCCTTTTTCATGCTATCCTTTCACGCCTCCTGCGGTGAGGCCGGAGGTCATGTGCTTCTGGCTGAGGAAGAAGATGACGAGCACGGGCAGCGACACGGTTATGGACGCCGCGGCGAACACCGGCCAGGAGCCGCTCATCTCCGTCGCCTGCAGCGCGTAGAGGCCGGCGGCCAGGGTGTAGCTCGACTCGCCGGTCATGAAGGTCGTGGCGTAGATGTACTCGTTCCAGACATAGATGAGCACCATGAGCGCCGTGACCACCACGCTGGGCTTCGCCAGAGGCAGCACGATCCGGGTCACGACCTGCATATCCGTCGCGCCGTCCATCCTCGCCGCCTCCTCGATCTCTATGGGTACGGTGTCGAAGTAGCCCTTCATGTTCCAGAGGCTGAACACGGCCATTGTGCCCGTGTAGACTATGATGAGGCCCAGCCTGTGGTTTATGAGCCCCATGGGCCGCAGCAGCCGGTACACGGCGAACATACTGAGTATGGCCGGGAAGGAGTTTAGCAGCACCAGCCAGCGCAGGACGAGCCTCCGGCCCGGGAAGCGCCTTCTTGAAAAGCAGTAGGCCGCCGGCACCGCCGCGGCGAGCGATATGGCCACCGTCGCGGCGGCGAGGATGACGCTGTTTCCGAACCAAGTCAGGATGTCCTCCCCGGTGAAGACCTGTATGTAGTTATCCAGGGTGAAGTCCTTCGGTATGAAGGAGAAATCCGAGCTCAGAAGCGTGTTCTGGCCGTTCAGCGAGACGCTCAGGGCGTAGAGTATGGGTATGAGCGTCACAAAGCAGAGGACGATGAAGAATATATTGAGGAAGGTCAGGCCTATCCCCTCCCTGAGTTTTTTGCCTCTCATCTCTCCCCCTCCCCTCCGAGCTGGTATCTCGCCGAAAAGGCGAGCAGCAGCAGGAATATGATGATGGATATCGCCGAGCTGTAACCGTAGTTGTTCGTGATGAAGGCGTTCTCATAGGCGTAGGTGAGTATGGTGTGCAGGCCGGAGCCCGTCTTCGCGCCCATCTGCTGGGTGAGCAGGTAGATGACGTCGAACTGCTTGAAGGTCGTGAACACCGTTATTATGACCGCCGGGGCGATTATGGGCCTTATGCACGGTATCGTGATGCTCACGGAGCGCCGGAACCAGTTCGCGCCGTCGAGCAGTGCGCTCTCGTAGTAGCTGCGGTCTATGCTCTGCATCGCCCCGTCCATTATCATCAGCATGAAGGGCAGCGCGAGCCAGAGGTTAACCACCGTGCAGCTTATGAAGGCCGAGACGTCCGTCGCAAGCCACCTCTGCGCTTCGAGGCCCAGCTTCTCCATCCACTGGTTCAAAAGTCCGAACTCGGAGTTGAACATACCCGTCTTCCAAAGGAGTATCGACACGTAACCCGGCATGGCCCAGGGGAACATCAGAAGCGTCTTGTAGAGCTTTCTGAGCCTCAGCTTCTGTATATTCAGCAGGCTCGCCAGGACAAAGGCGAGGACGAGCTGTACGGCCATGTTCACGACCGTCCACAGCACCGTGTTGAGAAGCGCCGAGAGGAAGCCCGAGTCGAAGACGAACAGCGCCCTTGCGTAGTTCTCCAGGCCGATGACCGTGTAGTCGAACCAGTGGTAGACATTCATGTTCGTCAGCGAGATGAAGAAGGTGTAGAGTATCGGGAACACGACGATGAGCGCGATAAGCGCCAGCGAGGGCGCCGACCAGAGATAGCTCGTGAGCCAACCCCGGCGCTGTTTTTTCAGTCTGTCTTCCATCACTTCATGTTGGCTATGAGGCTCTCGGCCTCGGCCAGCGCCTCGTCAAAGGCGGCGTCCACGTCCGCGCCCGAGAGGTTCACGTCAGTGAGCAGGTTGCTCACCACCGTCCACATGACGTCCATCTCGGGGATGTTCGGCATGGGCACGGCTATCTCCGCCGTCGTGCGCATGGCCTGCACCAGCTCGTCGTCCGCCACCTGCGCATCGTCGTAGCAGGCGGCGTTCGCCGGGGCGCAGCCGCTCGCAAGGGCGAGGTCTATGCCTATCTGCGGCGAGCAGAGCGCGGCGAGCACGGTCTTCACCGCCTCGGTCTTGTTCTCGGCCGCGTACGTGAGCACCTGCACGCCCTGTACGCCCGAGTAGGGAGCGAGGGCCATGCCCGTCTCATCCACCGTCGGCATGGGCGCTATGCCCAGCTCTATGCCCGCGTCCCTGGCGCTCGGCACCATCCAGGGCCCGCCGATGGTCGAGTCCGCCTTGCCCTCGAGAAAGAGCGTGTTCACCGTCGAGTACTCCGTCTCGCCCGGCATGAGCGCCACGAACTTGAGGTGATAGCGCAGGGCCTCTTTCACCGCCTCGGGCTCGGGGAAGGGCGTCCCGTCCTCGGACACGATGGAGCCGCCGAAGCCGTGAATCCAGGCCGCGGAGTAGTAGGCCGTCGAGTGCTGCTCCACGAAGCCGTAGCGGCCACGGCCCGTGTTCTGCTCCATATAGCCGTAGAGTTCCTCCGTCGTGGCGGGCACCTGGTCGTCCTGCATATAGCGCTTGTTGTACATGAAGAGCAGCGTCTCAAAGTAGAGCGGCAGCTGGTAGAGCGTTCCCTTGTAGCTCGCCGCCTCGATGGTCATGGGCAGCCAGTTTTCCAGGGTGCCCTCATCCAGCAGGGTATTCACGTCGGCCAGGATGCCCATCTCCGCAAAGACGCCGATCTTGTCGTGCGCGAAAATGAACATATCCGGAGCCGAGCTCGGGTCGTTGCCCACGAGCTTGAGCGAGTCCGTGAGGCTGGTCTTCTTCTCGAACACCACCTCGACCTCAGGGGCTGCCTCCGCCAGATAGGCCGAGAGCGCCTCTATGACCGCGTCCTCCTTGTCATGCCAGACGACGAGCTTGCCCGTGTCCACGCTCCCGGCCCCGCAGGCCGCAAGCGGTATGAGTATTGCCGCTATGAGCAGCAGTGATATCATCCTTTTCATCTCAAACCTCCAGAACCCGGATGGGCGGGCGCGGTTTTCCACGCCCGCCCTGTTTTCAGGCCGAAATCAGTCCTTCTTCTTTTTCTTCGACACGACTACGGCGATAACTACGACCGCGACCACCGCGACCGCGACTATTATCCACACCGTGGCGCTGCCGCCGCTCTCCGCCGCAGCGGGCGCCTCGGTCGGCGCGGGAGTCGCCTCAGGGGTCGCCTCGGGCTCAGCCACGTCGCCCGACGGCTGCTCGTAGCTCACAGTGGCGTCCTCGGGGCCGTTCACTACCACCCAGACGTCCTTGCCGGCCTCGACGGAGAGGTCGGTGGTCTGCACGCTGCCCTCGTTGGCGTTTATGATGACGGAATTTATCCAGCCCGGGGCCTCGAGCACGTACCAGCCGTCAGCCTCGGTCATGGCCTCGCCGGGCCAGGCGGCGAAGGCGTTCGTGCCGTCAGGCGCAGACCAGGCCCAGAGGCAGGGCCCCGCCCAGTCAGCGGGCACCTGGGCGTACACCGTTATGTTCTCCACTCCCGCAGTCTCCGGATCCTCGTAGGCGAGCTCGTAGCTCAGGTCGTCATATACGGTTATCCAGAGCTCCTTCGGCTCGATGGTCACGTCCTCGGTCTGTACCGAGCCCTCGTTGCCGCTGACGATGATGCTGTTCACCCAGGCGGGGACGCGGGCCGTGAACCAGCCGTTCTCGTTTTC
>CABVBV010000014.1 GCA_902496595.1 uncultured Eubacteriales bacterium | reverse complement strand
GCGGAGCACTTTGAAAGGAGCTGCACCATGGTTAAAATTGAAAACCAGAAGGGCGCTATCACCATCGACCCGGAGGTCTTTGCAAACCTCGCGGGAGACGCGGCGACGAGCTGCTTCGGCGTCAAGGCCATGGCCGCTCAGGCCAAGGACGGCGGCGTCTTTCAGCTCCGGCGCGAATCCATGTCCAAGGGGATAGAGACTCAGCTGGGAGATGACGGCAGCGTTTCGCTCGGGCTCCATATCGCGGTCGACCACGGCGTCAACCTGATGGCGCTCTGCCGGAGCATTATCAACGAAGTCTCCTACAAGGTCTCCAAGGCGACGGGGGTGCCCGTGAAGCGCGTGGATGTCTATGTCGACACCATGCTGATCGATTGAAGAAGAGATACAAATATTGTCACCCGGAGGTAATCCCTCTTGAGAGAGTTTATTGATGCGGCCGTTTTCAAGGATATCATCCTCTGCGCCAGCGCCGCCCTCGAACAGAACAGGCAGCTCATAAACGAGCTGAACGTATTCCCGGTGCCCGACGGGGACACCGGCACGAACATGAGTCTCACCATGGGCGCTGCGGCGACGGAGCTCAGGAAGAAGAGCTTCCCGAGCCTGAGCGCTGCGGCGGACTGTGCGGCCTCGGCGATGCTCAGGGGCGCCAGGGGCAACTCTGGAGTCATATTGTCGCTTTTGTTCCGCGGCCTTGCCAAAAGGCTCAAGGGCGTTGAGAAGGCGGATGCGAAGCTCTACGCCGCCGCGATGTCGGACGGTGTAGACGCCGCGTACAAGGCCGTCATGAAGCCTGCCGAGGGCACGATACTCACCGTATCCAGGGTAGCGACGAGCGCGGCGATCGAGTTTGCGGAGCATGGCTCCGACCTTGAGCTGATGCTCTCATGCGCGGTGGAGTCTGCGATAGAGGCGCTGGCGGATACGATAAATCTGAATCCCGTGCTTGCCAGGGCCGGAGTGGTGGACGCGGGCGGCAAGGGCTATGTGTTCATACTTGAGGCGACCCTGTCCGTGCTGCGCGGCGAGGCGTATGTACCCGAAGCGCAGCCCGATAACGCAGGCGCCTTCGATGTTCAAGAGCACGCGGACTTTGCCGCTTTCAGCCCGGAGGAGATAGAGTTCGCGTACGATACCGTGTATATCGTCCGCAAGAGCGGCGAGCCGCTTGAGCCTCTGCGCATATATCTGGAGAGCATTGGCGACAGCCTTGTCATCTCCGAGGACGACGAGGTGTTCAAGGTACACGTCCACACGAACATCCCCGGCCACGCGCTGACGGAGTCGCAGAAATACGGCGAGCTGGAGGTCGCGAAGATAGAGAATATGCGCATCCAGGCCGAGCAGGTCGCGGCAGGCCAGCGTCCCACCACGGCGGACGACGCCGAGAACGGGCCGGAGCCCTGCTCCGCCGCGCCTGAGAAGCCCTTCGGCGCCGTAGCGGTATGCGCGGGCGCTGGCATGGCTGGGCTCTTCAGGGAGCTGGGCGCAGACAGGATAGTCACGGGGGGACAGACGATGAACCCCTCGACTGAGGATATCCTCACCGAGATAAACCGAACTCCGGCGGAGACGGTGTTTGTTTTCCCGAACAACAAGAACATCATTATGGCTGCCGAACAGTGCATCCCGCTGACCGAGAAGCGAGTTGTGGTCATACCCACGAAGACCGTGCCGCAGGGGATCACTGCGCTGCTGTCTCTGGATGAGACCGCGACGGAGGATGAGATAACGGAGGGTATGGCAGAGGCGATATCGAGCGTACACACCGCGCTCGTGACCTACGCGGCGAGGGACTCCGATTTTGACGGACACAAGATCCACGCCGGAGAATATCTGGCTCTGCTGGACGGGGCCTTGGTCGGCAGCTATACGAATGTCGACACGCTGATAGACGAATTGAGTTGGTCGGTCGACGAGCTTGGGCCTGCGGTGATCTCCGTGTACTACGGTGAGGACGTGCTGGAGAGCGACGCGGACAAGGTCGCCGCCAAACTGGGCGCGTGCTTCCCCGACGCTGAGATTTCTGTGGTGAACGGCGGCCAGCCGGTCTATTATTATATGATCTCCATCGAGTGACGAGCGAATGAAATTTCAAGACCCTCCGCGGCGGCAGTCGCGGAGGGTCGCATTCGTTTTGCGGATGGCGGGGCCGTTGCTGGGCGCGGCCCCGCCGTTTCATATGCCCTTGTATTTTCTGCGTGTGGCTAGGCCGCCGCGAATGTGACGCTCGGACTTGTTCAGCTCGAGCAGCCCCCTCACCTCTGAATACAGCTCGGGATTCACCCTCTCCAGCCGCTCGGTGATATCCTTGTGTACAGTGGATTTCGAGACGCCGAACTTTTTTGCGGCGCCCCGGACGGTGGAATGATTCTCGGTTATGTACTCCGCGAGCCTCACAGCCCGCTCCTCGATGTCTGTACTCATTTTCACCACTCCCGAAAGGTCGTGGCTTATTATATGAGCGCACTGGCCCCGCTTATGCCGGCGCGTCGGACTGCCGGATACCGGCTGGATACACCCTGACTACCAAATCGGCCCTCATATGAACCACTTGCAGCGGATAAATTGCATTATGTGCCGACACAGGATAAACTGAGGGAAAAATGGCAAGGCGAAATGACCACGGGAGTCCGGGAAAGCCGTTCCAGGTCGAAGCCGCCGCTTTCCAGATGAGAGGAGTCCTCACTATGTTGCGATCCCATATGCTCCGGATGCCGGAGTTGTCCGACTTGGAGATCCCCCTGAAACAGCGCGAGATAAACCTGCCGGATTCGGTTATATTCTCAGACATACTTGACCGGAAGCGCAGCTTGGCAGAGCAGACGGCTCCAGCCGCAAAAGGGGATTACGTCCTTGCCATACTTGCGGAAGAAGGCAGGCCGGAGCAGCTAGTCCATGTCGAGCTGGGCAGCTCCTGCGGGCCGGGCTACGGCGCCGAACTCCTGGGCTGCCGCGCAGGCGATACGCTAAATGTCCGAGTGTTTGGGAAGCCCGCGGGCTTTCGTGTGCTGTCCGTGAAAAAGGTCGTGGAATATGAGCTGACCGACGAGAATATCGCAGCCCTGGGCATACCCGGCATTGAGACGCTCTCCGACTACCGGCGGGATTATATCAGAGCCCATGGCCGGGAGAGGGCCGAACGGATATTCTCGGCTATCCGCGGCAAACTGCTCAGCCGGCTGAACGACATGATGGAGCTCAGCCTGGACGAATCGGAAGTCGGCGACTTCCACCAGAGTCAGCGGGAAATGATACAGTCTATAAGCGGGGATGTCGACCAGCGGCTGCTGGACGGCTATGGCGGCGGCTCAGTCGAGGAGGCCGACAGAAGGTTCATGGAGGACAACCGGCAGACGTTTCGACTCTACGTGTGGGGACGCGAGCTGGCCGTGAGCCGGGGCAGAAACATCAGCGAGGAGGAGCGGAGGCGGCTCGTCGAAAATTACGCGATGATACATGAGCTCGACGAGGAGACGGCGGCATCGGACGAGCTGAGGGATGAGGTCGAGCGTCCGTTCTATCTTCAATATGCCGTCGACGCAGTAAAGCGTCACTACCTCTCGCTCGTTCGCTTCAGAGCGGAAGGAATACCGCCCATGTCCCTGTGACCCGGGATACTTGACGAAAAAAAGAGGAGATTGTATACTATGTTCAAACATATGGAATATACGCCGCAGGGAGTGTGCTCCCAGAAGATCAGCTTCGATATAGTGGACGGATATGTCCATCATGTACACTTTACCGGCGGCTGCGCCGGGAATACCAAGGGCGTCGCGATACTCGCGGAGGGCCAGAACGCCGAGGATCTGGCCAGGCGGCTGAAGGGAGTGGCCTGTCGCGGCAGCAATTCCTGCCCGCACCAGCTGGCCCTGGCCATAGAGCAGGCTCTGAGCGAGATAGGTGAGGGCTGAGTTTACGGCCAAAGGCTCCCGGACTTCCGGCGCTATGGATAGGGGGGAGTCCAATGCCTGTTTCAATGATCGTCCTGGAGACTGCTGCGCTCTGCCTGTCAGTCCTCGGCGCCGGGCTCTTCCTGCGAATGGAGCGCAGGAGCGTCTTGATCTCTGTCTGCGCTGCAGGCCTGGCAGGCGGAGCGTCTTTCTCACTTCTGCCTGAGGCCATCGGAGTGGCGGCAGGCCCCTATGCGGGCCTGCCGCTAGCCGCATTTGCCATGGCGCTGCTTAGCAGACGCCCGGCTATGGACGGGCTGCTGGTTTTCCTGACCGGAGCCTGTTACTGGAGAACGTGGACAGTGTTTCAGACGTGGGTGGTTGAGGTCTGCGAGAGCACAGTGGCGCTCTGGTTTTTCAGCGGGTTTTTCCTGCTGCATCTGCCTGCCGTGCTCGTGACCTTTCCCGAGTTCTCTCTCCCGTGCGGATGGCAGAGCCAGCTGAGGGGAAAGACGGGCGGACTGAGGCCGCGGCATATTGTGGAGCTGGGCGCGGCGCTCCTCGTGCTTCTGGAGCTTGCCGCAATGGCGCTCCCGGCGGAGGGAGTTCACGCAGCCGTGAAAGCGCTGCTGATAACGGCTCTGTTCTGGGCTGCGCTGTCTCTGCTGCCCATGCTGACCGCATACGGCCGGAAACGGGCCCAAAGTGAGGCCGAAACAGTTTACAGGCAGGATATGACCACGTTCATGAACGTGGTGCGCTCACAGAGGCATGACTACAACCTGCACGTCCAGACGGTGGCCAGCCTGATCGCCCAGGAAAAATGGGAGGATTGCCGCAGCTATGTCCACGCTCTCACCCAAGATACGGCGGAGATCAATACCGTCCTGCCTATCAGCGACCCCGCTGTCGCCGCTCTCATAGGGAACTTCAAAACTCTTGCCGCTCAGAGGGGGATACGGTTGGTGACGGACATCCGGGACGACCTCTCGAAAGTCGTCACCGGGGCGTACGAGACGAACAAGATACTCGGCAATCTGCTGCAGAACGCGCTGGATGAAACGGAGTGCGGAGATATCGAGCTGCAAGTATTCAAACGCGGGCCCTGCTGTCTTTTGCGAGTTTCCAACAAGGTGAGGGATCCGGAGGGATTCATGCGCCGGCAGGAGTCGATTTTCGAGCAGGGCTATACCACCAAGCTGGGCCACGACGGGGTGGGGCTCAGCAGCATCCGGGCTCTGACCCGGCAGATAGGCGGGGACGTTACCGTGTGGCTGGAGAAGGACACAGCCCACTTCATCGCCTCCATTCCGCTGTGCAGCCAAGCATGAGTGAGGAGGGAGATCATGCCTCAATTTGAACCGGACGTATTGTTGCTGGACGACGATGCAGACTCGCTTGAACTGTCGCGAAGAGCCGTAGCACACTATGTGCCCGAGAGATGCATACACTGCGCGTACACGATAGAAGAGGCTGTGGACGCGCTGCAGCGCCTTCCTATACAGCTGGCCTTCTGGACGTGGAGTTGACGGCAGGCAACGGTTTTGCCCTTTGCGACTACATCCACAGACATTATCCGTCCGTCGCAGTTGTCATCCTGACGGGACACGTTGATCTTGGCGCGAAGAGTTACGACTACGAGCCCTTCGACTTTCTCACAAAGCCTGTGGATGTGCTGCGCATGGAGCGCACCTTCACCCGGTTCCGCGAGCGGCAGACCTCGGCCGGCTCCTCGAGGATGATGATAGAAACGACTGCGGGGTTTATCCTGCTAGACCCTGCGGACATCTGCTATATCTCCAAAAACGGCAGTGTTTGTGAGGTGCATTGCCTCCAGGGCGAGGTGTACAGAGTGACATACCCGCTGGACAGGCTGGAAGCCATGCTCGCCGGCTATAACTTTTTCAGGACGCACCAGTCCTTCCTCGTGCCCGTCTCAAGGATAATGCAGGTTCAGGGCACGAAATTCGGAGCGACCTATGAGGCGCGGCTGGACGACGGCACGACCGTACCCGTGAGCCGGAATAAATTCGCCAAACTCAAGGAATATCTGATGCGGCCGAGTATGCGCTTGCAGTGATAACAAACAGCGGCTGAAATCGACCAAGTAGCCGCCGAACTATACCAAATGCCGGAGCTTCGTTGAATGTCACTCCTTTAAAATGCTATACTTGAGCCGGAAAACATGGCGAATATAGCCGAAAGTGGCAATAAGCAAAGGAGTTGTTTGTTCAATGAAGCGCGTTATCGCCATCCTGTTGGCCCTGCTGGCCCTGTCCTGCGTCCTGACCGGCTGTTCCTCACAGGAAAATGAGGTTCCGGAAGATGGAGAAGAGAGCTCCGACACCGTGAATCTGATGGATGTCTACTCCGTGACCGACCCCGAGAATCTGGAGTATGACCGCCGCGTAGCCCTCTATATGCCTGTCCTGGAAAGTGACGAACACTATTCCGACGGCTGCCGCAGCCTTTTCACCGTGCTCTACGGGCTTGACGGCAAGGGCGTCTTCATGTGCTCCATAGAGATATATGAGACCGAAGCGGACGCTGAGGCCTATCAGGCCGCCAGTGGAAGCGGCGAGGTGGACGGAACCGCCCTGGTCACTACATCCGACGCCGCGTTTTTCACCGCCATGGAGAGTTTCGTGCCGGATCTGGATACCTGGGTCTCCAACCTGGAGGCGTCCGGTATGATCGAGATTTGATGAGATACTGATTTTGCGCCGATTTCCCTTCCCGCAGTGCGCTGCGGGAAGGGATTTTGCGGTCAGGAAAGGAGCGCGACAAGAGGTGAAGACCCGAAAGCGCAGAGCGGACTTCGGCCACGGAAATTGGAAGGCCTATTTTCAGCTGATACCATATATACGGATGCCATGGCTGCTCGTCATAATCGGCTTTGTGGTAAACATGGGCTACTCCGAGGTGATGGCCTACGTTCCGGTGAGCACTTCAGCCCTGTTCAGCGGCGATTTTTCCAGTTCGGCGCTGTTTTCAGCGGTGCTCTATAACGTTTTGAACTATGCGCTGCTCTTCGGCTCGATGATCCTGCTCTCCTGGGTCTCCTACGTTGCGGTTCGCCGAGGCCAGGAGATCCTGTGGGGACGTATGCTGAGGCTTGATATGGCCTACTACGACACACATAATCCCGCAGACCTGATGAGCACCCTGACCAACGACACGCAGACCGCAGTCAGTTCCCTTATCACTCAGCTGATCTCCCTGATACCCAGCCTCTATTACCTGGTTCGCGTGTGCATGACTCTGAACAGTTATGACGTGAGGCTGCTTATCTCGATCCTCGTACTCATCCCCGTCAACGTGGTGTACGTGGTCATATTGGGACGCTGGCAATATGAGGTGAACGCGGGTATTTTTTCGCAGGTGGGCAAGCTCACCGGCTACCTGGCCGAGCGCGTGGCCAACATATTCCTGATACGCGCCTATAACCGCGAGAGCGCAGAGGAAGAGCAGGGCCTGGAGACCGCGGGCCGGTTATACCGGGCCAAGATCCTGTCGGCCAAGGTCACGCTCGTGTCGGAGGCGGCGGCAAACCTGATGGAGATCCTCCAGCGCGGCCTGCCGATCGTATTCGGAATGTACTTGCTGCAGCGGAAGTATATCACCATGCAGGAATGGGTGGCTTTTTTCCTGTTCGTGTCCCAGGTGATATCCAGAGTGAACAGTGTCGTAAGCGCATGGAGCAGCATCAAGGCCGCCCAGGGCGCCGCCGCAAGGATGATAGAAATCTTCACCGCGCCCGAGGAGAAACTGGACTCCGGCTCCGCCGAGGGAACCGTTGCCGACGGCGATATCGTCTTCCATAACGTCTCCTTTTCTTACGGAGACAAGGAAGTTCTGCACGACCTGAGCTTTACCATACCCCAGGGTAAGACGACGGCCCTCGTAGGCCGATGCGGAAGCGGAAAAACCACTCTGCTGAGCCTTATCGACAGGCTGTATGCTCCCAGCCGCGGCTCCGTCACCATGGCGGGGAAGGACGTTTCCGAGTACGAGCTCCAGACCTACCGAGCGCACTTTGCTTACGTTCAGCAGGACGCAGGAGTGTTCGGCGGTACGCTGCGTTCCGCCATGACCTACGGCATAAAGCGCAGCGTCTCGGACGAGGAGCTGACAGCGGCGGCGGAGAAGACCGGTATACTGCAGCTCTGTACTGCGACGGAGCAGGGCTTTGACGCCCCGCTCGCGATAAGCGGTTCCTCGGTGTCCGGGGGCCAGCGTCAGCGGCTGGTGCTGACCCGGGAGCTTCTGAAGGCCAAGCCTTGGCTGCTGCTGGACGAGCCCACCTCGGCTCTGGACGCACGCTCCGCACTGCGCATACAGCAAAAGCTGATGGAGCTGTTCAAGGGTACTACGAAGCTGATGATAACCCACGACCTGCGGCTGCTTGCCCAGGCAGACCATGTTATCTTTCTCGAGGACGGCCGAGTGGCCGACAGCGGCAGTCCGGTCGAGCTCATGGCTCGCTGTGAGGCATACCGGACGTTGGTGCAGTGCAGCAAGGGGGAACCGGTATGAAAAAGAGGCCGTTCGATACCTTTAGAACAGTTCTCTCCGGGGTGAGGATACCGTGGATACTCGTGCTGCTGAGCATAGTGAGCTCGTTCCTGCTTGCCAACGCCATGGTGGGCAGCGCAGTCCTCACTGCTTCGGTCGTGGATTCCTCCGGCAACCTGCGCACGGAGGATCTCCTGAAGTATATCGGCCTGCTGCTGGGCAGCGGGGTTCTGGCTGTGGGCGGGAACTTCTGCAACAACGTGGTATCCGAGCGCGTCAACCTGGGCGTCCGGGGCAAGCTGTGGAAAAAGCTCCTGCGCCTGCCCATGAGCTACTACGATGAGGAGAGCGGCGAGAGCCTGGTGAGCCGCATCACGATAGACTGCAACAGGGCCAGCGCCTTCATCGGCGTCATTATTATGGCCGTCTCCTCGCTCTACGGGTTGTATGTTGCGATACGCAGTATGTATGGCTTCAGCCCCGTCCTAACGCTCTGGTGCGCCTGCCTGGCGCCGGTGCTGGCCTTCGGCGTCGCGCTCACTGGAAAACTGGTGTTCCGCACTCAGAACAGGCTCTACCAGTCGCAGTCCGACGCCACTTCATATCTGCTGGAGCGAGTGAAGAACCTGCGCCTCGTGCGCAGCAGCAATATGGTCGAAGAGGAGACGATACTGGGCAAAGGGCAGTTCCGCGCCATCTACCGGCGCAACGTCTCCGCCATGCTCAGCGACAACCTCATGGCTTCCTTCATGGGCCTGACTCCCATTGCCCTCATCATCATAACCTTCATCGCCGGCAGCATCCTCGTTTCCAGAGGCGAGATATCGCTCGGCGTGGTTATTGGGTTCTATACGGTCTCCAGCATGGCCAGCATACGCGTAAGCGCACTGATAACCGTTTTCGGCGACTTGGTTTCGGCAAACGGTACTTTCAACAAGATCAGCCGCATACTCAAGGCCGAGGAGGAGCCCGATACCGGCAGACCCATGGATCTGCCGGACGAATCCATCACTTTCGAGAATGTGAGTTTCTCCTACGGGAACACGCCGGTGCTGAGATCGCTCTCCTGCGTGATACCAAAGCATAAGGTAACAGCCGTTGTCGGAGATAACGGCGCGGGCAAGACCACGCTCTTCAAACTCCTGGAGCGGATGTACGAACCCGACAGCGGCCGCATCCTCTTCGGCGACTTGGACGCTCGGGAATTTGAACCATCGTCCTGGCGCGGAGCCTTTGCTCTGGTGTCCCAGGACAGGCCGCTCCTTTCCGGCACGATCAGGGAAAATATCTGCTACGGCTGCGTACAACCTGCCTCGGACGCGGAGCTGGAGAAAGCCGCACGTATGGCCGGGATATGGGAGCTCATACAGTCGTTACCGGAGGGTTTAGATACCCGGGTGGAGATAAACGGAAGTAATTTCTCCGGAGGCCAGCGCCAGTGCATAGCCATCGCCCGCGCCGTCATGCGCAACCCGGACTACCTTCTGCTGGACGAAGCCACCAGTAACCTGGACGCCCAGAGCGAGCAGCAGGTCTCGGCAGCCCTTGCAAATCTGATGGAGGGCCGGACGACCGTGATGATCGCACACAGCATCGCCGCCATAAGCCGGGCAGACCACATTATCGTGTTGCAAAACGGTGCGGTGGAGGCGTCGGGCAGTCCGGAGGAGGTCGCGGCCTGCAGCCCAACCTTTCAGGGCTTTGTCCGCTCCCAGTATATGCTCTAGGAGGTCGAATACAATGCGTACCAGACTACACAGCCTTCCCGACTGGCGGAAGGAGCTCGAGACGATCGGATGGAGAGACGCGCCGGACGACGCCGCCGTACAGCAGAGCGTCGTTCGGGAATTGACCCGAGGCAGAGTGGGCTTCGAGCCGCAGGCTCCTGGACTGCCCATCGAAAACGGCTGCCGTGTGACGCTCGAGACCCACAGCAGGCTGCCTAAATTCAACAGGGACAAGACCACGCTCACCGTCGGCTCCGGACTATATGACGCAGCAGTAGAGGCAATGCTTCCGGGCATGAGCGAGGGCCAGAGCGCTGAGACTTCGGTGCGCGGCGAGAAGGTGGAGTTCCGTGTCCTCAAGGTGGAGCGGAAGGTGTACCCACAGCTGTGCGATGAGATGGCTGCGGCGCAGCAGCTCGAGGGCATCGAGACCCTGGAGCAGTATGAGAAATATATGCGAGACAAGCTCCGGCGCAGCTACGCTGAGGAGCTGTGCAGCAGGCTCCTGGAGATATCCATCCCGCTGTGCAGCATGGACTCGCCTGACCCGATGGATGTCCGTGATGTTATCGACAGGGAGTTCGAGCCGCTTCGTGCGCGGTTTTCCCACGGAGAGATCGATCTGGACACCATGTCTCCGGAGGAATGGAAGGCGTCGTTATATAATCCCGAACTCCAGAAGTATTATGAGCAGATCTATCCAGATGTGGCGCTGCTCATGGGGACGACGAGCAAGGATTCGTTTTATGAAAGCAGAAGGGCAGCCGCAGAGGAGACCATCCGCTGCTGCCTGGTTCTCCGTGCTATACTCAACGATACTGCCGACGCCCACGACCCCACCCAGGCGCTGAATGCGCGGCAGGAGCTGACACAGGAACTGGTCGACCGGCTGCTGCCGGTCATCTATGGGAAAGGATGAAGATAAATGGCGATCGCATACCCCACTTCCAAGGATTACGAAGAGACAGTGCGCGAAGGATTCTGGATCGCGGATTTTTATACGACCCTCTGCGGCCCCTGCAAACTGATAGACAGGATGCTGAACGAGATAGTGCTCGAAAACCCGGACATCAATTGGGCCAAGTGCAACCTTGAAAACGACTGGTCTATGCAGGAGCGCTGCCAGGTGCTCGGCACACCCACCCTGATCTTCTACCTCGACGGGGAGGAGAAAGGCCGCATGGTGGGAGGTTTCCACAGCCGCGAGGAGCTGGAGGCTGAGATCTCCAAAGCTATGTATGGAGAATGACCCCGCCGAACGATGGCTCCGCAGGACGTACAGGACACCTGAACTTACAGCATGAAAAGCAATGCCCCGGGCACCCATCCGAAATGGAAGGATGCCCGGGGCGTTTTTCAGTTCAGAAGAGCGTGAATACGGCCGTATACGGCGCGGGCCTCACTTCGCCCGCCACTTGAGCAGGAGCGCAGAATTTGCAATAACGAGCACAGAGCCGGCGTTATGTACCAGCGCTCCGACAACGGGTTCGAGCGTTCCGGCGATCGCC
This sequence comes from uncultured Eubacteriales bacterium, assembly GCA_902496595.1. GTDB lineage: Bacteria > Bacillota > Clostridia > Oscillospirales > Oscillospiraceae > Scatomorpha. The sequence continues at coordinate 13,825 of CABVBV010000014.1, read as the reverse complement.
AGAGCTATCGCAAGGAAGTTCAGAGCCATGGAAAAACTCATGTTCAGCTTTATCGTAGTCATCATCCTGCGCGAGAGCCCGATGAGATGCGGAAGTTCCCTGACCTCGTCGTCCACGAGCGCAATGTCAGCGGCGTCGACCGCAATGTCGCTGCCGACCCCGCCCATTGCAATGCCTACATGGGCCTTTTTTAGAGCGGGAGCGTCGTTTATCCCGTCGCCGATCATGCAGACAGGTTTGCCGCGGTTCTGGCACTCGTCAATGAAGCTCAGCTTGTCTTCCGGAAGGCAGTTGGCACGAAGCTCGCCTATGCCCAGCCTGGAGGCTATCGTATTGGCGGCGTTCTGATTGTCGCCCGTGAGGAGCACAGGCTCGACATTGAGCGCCTTGAGCCTCTCCACCATCTCAGCGCTGTCCTCTCGCAGACTGTCGGCAAGAGCAATATAACCCGCGTAGCTCCCGGACATGGCTATGTGCGTCACGGTGCAGCCCTCGCTGACACGCTCGAGCGCTTCAGCGGGGATGGTGAAATCTATGCCGTTCTCGCGCAGGAGCTCAGGATTGCCGGCGAGGATCCTGCGGCCGCCGACAGTGGCCGAGACGCCCCTGCCAGGCGACATCTGAAAATCCTCAGCCACCGGCAGCGCGGCCCCGAAAGCCTTTCGATAGCAGCCGACGATCGCCTTACCCAGCGGATGCTCCGAGAGCTGCTCCGCCGCCGCAGCAGCCCGGTAAACTTCCGCGTCCCCGGGCCCGCCGGCAACGCTCCGGGCTTCTACCACCTCGGGAGCGCCGCAGGTCAGGGTGCCGGTCTTGTCAAATGCGATGACGTTGGCTTTTGCAAGCCTCTCGAGCGCGTCTCCTTCGCGGACGAGAAAACCGTGCCTCGTCGCGTTCCCGATTGCCGCCATTATGGCAGTAGGCGTAGCAAGCACCAGGGCGCAGGGGCAGAAGACAACAAGGATAGTCACCGCCCTGATGATCTCGCTCGTGAAGAGCCAGGTCAGGGCCGCAGCCGAAAGCGCTATGACTACTATCCAGGTAGCCCACCTGTCCGCAAGCCCCACGATCCTGGCTTTGCCCGCGTCGGCCGACTGTACGAGCCGTATCATCCTCTGAATGGAGCTGTCCTCCCCGACCTTGACTGCGCGCATATCGAAGGCCCCGAATTGATTGACAGTGCCGCTGGAGACCTCATCCCCGGGGCCCTTGTCCGCCGGCAGAGATTCGCCGGTCATGACCGCCTGGTTGATGGAGGTCTGGCCGGAGATAATGACTCCGTCGACCGGTACCGTCTCTCCGGGCAGCACCCGGAGCAGGTCGCCCACACATACTTCCTGCGCAGGTATGACATTCTCAGACCCGCCGGAGATGACCCTCGCTGTCTGAGGCGTGAGGTGTACGAGTTTCTCAATGCCCGCCCTGGCCTTCGCAACGGTCAGCTCCTCCAGCAGCGCTCCGAGCTGCATGATGAATGCGACCTCCCCGGCCGCGAAGAACTCGCCAATGCAGACGGAGGCGATGAGCGCGAGCGAAACGAGCACATCCGCCTTTATGTCGAAGGCTGTGACCAGCCCGATAATAGCTTCAAGTATGATGGGCACGCCGCAAAGCACTATGGCGACCCAGGCCAGATCAAAGCGAAAAGGCCGCACGCCAAAGAGGCTCAGCAGCACCGCCGCCCCCGAAATGACCAGCAGTATGATGTCCTTCCGTATCCCACCATACTCCAGCCCTCTCTCCAAAGCCCCGATAAACGCTTTCAAAAGTTCCACCCCCGCCTCAAGCTTTCAAGTTCAATTATACCCATACGGGTATATGTTGTCAAGGGCCATGCGCCGTGCGGGAGATGGAAAAGAGCTGGACTACGGCGCAGAAGGGGGTGTTATAGTTTGAGCAGCTCGGAACAATAGACTTTCTTGGGAGGTTTTGATATGGAGATAAAGATGGTTCAGTGCCCGAACGGCCACTACTATAACGCTGCCCTGCATTCATCCTGCCCGGAGTGCGGAGGTGCAGGTTTGGGACGCACGGAGGCGATCGACGCCCCGGAGGCGGCGCAGCCGGGCAAGTTTCCCGAAACCATTGCGATCGGCTCTCAGCAGATCGGAGGCTTCGCACCCACAGTCATCAGCGTCGACCCGTCGGAGGGCGTTGCCGAACCGGTCGTGGGCTGGCTGGTGTGCATAGAGGGGCGCCTGAGGGGAGAGGACTTCAGGCTCCACGCGGGCTATAACTATATCGGCCGCGAAGCGGGCGACGTCCACATCAGGGGCGACCTCCAGATCTCGGCCCAGAACCACGCCATGGTCGCCTATGACAGCAGCGACAGGGTCTATTACGTCGGGCCGTCGGCAGGCCGGAACCTGATAAAAGTCAATGGAAAGACCGTCCTAAGCGCCGTTGAGCTAAACGACAGGGATATCATCTCCATAGGTACCACAAAGCTCATGTTTATATCGCTCTGCGGCAAGAGCTTCGGCTGGGATGAGAACGGGACTGCCGATGCGTGAGCGCGGCATATATCTCTCGGCGGGCTCCGGGGAGGGCTACCCGACCGTCAAGCCTGAGCCGGTCATAACGCTGGCGCCGGCAGCCACGCTGGAGCCTTCCGCAACGGATGAACTGGCGCCCACCTGGCAGCCGGTAGTTACTGAGGAACCGGCGACGGTCACGCAGCCTCCGGCGGCGCAGGGGCAGCCGGTGGAGACGGTCGGAGCCGAAGCGCCCGGGGATACGGAGCCTGTTGAGCCGCGTTTCGGCGGCCCTCTGCTTTGGCTCTCACTGGGTGTTGTAGCGGCGGCGCTGGCCGTCTCAGCGGCGGTTTTGGCGTTGAGGAGAAAGAAAAAGCGCAGGCCCGCACCGATGCCTCCGGTGAAGAGAGCGGATGATGGAGCCTGGGGCTGTGAGCTCAGGGTCGGAAAGGTACACGAGCTTGGAGCCAGGGAGAGCCAGCAGGATTGCTTTGCAGTGTCGCCGGAGGAACTGGCGGAGGAGCAGGGACTGCTCGCCGTTGTTGCGGACGGCATGGGCGGGCTCAAGGACGGAGACAAGGTGAGCCAGGAAGCGGTGAGCGCCATGCTCTCCGGTTTCTGTTCTGCCAAAGGAGAACCGCGTGCCGTGCTGCTGGAGCTCCTTGGCCGCGCAAACCTCTCAGTGAACCGGCTCCTGGGCCGGGACGGGCTGACTAAGAGCGGTTCGACCCTGGCGGCCGCGCTGATAAGGGACGGGGAGTTCCATTGGCTCTCCGTTGGAGACAGCAGGATATCCATGTACAGGGACGGCGAACTCATACAGTTGAACCGGGAGCACATCTACCGAAACGAGCTTTTCATAGCCGCTGTGAACGGAGAGGAAGACCTTGAGACAGCGGCGATGCACCCGAAAGGCGGCGGCCTCACCAGTTACCTGGGCATGGGCAGGCTCAGATATGTGGACATACCGGCTGCTCCGGTGAGGGTCAAGCCCGGGGACAGGTTCGTGCTCATGAGCGACGGAGTGTATAACGCCATCGGGCCGGATGAGCTGGCCTCAGCTCTGGAGCTCGACGCGGAGAGCGCCGCACTGAAGATAGATAGTCTGGTCGCGGCCAAGGGCCACAGCGCCCAAGATAACTATACAGCCATAGTCATAGAGGCCGGTTCAGGCGGGAGGCGGAACATCGGATGATACAAACAGCAAGCTATACCGACATAGGCGGCCGCGCCAGGAACGAGGACTGCGTGAAGTTTGCAAGGCCCTTCGACAAAGCGCTCTGCCTGGTCGTTGCGGACGGCCTGGGCGGCCACGGCGGGGGCCGGGACGCATCTGAGGCGGCGGCAGAGCTTATCTGCCGGAACTGGGACGGAACTGTGAGCGACGACTACCTGGGCGAGCTCATCCAGGCAGCGCACAGGAAGGTGCTCGCGCTCCAGACCTCAGCCTGTTCTATGAAGACGACCGTTACCCTGTTGGCCCTCAACGGCATGAGAGCGGCCTGGGCTCACGCGGGAGACACCAGGATATACCATTTTCTGAACGGCAAGCTGGTATACCAGAGCCGGGATCACAGCGCGTCGCAGATAGCAGTGATGCTCGGTACGATTACCGCCGAGGAGATACGCTTCCACGAGGACAGAAACAGGGTCTACCGGGCGCTTGGCCAGGACGGGGAGCTGAAAGTTGATACGCATTTTGAGCCCCTGTCTCCGGGCCGACACGCATTTCTGCTCTGTACGGACGGGTTCTGGGAGTACGTTGTGGAGCGGGAGATGGAGGAAGACCTGGCGTCGGCGGGCAGCGCCGAGGAATGGCTGGAGCTTATGCGGGACAGACTGGCCGGACGTGTGCCGACGGGCAACGACAACAACAGCGCTGCGGCGGTCTGGGTGGATATGGACTGATATAATCAGGGGGGTTAAAGTATGAAAAAGAGAGTTCTGTGCCTGCTGATCGCATCCCTGCTTCTTTTGACCGCGCTCTCGGGCTGCGGCTCGAACGCCGGGAAGATAGCCGCGGAGTCGCGCTCCGGCGTGGTGCGCATATTGGCGCTCATACCCGACCTGAGCACCGGCGAAGTCGCCTGGGCGACAGGCTCGGGCTTCGGAGTCGGCAAGCCGGGAGAGCCGACGGATGTGTTCGTTACCAACACGCACGTCGTCCAGTCCAGCTTTTATACAGAGTCAGGCAGCGTGGTCGACGCCCCGGCGGTGAACGTCTGGATACTCAAGAACGACCTGGCCTGGAACCCTGTGACGGGCCTCGACACCAGCCAGGCGATACCCTGCACCGTGCTCTACTCGTCCTCGGGTATGTACCCGGACTATGCAATAATCAAGGCGAGCGAGAAGCCCGCAGGCCGCGTCGCGCTTCCGCTGCTCGCGGACAACTCGAAGCTCGAGGTCGGAGACAGCGTCTATGCGCTCGGGTACCCCGGCAGTTCGGACGAGACTGAGGCCGGAGTCTACGGTGAGAGCCTTGTGGCGGATGTGGAAGACGTCACTCTTACGAGCGGAGTCATCTCCAGATTCACCCAGAGCTCGAGCTACGGCAACACCAAGCTGATCCAGCACGACGCCCAGCTCAACCACGGCAACTCCGGAGGCCCGCTGCTCAACTCTGACGGCGCGGTAATCGGTATAAACACCTACGGCATCGGAGGTGACGCCTCCACTGGAGACGTGAACAGCTACTATGCGGTAGACCTCAGCTACGCACTCGACAAGCTCGACGAGCTGGGCATAAGCTACGGCACTTACAGTTCGGGCTCGGCCTGGGTCTGGATAGTCGTCGTGCTGATCGTCCTTGCGGCGGCGGCCGGAGCGTATTTCGTGCTCAGGAAAGACCCTGCGTTTATGAACCGCTTCAGGAGAAGCAAGCCACCCGCCCCGCGCCCGAAGCCGGAGGACTACGAGAAGACGCAGCCCGCCTTTGAACGGGAGGAACTCAGGATACAGTGCCGGAGCGGCGCCTTCGCCGGAAAGCGCTTCTCGCTCGCACAGCAGGTGAGGATGGGGCGTGACCCGAGTCGGAACGACCTGGTGTTCCCGCAGAACACTCAGGGCGTGAGCGCAGTTCACTGTGTACTCATCTATAACGTCCAGGACTGCAGGCTGTATATCAAAGACCTGGGTTCGACCTATGGCACATACATAAACGGAGGGGTCAAGCTGGCGCCGAATCAGGCCGCGGAGCTCAAAGTCGGCGACAGCTTCTGGCTCGGCTCCGAGCGGGAGAGCTTCATAGTCACAAGAAGGGGCGGGGTAGTGTAAATGGAATACTGTCCGCATTGTATGCACTCTGCCTCGGGCAAGTTCTGCCAGTACTGCGGCAAGCCGCTGAGCTGGACTCCGGGAGAGCAGCAGCTGCCGGCGGGGACAATGCTCGACGGCAGCGGTCTGCACCGTTACCTGACGGGTGCGGCCATAGGCCAGGGCGGCTTTGGAATAACCTATATCGCGGTGGAGCCCGACAGCGGCCGAAGGGTCGCGGTCAAGGAATGCTTCCCAGTCCAGTGCGCGGAGAGGGCGGGGGACTCCGTCGCCGTGGTGCCGAAGCCCGGCTGCTCCCAGCAGCTCCAGGGCGCTCTGACCAGCTTTCTGGACGAGGCCAGGCTGCTCGCAAGGCAGACGGAGCTCAAAACGGTAGTCCAGGTGGTGGACTTCTTCAGCACAAACGGCACGGCATATCTGGTGATGGAATTTCTGGATGGCGTGACGCTGCACCAGAAGATGCAGGAGAACGGACGGCTCCCGGCTAAGAAGCTGCTCTCGATGTTAAGACCGCTCATGGCCGACATCGGCGCCCTGCACAGTTCCGGAATCATACACAGGGATATCAGCCCGGACAACATCATGTGGATGCCGGACGACAGCCTGAAACTGATAGACTTCGGTTGCGCCCGGTCAATAGAGGACGGACGCTCCATGAGCATCCTGCTCAAGCACGGCTTTGCCCCGGTCGAGCAGTACCAAACAAGGGGCCAGGGGCCGTGGACAGATATATATTCTCTCTGCGCCACGATATACTACTGCATCACGGGCAGCCTTCCCGCCTCGGCGGTCGACAGGCTCGAGGGCTCAGAGCTAACGCTGCCGACGCAGCTCGGGGCCGAGCTGAGCCGAAAGCAGGAGGAAGCCCTGCTCTGGGGCCTGGAAGTCCAGCCGACCAAGAGGCCGCAGAGCATGGAGCTGCTCATGAGCCAGTTGTACGATAGGGCGGACGAGAGCAAAAGAACGGACGACGTGCCGCTGGGGCCGCGGAAGACCGGGAAGAAGCCGCCTCTCAAGGCAATAGGCATCGCGGCGGCAGCCTTGGTAGTAATCCTGACGATCGTCATCGGCCTGAGCAGTAGAGACGATGAGCCGGGCGGCAGCGCCGCATGGACGGAGCCCACTTCCGGAACGGAAGCGAGCGAGGCGCCGTATGTCACGCAAATGCCGGACGAAGGCCAGGTGGGCCAACAGGTGACGGGCATGACCGAAGACGGCTTGAAATATGTGAGCCTCGACGGCAGCGTCGCCGTAACTGGTTATAACGGCCTCATCAGCGGACACATCACCATTCCCGAGGAAATAGACGGGATGCCCGTTACGATGATAAACGACGGCGCATTTTCCGACCAGACGGCAATGAGCTCCATCATTATACCGGAATATGTGTCCCAAATAGGCGCGAATGCCTTCAGCGGCTGCACAAGGCTCGAGAGCATCTACCTGTTCAGAAACGCTGAGGCGGCGCCGGGGGCGTTCTCCGGCTGCGACAGTCTCAGGGCGATCGTGCTGGTGAACGACTTCAGCTTCAGCCGCGAGGATTGGGCTCTCGGCTCCGAGGTGTGTGTGTTCGACTACGGCATGGATACGGGTTTCGGAGAATTGGTGATCGTCGATGTCACGAGCGATGGAGTAGTGTACGGCGTGACGGAGGACGACAACGCGGTTGTAATGGATATACCGGCGGGACTTGAAGTGGTCGAGATACAGGAGAGCCTGGGCGATTATCCGGTAATGTGGATGTACGAGGGGGCGCTCGACCAGGCGGAAGACGGCCTGGTGGTGTATCTGGCCTCACAGATGGCCTTCCCCTTCGACCTGTTCAACAAGGCCATATGGCAGCTCAAATCCGACTTTTCCGCGGGAGACTTCTGCGTCTGCTGGTACCTGAGCTGCTGGCTGGCGAATGATATTAATGTGAAGCGCGACCAGACGATGGACTTCTATGACCTCGAGCACCTGGGCCCGGACTATGATCTGGCAAAGGCCACGCTTCAGAGGGCAAACGAGCTCTCCCTGCTCTTCGACCACGACCGCCCCTACGCCGGGGATTTCGACACCATCCTTGAAGAATATGGAGTGGATTACAGGTCTGCGACCGAGCTCATAAAGAAGCTGAACGACTATGATGAGGTCGACGCCTATGTGTCCGGCAAATGCGTTGAGCTGTTCTACGGTGAGGACGAAGATACGGGCGAACTCTTCAACAATATCGCCGTCGGGATATTCTGGAGCGGACTTGAAGACGAGCCCATCTACCTGTGCTGCATAGGCACCGAGAATTGAGACAGCGGTTGAAAATGCGTGAAGGAGCGAATATAATGGGAATATATTCAGAGCAGAAAGGGGTGACGGCCGTGAATATGGAGTACTGCCCGTATTGTATGACTCCGCTGGGCGAGGGCGGCGTGTGTCCGAACTGCGGCCTCACCTCCGGCGCATACTTCCCGCTGCCGCACCACCTGCCTCCTGGAACGGTGCTCATGGACAGATACCTCGTAGGGCGAATGTTGGGCGAAGGCGGCTTCGGCATAACATATATAGGCTGCGACCTGAGGCTGGAGCTGAAGGTGGCAATAAAGGAATATTTCCCCACCAACTGGGTGGCAAGGCATTCGGCGGCGTCGCTGAATGTCAGCAGTTACGCCGGAGCGTCGGGGAGCTTTGAAAAGGGCAAGAGCCGCTTCCTCTACGAAGCCAGGACAATGGCGAAGATGGATAAGCAGCCGGAGATAGTATCTGTCCGCGACTTCTTCGAGTTGAACAACACCGCCTATATCGTCATGGAATACGTGGACGGCACGACTTTCAAGGAGCTGGTGGCGCAGCGAGGCGGCCGTATCCCGGCCAAGGAGCTGCTTCGGATGATAGAGCCGCTGTTCTCTGCCCTGAGCGCGGTACACGAGGCGGGGCTCATCCACCGCGACATCAGCCCTGACAATCTGATGCTGGAGCGTGGAAGCGTCCGGCTGCTGGACTTCGGCTGTGCCCGGGAATCGACCCAGGGCACTGAGACGATGACAATAACGCTCAAACACGGCTACGCGCCGATAGAGCAGTACCAGCATAAGGGTCAGGGCCCCTGGACGGATGTGTACGGCCTTTCGGCCACGATATATTATTGCATAACCGGAAAAACGCCTCCGCAGGCCCTTGACCGGCTCATGGACGATGAGATCATCCTGCCTAGGAAGCTCGGTGTAGACCTGACGGAGAAACAGGAGAAGGCGCTCCTGCACGGCATGGGCATCAAGCAGCACCAGAGATACAGGACGATAGAGGAGCTGCATACCGCTCTTTATGAGGACGAAGAGCAGGAAAAGCCCCATGTCCCGGGCCCGGGGCCCGCTCAGAAGACGGAGCCGGAGCGGAAGACCGAACCCGTACAGAGCGGGAAGCAGAAGAACAAAAGGCAGGCCGTTGCAGGAGCCGTCGCGGGCTCGCTGCTGCTGATCTGCATTCTGCTGGCAGCCATACTCTCCGGAACGGGAAAACAGGAAACCGAGCCGGACGTGACCTGGAGCCCGTCCGATGAGATGACCGTAAACAACACATGGACGGGCCCGGACAGGGACGAGCTTTTTGCAAACGCCGCCGTTGCAACAGACGGCGCCATGCTGCGCGAGCTGCTCTCGGACTCGTCCGTCGAGGCCGTCGCAGCCAGCGGAGATATATGGCTGGATTCGGCGATCGAGCTCACAAAGCCGCTGCTCGTGGACGAGGGCTCGAAACTGGGAGCCCGCGGATTGTTCAGGCTCAAGAGCGGAGCCGTTCTCTGGACGCAGGGGCAGCTGAACTCGGATGTGTACGTCGAAGACGGGAGCGTCGTGGGCGACGAGAGCTCCATAATAAACGGCAATATCATCGTGACCGAGGGCGTCGGCTCTGCATATATCTCGGGCGAACACTACGGCGCGAAGCTCAGCTTGATGTCAGACCCGTCTTTTGAAAACGCCGTCACCGTCTCCAGCCTTAAGGAGCTGAGCGTCGCCTGCAGCGGCGGAGCCGAGAGCATCAGGGTGAAGGGAAATATTGAACTCACCGAAGACCTGTACTCCAGCGTCCCGATATTGGTGGAAAAAGGGGCGCGGATCTCCACGGCCGACGGGGCGGAAGACGCCGCGCTCATGCTTGAAGGAACCGCTCTGGTGAACAACGGCAGCTTGGATTGCGGATTGTGGTTCGAAGGAGAACAGTGCGAACTGCTGAACAGGGGCGTTCTTAGAACCGGAAACGGTCTCTGGATGAAAGGCGGGGACTGCTATATAGTAAATACCGGAGAGCTCTTCTTCGAGGAATATAACGCCATGTGGGGCGACGTGTATAACCTGGGCTCCATAACGAGCAGTAAGGGAAGCCTGGAATACGGAACCGTTGGATACGACCAGGCCGTGTTCAGGAATTACGGCAGTTTCAAGGTGAGCGCAGACTGCAGCCTCATCGTCGGAGGCGAACTGAATAACTACGGGACGATGGACGTGGAGGGCAGTCTCGAAAACTACGGCAGCATATACAGCGGCGGCGGAGAACTGAACCTGCTTCGAGGCGCCGTCTGCGAAAACAGGGGCCTGCTGGATTACTATGACGGTTACATCCTCAACATCGAGGACGGAGCACAGCTGAGGACAGAGGACGGCGTGTTCGTCACCAGAAGCAACTATACAAATATCACGGGGGAAATAGAAGGGAAATGCTGGGAAGCGGATTTCACGCTCATAGACGGCCCTGATATCCATGTGGTCACGAGCGAAGACGAGCTCATGGCCGCGCTGAGCGACCCTTCGATAGAGGCTGTGAGGATAGACAAAGATATTGAGCTGAGCGGGAGCCTTGTGGTGACAAAGCCCGTGTTTGTGTATTACGACGCGTGCCTGAGTTTGCCGGAGGGCGAAGCGGTCGTGGTCGAGGGCTCGCTGTTCGTCGTGAACGGGAAGCTGTGCTGCGACGTTATTGAGGTCTGCAACGCAGGCATGGTCGAGCTGATATCCGGCTGGACTGGCAGCGGAGACGGCACGAGGATGAGCCTGAGCGGCGGTTCATGGGCATATACCAGGATCAGCGGACTGAACGCCGCGGAGCTGGACTTGATCGAAGGCTCCATGGCCGTGTACGCGAACTCCAACAATGGGATGCAGGAGAGCAGCCTGAAACGCGTGAGCCTGAGCGACGACAGTTTCCTTGTCCTGAACGGCGAGAGGGTGAGCTCGGATGAGCTGGATATAGACCTGAGCGAATCCGTCATGATCCAACTCGGAGACGTCGCACTGGCAGGCGCATCCGATATCGAGCTGGCCGACGGTTCCACCTATGCACAGTTCGGCTCGATGAGCATATTCGACGGCGCGAAGGTGGGAATACGTGCTGACAGCAGTTTCGACAGTTACGGCGGGCTCCTGAATATAGGCACGGACGGCAGCCTGAAAAACGAAGGCATCCTGAGCGCCCTGAACTTCAGCGATATAAACAGCATCCTCATATCCGGAGAATGCGAAAACAGCGGCGAGCTCTACCTGAGCTGCCGAATAGAACTGAGCGGCAGTCTGGTGAACACGGGCAGCATCAGCTCTATCTACAAAGACCCGGATGAAGCGCTCGTCCTGCGGGAAGGCTCCACGTTTGAGAGCGAGAGCTCGATCGGCGCCTGGAACTGATACCCGGCAGAGTAAACAAAAAACGCCCGCCGGAGCATCGCTGCGATGCTCCGGCGGCGCCGTGTTTCAGGAAAGATGTCCGGCCCGAGTTCTCATTTTCCGGCGAACATATGTTCTATGACCTTTTCCATCCTCTCGCTCATGGACTCGTCCGTTGCAGTTACCGCGTAGAGCACCAGCCAGTCCGTGGCGTTTCTGGGGTCGAGCGGCGGCATACCGCAGTCGGAGAGGATGGCGTTTATTGCGAACCAGTGGTCGTCCAGCCTATCCCTGGGGCTCAGATAATCCTCATCCGTCTCCTGATACTCCCCGTCTATCACGTTCTCGGTTATGACATACAGCAGGAGCAGCAGCTTTCTGGGCACGTCCAGCTTCCGGTTCCGAATATTCTTAAGTGCTGTGGTGTTGGGCCAGTTGTACTTTATCAGCCGCTGCACAACACTGTAACCGCACTTGCTCCGGCTCGAGGGCATATTCATGGAGAAATAGAGCTCCATGATCGCCTCCATCGAGTAGTCCGGCTCCTGGAGCCCTGTCCAGGCCGGAACGGGATGGATGAGCCTGTCCAGATATCTTCTGAAATACTCATATGCTCTCAGATGCAGCGCACCGAAGCGGCTGAGATTGGCAATGTAGCAGTCGCGCAGCTCGTCTTTGGTATGTACCTGCAAAAAGCTGCTCTGGAGATCCCTTGTGAGATGCGCGGCCTCTCCATCCGGAGGGACGTCGTACCTCGGCATCTCCGGCAGGCTGACGAAAAAATCACGGGCCTCGGGGTAGCCCAGGCCCATACGCAGGAACCAGGCGTAAACAACGTCCCTGCCGTTGCGATAGTGTACGCCGTAGTCGGTACACATACCGAGCAGCCGGTTTGCCTGCGATTCGGAAAGTCCCAGCCCGAACGCTATCCTGAATACGTCCTCACGCCTGGTGGGCTTGGAGTGCCCGCTTATCCAGTTCCTGACGTTACGGCTGACGCTCTCCTTGTTCGCACCGGGCTCGGATTCCATGAAGGCGGATATCAGCCTTGCCTGAAGGTCTGAACTGGGATAGATACCCTTCAATACCTCGTCAAAGCTCCTGAGCTTGAACGAACCTTCCTGGAGATACTTCGCCGCCATTGCCGGAGACATCTCACCGGAGCTCAACCGCTCATATTCATTTTCTGATAAATGGGTCAGCTCAAGGCTCAAGATATATCACCAGACATTCACTTTCTACTCATAACTATCCATTATAAACTCCTTTTCAGATATGTCAATCACATAGGGCGCAAAATTGCCCCGCAGCCGGGCCGGCTGTGGGGCGTTTGCGGATAATGCCTGATTATTCCTCTTCGCCCTCCAGAGGCGGGAGCTTTTTGATCTCAACTTCGGTGACTCTGCGGCTGTCCACTTTGAGGACGGTGAAGCTCAGGCCGCCGAAGTTGAAACTGTCTCCGGGTTTGGGGATGCGGCCGAGCTGCTCCATTATCCAGCCGCTGAGGGTGACGCTCTCGCTCTCGCAGGCGAGGTCGAAGCGCTCAAAGATCTCGTCAAGCTCGGCGGAACCGCTGACCCTGTAACTGTTCTCACCGGTCTGATGCAGTTCTTCCACCACCTCGTCGTGCTCATCCCAGATGTCGCCGACGAGCTCCTCGAGTATGTCCTCCATGGTGACGATGCCGAGGGTGCCGCCGTACTCGTCCGTGACCACGGCCATATGAGCCTTGGCCCGCTGAAGTGTTTTGAGCAGGGCGCTGATCTTGATGCTTGCGGGGACGTAGACCGGCTGAGTCATGATTTCGCGCAGTCCGCCTTCGCCGAGGCCGAGGTCGTAGAAGTCCTTCTGATGGACGACTCCGACGATGTTGTCGATGCTGCCCTCGTAGACCGGCAGGCGGGAGAAGCGCGAGCTGCGGAAAGCCTCTGCAACGCTCTCTGCATCGGCGTCCAGGGGCACGGCCTCGAGGTCTACCCTCGGCGTTAAAATGTCGCCGGCCTCGTGCTCGGTGAACTCCAGTGCGCTTCTGAGCAGCTCCACCTCGTCGCTGTCGATGCCGCCGCCCTCGCCGGCCTCATCAACCAGCACGGAGAGCTCTTCCTGGGTCATGCTTCTGTCGTCTTTCACACGGAAGAGTTTGGACACGAGCTTTTTCCACAGCCCGAATATCCAACTGAGGGGCAGCAGCAGCCACATGAACAGCTTGATGATGGGCGCGGAGAACCGGGCAAAACCCTCGGGCGCCTCCTTGGCGATGCTCTTGGGAGTTATCTCGCCGAAAATGAGGACTACGACCGTCACGACGATTGTCGAGACAGACGCGCCCTTGTCCGGGTCGTTCAGCAGCTGGATGAACATGACCGTACCTATGGATGACACGGCGATGTTCACGATGTTGTTGCCGATGAGCAGGGTGGAGAGCAGCTTGTCGAAGTCGTTTGC
>CABVBV010000013.1 GCA_902496595.1 uncultured Eubacteriales bacterium | reverse complement strand
GCGGCAAGGGCGTCGCTATGCGCGCCGCGGGCCTGGGCGCCAAGGTCATCGTCACCGAGCCAGACCCGGTACACGCGCTTGAGGCCGTCATGGACGGCTACGAGGTCATGCCCATGCGCGAGGCTGCGAAAATAGGCGACATCTTCTGCACCGTCACCGGCTGCTGCGACATCATAACGAAGGAACACTTCGACCTCATGAAAGACGGCGCGATCCTCACGAACGCAGGACACTTCGACGTTGAGATCGATATGGCGGGGCTCAATGAATACGCCGTGAACAGCTATGAGGCGAGGTACAACATAACCGGATACGAACTGCCGAACGGCAAGACGATATTTGTAATTGCCGAGGGCAGGCTCGTGAACCTGGCCGCAGGCGACGGACATCCGGCGGAGATCATGGACATGAGTTTCGCGATCCAGGCGCTGTCGGCGGAGTACCTGGCGAAGAACAGGGGCAGCCTGCCCTGCGCCCCGCTCAAGGTGCCCGAGGAGATCGACAAGGCCGTGGCGAGAAGGAAACTCAAGAGCATGAACGTCGAGATAGACGAGATGAGCGAGAGCCAGAAGGAGTACCTGGGAATCTGATTTTTTGGAAGCGGTGAGCAGGTTTGGAGGAAAACAGCGTCGAGCTCCGCCTGGAACATCTGAAGGAACTGTTCGAGGCGCATAAAATGAAAGCGCTCCAGCTCGAGCTGGAGGAGATGAACGAATTTGACATAGCCGAATTTCTCACCGAACTTGGCGAGGAAGACGGCAAGCGCATGGCGACTGCGTTCAGGCTGCTGTCAAAAGAGCGTGGCGCAGAGGTCTTTGCGGAGCTTGACGCGCCGGAGCAGGAGACGATAATCAACTCCATCACGGATACCGAGCTGGCCCTCATCATAGAGGATATGTACGTCGACGACGCGGTCGACATGATGGAGGAGCTGCCCGCCAATATCGTCAAGCGAGTCATGCGCAACGCGACTCCTGCCACCAGGAACCTCATAAACCAGTATTTGAAATACCCGGAGGACTCTGCGGGCAGCATCATGACCGCTGAGTTCGTAGACCTCAAAAAGTACATGAACGTCCGCGAGTCGATCGCGAGGATACGCCGGATCGGTGAGGACAAGGAGACGATCTACGTCTGCTACGTCACCTCGGCAGACCGGAAGCTCGAGGGCGTGGTAACGGTCAAAGACCTGCTGCTCTCGGATGACGAGGCCGTCATCGAAGACATCATGGACACGAACGTCATCTTCTGCCGGACGACGGACGAGCGCGTGGTCGCGGCGGAGATGATCTCGGACTACGACCTCCTGGCCATTCCTGTTGTTGACAAGGAGGGCCGGCTGGTCGGCATAGTAACGGTCGACGACGTCATCGACGTGCTGCAGGAAGAGGCCACGGAGGACTTCGACCGCATGGCCGGTATCGCGCCCTCGGACAAGCCGTATTCCAGGACGGGCGTTGTGGAGATGTGGAAGCGCAGGATACCATGGCTGATGTTCCTGATGCTTTCAGCGACCTTCACGAGCATGATAATAACGGGCTTTGAGGACGCGCTGGCGAAGTGTGCGGTGCTGACGGGCTTCATACCCATGCTGATGGGCACGGGCGGCAACTCAGGTTCGCAGAGCTCGACGGCTGTCATCCGCAGCCTCTCGCTGGGCGACACGGAGCCGAAGGACATACTCTGGGTCGTCTGGAAGGAGATACGGGTCGCGGTGGTCTGCGGCGCGACGCTCGCGGCGGTAAACTTCGTGAAAATGCTGGTCGTCGACCGGCTGCTGCTGGGCAACACAGAGGTGACGGTGCTGGTGGCGGCTACGGTCTCGATCACGCTCATCTTTGTTGTAATGTTCGCCAAGGCCGTGGGCAGCACGCTGCCCATGGCGGCGGAGAAGATCGGCATTGACCCCGCGGTCATGGCCAGCCCGCTCATCTCGACGATAACGGACGCCGTATCGCTGCTCATTTACTTCACCCTTGCGACACTTTTGCTGCACATATAGATACGGGGGAACGTCTGGATGGACATGACACAGGTCATATCCCAGATGGGGATATTGGTATTCATAATGGTTGTAGGCTTCGTCTGTGCCCGGCTGGGCGTGACGGGGCCGGAGTTCAACAGAAGGGCCTCGGGCGTGGTGATGAACGTCCTTTTGGTGTTCACCGTGCTGTATTCGGTGATGAATACGGACATGGAGATGGACATAGCGGGCGTGGGTTTCACCATTCTGGTCTTTGTGGTGATGTTTGTGGTGCTGGCGGCGCTGGGCTGGGTCACGGCCGTGGTGCTCAGGCCGGGCAGCGAGAGGAAGGGCATCACCTTTTTTGCAGTGACCTTTGCGAACACGGTGTTTCTGGGCTTTCCGGTAATAGAGTCCATCTACGGCGCGGACGGCATCTTCATAGCGGCGATATCGAACATACCCTTCAATCTTCTGGCGTATACGCTGGGTATGGCTGCGGTGAGAGGCGGCAAGGAAGGCCTGAGTTTGAAGCAGGCGCTCTCGCCGCCGCTCCTGGCCTCGATAGCGGCTGTGCTGCTGTTTTTGAGCGGGATAGAGGTGCCGGAGTTCATCTCCAGCGCCTGCGGGACGCTCAGCGGGGCGACGGTGCCGATGTCGATGCTCATCGTGGGCACGAGCCTGGGCTCGGTGCCGCTCAGGAAGGTCGCAGGCAACTGGCGCGTGTACGTGGTCGCAGCGGTGAAGCTGCTCATAGCGCCGGTGCTGGTCTGGCTGGCGGTGAAGCTGTTCGTGACGGACGAGCTGCTGCTGGGCGTCACAGTCATCCTCGCCTCCGCGCCGACGGCCATGCTCGCCACGCTGTTCGCCATAAACGCGGGAAAGGACGAGGGCTACGCCTCCGAATGCGTCTTCATAGGCACGGTGCTCTCTGCGGTGACTATGCCCCTCATGATTTGGCTGTTGCTGTGAGCCATATGGATACCGGCTGCGACGCCCGGCACAAATCTGCCGGGCGTCGCTTTTTCGCCTCAATAGGTTGACCATTGTATACCTATATGCTATCCTCGGGTTGGACAAGTGATTACCTGGAGGTCGAACAAGGTGAAAATGAAAGCGATGGGAGCGCTGCTGGCTTTGGCCCTTGTGCTGTCAGACTGCGGCAGCGGCGGAGACGCGGTTGAGCTGGAACCCGTGAGAGGCAGCGCCGCTTATACATTGGAAAGGCTGGATGCCTCCGGCGACCACACCGTAGCGGTGTTCACAGGGGGAGAGGATTTTTACACCCTTGAGATGGAGTTTGGAGGCGTATACAGCCTTGTCAAAAATGGAGAGGAGACGCTGTACAAGACGGAGTCCGGCATCCTCCTGGCCTGCGTCGGCTCAGGAGGCATATGGCTGCTTGGAGACGATGCGCTCAAATTTGTGACCATGGACGGGGAGAACCGCCTGAGTCTGAGCCCAGATGGCCTGGGCCCGGCGGAAGGATTTGTCGGGATGTTTTGCATAGGGGAGCTGTTATACATACAGGAGAAGGAGACGCTGCACGTCTTCGACGGCACGGGCGAGAGGCTTGAGAGCCGTGAGCTGGAGCCGGGCGCCAGGGCCGTCGCCGGTGCAGACGGCGTGGTCTATGTCGTTTCGGAGACAGGGGAGAAACTCGAGATCACCGGTCTTGACGGAGGGGCCGTCTTCAGGCTGGATCTGCCCGGCTGTACGCTTTTCACAGGGGCCGGCGAATATCCATTGCTCTGTCTGTACGATAGCGGCCTGTGCGGACTTGTGCCCTCAGGAGAACTGGTGGAACTGGTTGACTGGGGAGGCGGCGGCTTCCGCATACGAAATCCAAAGGCGGCTGCCGCCACGGAGGACGGCAGGCTGCTGCTGCTGGACAGCCTCGGCACGGGAATATTTACCGAGGGCGCCGCGGAGCAGGATGGAGGCATCCTTACGCTCAAACTGGGCACAGTCGGCGACAGTATGTATGACCTGACGGATGCGTTCAACGGCGAAAACGGCTCAGTGCGCGTGAGCGAGATCGACTATACCCTGAATGGTACGCTTGGCATTCAGGACGCCCTGACCAAGCTCGCTGCGGACATTGCCTCGGGAGAAGGCCCCGATATGCTTTTGCTCACGAACCTCCCAGTCCACAGTTATATAAGGCGCGGCTGCCTGCTCGAGCTTTCCGGACTGCTTGACACGGAGAGCATTGTGATGGCAGACGTACTCAGGGTCTCGGGAGGACTGTACTATGTTTCCAGAGGTTTTGGGGTGGAGACATACGCGGGCCTGGCCTCGAACTTCGGAGAGGCGGAGGGCTGGACTATGGAGAGCTTTCTTGAGGCCGAAGCCAAACTTGCTCCGGGCTCAAAAATGTTTTACAACGCCTCAAGAGAGCTCTTTCTGCGCATGACCTGCCCGGGCTATCTGCAAAAGGCGATAGATTGGGAGAACGGCAGCTGCGACTTCGACAACGCTGAGTTCAAAACGCTGCTGGATACTGCCGCACACATGACCGAGTCCCCGGAAGAAGCGGGATCAAGCTACGTTCCCCCGTCGCAGCTGCTCAGGAGCGGCGCAGAGTATGTGTCCGTGTGCTATGTGGGCAGCGTGACCCGGATGTCTGCTTTCGAAACGGAGGTCGGTGAGAAGCTCTGCTTTGTAGGTATGCCTGCTCCGGACGGGGAAAACGGCTCAATGGTGTATACGAACCGGGCGGTTTGCGTCATGGCAAGTACAAAGCATCCCGAGGCTTGCGTATCCTTCCTCAACTATATTCTGACCGGCTATGACCCTGGAGAGCAGGATTATGAGCTCAACAGCAGCCTGCCGCTTTACCGGCCATACCTGGACAATATGGTCGAACGCGCCCGTGCGGATGGAAAGCTGAGTGGAGAGGATGAGGAGAGATTTTTCAGTTTTCTCGACTGCGTCAAGTATTCATCGCTCTGCGACGAGGAGGTAATGGATATCATACTCGAGGAGGCCGGCGCGGTGTTCTCAGGCATCAGGAATGCAGACGAGGCGGCAAAAATAGTCCAGGACAGGGTCTCGATTTACGTAGCCGAGCAGTCATAACCACTTTGGGACGAAATGGAGTACAAACATTTTCGGCGGAGCGCAGCGCTATTCCCTTTATAGAAACGTAAAGACTTCTTAGACAAATTGAGGCCCGCTCGAACGAGCGGGCCTCAATTTCTGAACTTATTTTGAAACGGCGTCCTTCAGGGCCTTGCCGGGCTTGAACTGGGGGATACGGGAGGCGGGGATCCAGATCTCCTCCTTGGTCTTGGGGTTGCGGCCCGTGCGGCCCTCGCGGGTCTTGACGTCGAAGCTGCCGAAGCCGACGAGCGAGACCTTCTCACCGGCAATGAGCTCGGCGGTGATGGCGTCGATGGTGGCGGTGATGACCTTCTCGGTATCCTTCTTGGACAGCCCGGCCTTCTCGGCCACGGCGGAGATGAGTTCTGCCTTATTCATTGGTATTCCTCCTGAAAATATTGTAAATGAGTTTATATCGAGATTTGCTCCTATTCCACAATTCGGTGCAAATTACTCACAATGTTGTACAGGAACGGGCTCCTTACCTTCCAATTCGTGCCTGGCCTGCTGATAGATCTCCTCCATCTCCTCGAGGCTCATGTCCTCGAGCCGGCGGCCCAGCTTCGCCGCGCCCTCTTCGATGAAGCGGAAGCGCCTTATGAACTTTTCACAGGCCGCGTGCATGAGCTGCTCGGAGTCGAGCTTGTAGAACCTCGCCACGTTGACGGCGGAAAAGAGCACGTCGCCCAGTTCTTCCTTAATATTCTCCAGGTCGCCCGCGTCTATACCCTCCTGGAGCTCGCCGACCTCTTCGCGGAGCTTTTCCATGGCGCCGCCGACGCAGGGCCAGTCGAAGCCGAGTTTCGCGGCCTTGTTCTGTATCTTCTCCGAGCGCATGAGCCCCGGCAGGCCGTGGGAGATGCCGTCCATGGCAGAGGCGGCGGTCTGCTGCGCCCTGTCCGCACGCTTTATCGCGTCCCAGTTCTCGAGCACCTTGTCGGGCGTCTCGGCGCTGACCGTGCCGAAGACGTGCGGGTGCCGGTGTACGAGCTTCTTGCAGGCCATGTCGGAGATGGCGTCCATATCGTACTGGCCCTCGTCCTTTGCCATGCTCGCATGGAGTATGACCTGCATGAGCAGGTCGCCCAGCTCCTCGCACATATGCTCGGGCCTGCCCTCGTCGATGGCCTCGCAGACCTCGTAGGCCTCCTCCAGCACGTTGCGCCGGATGCTCTCATGCGTCTGTTCCCTGTCCCATGGGCAGCCCTTGGGCGAGCGCAGATAGTCGATAAGGTCTATAAAGTCCTTGAGGTCATAGCTGTCTTTGCACACAAAATCTACCACACTATAACCCCTTCCGCAAGTATATTTTTCTCAGAAAAGGCCCAAAAAACCGGGCTTTTTTATTATGTCACCCGTCAGGGCTTTATCCTCAGGAGCCTCGCCAGCTTCTCGCCCTTCGGAATGAGCTTCATGTCCTCGTATGTGACGGCTTTCGTCAGGACGACGAGGACGAGGTAGACGACGACCGCGACGGCGATGGCTGCGAGCATACAGACGGCGAGCATCAGCCTGCCCGGCTCGGGGCCGCCGATAAAGCGGATAGCAAGCCCGTAGACCGCCCAGGCTGAAAGCCCCATGGCGGCGCAGCTGAGCACCGGCCTTATGAGTATCCTGCCCAGCCGGGGCCTGTCGGCCATGACCCGGCAGAGGAAGAGATAGTCCACGATGCACATGACGGCGTAGCTGCACAAAGTTGCGATCGGCGCGCCGAGTATGTTCAGCCCCGGGTCGCCTATGAGCCACCAGTTGAGCGCGACCTTCACCGCGCCGCCTATGAGCATTGAATAGATGGGGTAGCGCTCGTTCCCGCTCGCCTGCATGATGGCGTTCATGATGAGGGCCATGCAGACGAAGAAAGAGGCGATGCCCATCCAGGCGAGCAGCTCCGGCCCGGCCGCGTTGCTGTTCGGGTACAGCACATTGATGATGGGATAGGACAGCACCGAGAGGCCCACGCCCATGGGCAGGGCTATGACGGTGGAGATCCTCAGCGAGTTTTCGGCGATGGCCGAGGCCTCGCGCCTGCGTCCCGTGACGCGGCAGGCGGCGATGGCCGGCACTACCGAGATGGTCAGCGGGGTGATGAAGGCCGAGGGGAGGTTGTAGAGCGTCTGGGCCTTGCCGTAGATGCCGTAAAGCACAGTGGCGTCGGCGGCGCTGAAGCCCGCTGCGTCCTGGAGCCTGCCCAGGCAGAGCGCCGAGTCAACGACGTTCAGCAGCGAGAGTACTGACGAGCCGAGGGTTATCGGTATGCCTATGCGCAGCAGGTTCTTAAATATCTGCCAGCTGCTGTCCGGCGTATCCGAGGACTCGATGACGGCGGCGTAGTTGCGTCGCTTGTAGATGAACATATAGACCAGAGCCGCCAGTGAGCCGACAGTGACGCCGAAAATTGCGCCTGAGGAGACGATGGACAGGCTCTTGCCGATGCTCTTGAGCCAAATGGCGAGCGCGAGGCCGGTGAGGACTTTAAAGAGCACCTCGAATATCTGTCCGACTGTGGTGGGCTTCATGTTCTCGTGGCCCTGGCAATAGCCGCGGTAGGCGCTGGTCAGGCAGACGAGCAGCAGCGCCGGGGCGAGGGCCTTGATGCTCTGCGAAGCGCCCGGGTCGCGGAAGAGCACCGCGAGCTCGGTCGGATAGATGAACATCACAAGCGTGCAGACGAGGCCCAGCACGAAGAACGTGACCCAGGCGACGGAAAAGATGCGCTTCACCTGCGCTGGGCGGCGCATGGTATTTGCCTCGGAAATCATCCTGGAGAGCGCCACGGGCAGGCCCGCGGTCGCTAGGGTGAGGAAGACGCCGTAGATGTTGTATGACACGAGGAAGTGCGACATACCGGTGTCGCCGAGGATGTTCCCGAGCGGTATCTTATAGATAGCGCCGAGTATCTTGATGATGACAACGCCGGCCGCGAGTATGGCGGCGCCGTGCAGGTAGTTTTGCTTTTTGGGTTCAGACAAGGATATACCCCCAATCGGGCGCTCCAAGACGCCGAAGGACTACTCTACACTAAAAATATGAAAAAATCAAGAGTATATGCGGCTTTCAGGGCAAAAAGCTGCTCACCATGCGGCGACGCAGCCGTCGGCTCTAGGCTCGGTGCCGCCGCAGAGGACTCCGTGCTCGTCCCGCCAGATGATCTGGCCACGTCCGAAGTTTATTGGGTCGCCGACGGACACCTCGTGGCCGCGCCTTCTCAGCTCGGCGGCAAAGTCCGAGGGGAAGGAGGGCTCGAGCTCTATTTTCCTGCCCCCGACCCACTGCCAGCGCGGGGCGTCGAGCGCCTCCTGCGGGTTCATGGCGTAGTCCAGGGTGTTCATGACGACCTGTACGTGCCCCTGCGGCTGCATGAAGGCGCCCATGACGCCGAAGGGCCCGACAGCCTCCCCGTCCTTCGTGAGAAAACCGGGTATTATCGTGTGGTATGGCCGTTTGCCCGGGGCCATGCAGTTCGGTGAGGCGGGGTCGAGGCTGAAGTTGCAGCCCCTGTTGTGCAGGGCTATACCCGTGCCCGGCACGACTATTCCGGAGCCGAAGCCCATATAGTTCGACTGTATCCACGAGACCATGTTCCCCTCGCCGTCCGCGGCGCAGAGGTAGACCGTGCCGCCGGAGCGCGGGTCGCCCGGCTCCGGCTCGAGCGCCGTGTCGCATATGAGGGAGCGGCGGCGTGCGAGGTAGTTTTCATCCAGCAGCTCGGCGGGAGAGAGCTCCATATACCTCGGGTCTGCAATGTAGCGCAGGCCGTCCGCATAGCCGAGCTTCATAGCCTCGATCTGCCTGTGACAGCCTTCGGCTGAACGCGGGCCCATCTCGATGCCGGAGAGGATGCCCAGCGTCAGCAGCGCCACGAGCCCGTGGCCGTTGGGCGGCAGCTCGTGGACAGTGTAGCCCCTGTAATTCACCGACAGCGGCTCGACCCACTCGGGCCTGAAAGCGGAGAGATCATCCGCACGGAGCCAGCCGCCTGTCTCTCGGGAAAACGCGTCGATCTTTTCAGCCAGCGCCCCTCGGTAGAAGCTCTCGCAGTCGGTTCTCGCGAGCTCGCGCAGGCTCGCAGCGTGGCCCGGCAGACAGACGAGCTCTCCGGCTCTCGGGGCGCGTCCCTTGGGAGCAAAGCAGTCGAACCAGGGCCGGAACAGCCCGGCCTCGTCCCCTTGCTTTGAGTAGGAGACAAAGGCCTGCTCCCAACACTTGGAGGTCACGGGCGAGAGAGGGTAGCCCTCTTCCGCATAGGTGATGGCGGGTGAAAGCACCTCGGCCAGCGAGAGCCTGCCGAAGCGGCGCGAGGCCTCGGCCCATGCGGCGGGTATGCCCGGCACATTCACCGGATACCAGCCTCGCTCGGGTATATGGCCGTACTTTTTACGCAGAAAGTCAGGGTCGGCAAGGGCGGGCGCAGGGCCTGAGGAGTTCAGACCGTGCAGCCTGCCGGATGTCCATACAAGGGCAAAAGCGTCGCCTCCCAGCCCGTTTGAGCAGGGCTCGAGCACCGTAAGGCAGGCCGCAGCAGCAATAACTGCGTCGATGGCATTTCCACCTCGCCTCAGTATGTCCAGCCCCGCCTGAGAGGCCAGGGGCTGGGTGGAGCAGACCATGCCGCGTTTTCCGTATATCACCCTCCGGGCCGATGGAAAGCGGCCGGAGAGGGGGTCAAACATTAGTCCCATAAGACACCTCCAAACACAATAAAAACAATATATCCCGCCCCGAAGAGCCTGTCAAGCGAGAGCGAGCTTGAAAAAATTACGTTCGCTCTTGACAATTACACCACTACTGAATATAATTCACTAGTGTAAAAACCACAGAAGGGAGGCCGGACATGAATACGCAGTATAAAAAGGGAGTGCTGGAGCTCTGCGTGCTTGCCATGCTCTCGGAGCGGGATCGTTACGGCTACGAGATATCCGACAAGCTCTCGCAGAGCATAGATATTGCCGACGGGACGGTGTATCCCATCCTGCGGAAGCTGAAGGCGGACGGGCTGCTCACGACCTATCTGCAGGAGGAGAGCGGCGGCCCGCCGAGGAAGTATTACAGACTGACGAAACTCGGAATGGAGAATTACAGGCGCGACAGGGAAGAGTACCTGAATTTTGCGTCTGCGGTATCAAAGATACTTGGAGGAGACAGAGATGACGAGAGCTGAATTTATGGATAAGCTCGAAAGAGAGCTGAGATCGCGGAAAGTGCCGGAGCCGGAGGACATACTGGTGGAGTACCGGCGGCACTTCGACTACAAGCTGGCGGACGGCTATTCGGAGGAGGAGACGGCGGCGCGGCTGGGCGACCCGGCGGAGCTCGCGGCGCAGTTCGAGCCGGGCGAGGCGCAGGAGACTCGGCGTGCGGGCGGCTTCGGGCGCTCTGCACTCACCTGGACGGGGCTGATTTTTGCGGACATCTTCGTGTTGAGCTTTTTTGCGGTGTTTGCGAGCTGGGTGCTGGTCGTGGCCTGCACGGCCGTGTCCTCGGCGCTCGTGGGCCTGTGCCTGATGGTGCCATTTGATATGCAGCCCTATGTGCAGCTGCCGGAAATGCCCTACTGGTGCGGGACGCTCTACGCGCTGGCGCTCTTTGCGCTGGCGGTGCTGGCGGCGGCGGGCTGCGGCTATTTTGCGCGGCTGTTGGCGCAGATGTGGAGGAGCTGGTTCCGCTTCCACAGGAACGCGGCGGCCTCGGCGGCCGGAAAGCCCGTGCTGCCCTCTGTGCCGTTCTGGCCCCAGCTGGAGCCCAAGCGCAGGAGAAGGCTGCGCCGGACGCTCATCATCTCGCTCGCGGCGCTGGTGGTCTTCGCCGCGGCGGCCATGGTCACGTCCATGCTGACGGCCGGGGCTCTTGAATACTGGCACGTCTGGGGCTGGTTCATGTGAGTGCGCTGAACGTCTTTGCGCTCTGCCTGCTGGCCGGCCTGCTCTGGCTCTCGGGAGAGCTCGCACGCTGGGAGGTTCGGGCGAGGGAGAGGTGTGTACGCGCCGTATCGCTGGGCTTGCTGGCGGTGAACGTTCTGAAGTACGCTCTGCCGCCCATCTTGGGCGGGCCGCTGGTGCTGCCCGTGGAGTTTTCTGCGGCGGCGTACTTCACGACCCCGGTACTTATGCTGACGCGCAGGCGCGGCCTGCGCTGCTGGGCGGCGTATGCCGGAGCTCTCGCCGGGGCCTGCTACTACGCGGCCATGGTTTTCGCAGGCGAGGCCATCTACGGCGCGTACCCGGAGCAGAACGTGCTGCTATCGCTCCTGTGCCACGGCTGCCTGCTCCTGCTGGGCCTGACCACGGCGAGAACGGAGCGCTTCGAGCCCAGGGACATCCTGCTCTTGCCCCTGGGAACGGCGGCGGTGGCGGCGAGGGCGGCGCTCCTGCGCCCCTGGTCGGGCGGAGGCGAGTTGCTCATCTACGAGCTGATGGATGCGGAACCGATAAGGCAGACGGCCCCGGCGCTGCTGCCGGCCTACTACGCGGTCATCGCAATACTCCTGCTGCTCACAGTCCTCTGCTTCATGGGCCTGAATAAAAAAGTTGCCCGCCTTTGACAAATACCCCAGGGACAGATGGTCTCCGAAGATAACAGGGAGGAATATTGAATACTGAGGTATGACGAGCGAAATGTGAAGGAATGTACTGTGCTGCTTGCACTGCAGTGACGTGAACCCTGACGGGAATAGGGTGCGAAAAGGAGAAGGCAAAGTCGGAGCTCGACGATCTCGGGTTCACAGCGGAGTGATGCGCGGCACCGGGCGGCAGCTGCCGCCCGGTGTTTTTTTAGAATGAAAGGTGGATCGCATGGATGAGCCGATGATGACAAAACTGCTATACAGCCTTAACGCCAGGTTGGATCTGCCGGGCAAATACCGGAAAGCCATGCTGCGGGATTTCAAATTGGCGGCTGAGCGGCTCATGAGCGGCGGCCTGACGGCCAAAGAGGCGGCAAACCGGCTAGACCCGGCGAGATTGGGCGACTTTTACCTGCAAAAGCCGGATTACTGGTTTCCGCTGGACGACGCCGCCAAAATATACCCCATGTCCATGACCGACGGCTGGATGTCGGTGTTCAGGCTGTCGGCATACTTGGATAGACCGGTGGAACCCGAGCTGCTCCGGGCCGCTCTGCATTTCACCATGCCTGACTATCCTTTTTTCGCTACCAGGGTCAGGCGCGGCCTGTTCTGGCACTACATTGACGCCGCAAAAAGATGCTTTGAAGTTCGGCCGGAGCGCGAGCTGCCCTGCTCTCCAATGGACATTTCAAGGGACGACGCGCAGTCGTTCAGAGTGGTGTATTACAAAAACCGGATAAGCGTGGAGTTCTTCCACATACTTACTGATGGAACGGGCGGCTTAGGCTTCCTGACCGCGTTGCTCACCGAATACCTGAGGATATCTGGGGAGCTGGAAAGACCGGTGACAACAGCTCGGACGCGGCCGGACGGTGAGGAGTGCGAGAACGCCTTCGAGCGCTGCGCGAGAGGGCTGTGTACGGAAGGTTCGGGTTTCTCCGAGCGCCCCGCGCTCCAACTGAGGGGAAAACTCGCAAAGCAGAGACCTGCGAGGCTCCTGCACATGGAGCTGGACGCTGAGAAGCTCAAAGAAGCGGCCCGCAGCCGGGACGCCACCGTCACTGCTCTGGTGCTGGCTTTCATGACGGAAGCTGCCCACAGGGCCGTGGATGGAGCTGAGGGCAGGATACAGATACAAGTGCCGGTAAATATGCGCAGATTCTGCCCATCGAAAACGCAGAGGAATTTCTCCATGTACTGTACGGTTTCAATTGAAAACAGCAGGGCCGCGGACGCAGAGAAGATACTGCCGGAGATCGGCGCCCAGCTGGCGGAAAACGCCTCAGAAGACGCCATGAAAGCAATGCTGGCACGGACGGCGTCCATGGTGCGGGCGCTCGCAAACGTCCCTCTGGCGGTGAAGCGACCAGCGGCCAGGCTTGCGTACGGTGTGCTGGGCGAGAGGGCGTTTACCAGCACGCTGTCGAATCTGGGCGTTGCGAAGCTGCCCGAGGATGTTGCGAAGCACGTTGAGAAACTGGATTTTGTGCTGGGCACCGGAGAACAGAGCAGAGCCGCCTGCGCGATGGTGACGCTGGGTAACAGCGCCATGCTGACTGTGACTAAGCTGACGGAGGACAGGAGCTTTGAGGACGCCTTGGCCGGCCTCTTCAGAAAGGCCGGCATACCGTTTAAATTGGGAGGCAGTATGCTGTATGGAGCATGAGCTCGAGATCTGGTATCCTGTTCCGGAGCAAAAAATAGTGAATATGTTGAAACTAAGAAGATACGTTTTCAGGATGTTCACATTTGCGGGAATATCGTGTATTATTATAAACATATGTACAGGCGGCAGGGCGTGGAGCGTTGTGACGGCGGTGTCGCTGTGGCTGATCTGGAAGAATGCGTTGGAGAAGGTGCTTGTGGAGGACAGCGCGGCCGAGCGCACGTCAAGACTTTGCATGAGCACCTGCGTCCTGCTTCTCATGGTGGAGCTGAGTTTGGGCGTGGATTGCGCCGCAGTCGCAGTGCCAGTCCTTTTGCTTTGCGCTCTGGCGGCGCTGGTGTTGAACATATGGATAAATAACCGCGGTCTACCGTCGATCAAGTCGGAGCTTGAGAAGCGGCTGCACAGGTAATGTGCTGAATCTGCGGTGGAGAGTTTGGGAAAACGCCGGTGTTCGACGGATTATGATACTTAGCAATAAATCATATTGACTAGTAAAATAAATAGAATTATACTATTTATGCAAAAGGTGTGTAAATATGAAGAAAGAATCGGCGGGACATTCATTTGAGGCGTTTTTCAAACGCGCCACCAGCCCTCTCGTTGTGCTGCGGCTGTTGTCGGAGAAGCCAATGTATGGGTATGAGATCACGCAAGAGATGCATCGCAGGAGCGAGGGCAAGTTTGTGTTGGCGATACTCTATCCTGTGCTGTACCGTTTGCTCGAGCAGGGCTATGTGTGCGAGGACAGAACGGAAGTGGTGGAAGGCAGAGCAAGAACGTACTATGCGATCACGGAGAGCGGCAGCGAGTATCTTGAGAAGACGGCGAAGGAGTATCTCGAGATATCGGCGGTTTGCGCAGAACTGCTGAAGGGGGGCGGCCGCAATTGAACAGATTCGTGGAAAGGTACTGCGCACAAGTGTCCAAGCGGCTTGTTGCGAGCCGCAGAACCAGGAGACGTCTGCTTGAGGGGCTGACCGGCGAGATATTGGAGCGGCTTGGAGGGAAATGCAGCGAGGAAGACATCGTCTTAAGCTTCGGAAGCCCCGAAGCCGTCGCAGCAGAGCTTCAAGGCTGCGTCCCGGCCGAAGAAACCGGCTCGACGAGAAGCGGCTGGGTCAACCGCCATATGATCCTCGCCGCAATTTGCGTCGTATTAGCTGTGTCAGTGCTTTCAATTATTATGGTATATAAAAGCGAAAAAGTCAGAGTATCAAATGCCACGGTAGTTAATTCCGTTATATGTAAGGAGTATATTGACAATGAAACGAACACTGTGTCTGATCTTAGTTGCAACATTACTGTTGACAACTAACGTGTTTGCTGCTTCAGATGATACAGCTGATATATGCGATGAAGTAATCACAGCCACTAATGAGTACTGTGTATCTGTTGAGACCGGTGGGATTCAAACTCGTGTGAACTGGCTGACCAGCGGAGCCAAAGTTCAAGAGCTATGCAATGAGGCTGGCGATGTACTCATTATTTTTAAGGTATTTGGTACGTTTAAATATAATAGTACCACAGCAA
This sequence comes from uncultured Eubacteriales bacterium, assembly GCA_902496595.1. Taxonomy (GTDB): domain Bacteria; phylum Bacillota; class Clostridia; order Oscillospirales; family Oscillospiraceae; genus Scatomorpha. The sequence continues at coordinate 10,714 of CABVBV010000013.1, read as the reverse complement.
CAGCCACCCAGGCTTCTTACGATTATGAAATTGTTAGCGGCAGTTGGTATCTAGTTAGCGCATCAGCGTACTGCCAGGGCGATACAGCAATCGCGGAAGCCGAGTTCAAGCATCCGCTGCTCGGTACTGTTTACTCGACGGTTACGCTAACTTGTAGTCCTACTGGCTATCTTACATAACCGATTCTTACCCCTCCAAATTTAGCCGCCGCGAAGCAAACGCTCTGCGGCGGCTTTGCAAATCATAGTAAATGGGAGCCGGGCTCGAAGGCCCGGCTCCCGCTTTGTTCAGTTCAGGAAGTCGCGGAGTTTCTTGGAGCGGCTGGGGTGACGCAGCTTTCTCAGGGCCTTTGCCTCGATCTGCCTTATCCTCTCCCTGGTGACGTTGAACTCCTTTCCGACTTCTTCGAGCGTCCTCGTCCGTCCGTCCACAATGCCGAACCTGAGCTCAAGGACTTTCTTTTCCCTCGGCGTCAGCGTGTCCAGCACCGTCATGAGCTGCTCCTTAAGCAGCGAGAAACTCGCCGCCTCGCTCGGCTCCGACGCGTCCTCGTCCGGGATGAAGTCGCCAAGATGGCTGTCCTCCTCCTCGCCTATCGGCGTCTCGAGGCTCACCGGCTCCTGCGCTATCTTCAAAATGTCCCGAACCTTGTCCACGGCCATGCCCATCTCCTCGGCTATCTCCTCAGCCGATGGGTCGTGCCCCAGCTCCTGCAGCAGCTGCCGCGACACACGGATGACCTTGTTTATCGTCTCGACCATGTGGACGGGTATGCGTATCGTCCTCGCCTGGTCGGCGATAGCCCTCGTGATCGCCTGGCGTATCCACCATGTCGCATAGGTCGAGAATTTGTAGCCCTTGGTGTAATCGAACTTGTCCACGGCTTTGATGAGGCCGAGATTGCCCTCTTGGATGAGGTCGAGGAACAGCATACCGCGGCCTACGTAACGCTTCGCAATGGAGACGACCAGGCGGAGGTTCGCCTCGGCCATGCGCCTTTTGGCCTCCTCGTCGCCGTCGGCCATCCTCCGGGCCAGCTCCTGCTCCTCTTCGGGAGTCAGCAGCGGGACTTTGCCTATCTCCTTGAGGTACATCCTCACGGGGTCGTCGGTGGAGAAGGTGTCTGCCAGCGAATCCGTGTCCGCTATCTCCTCCTCCGTGACCTCCTCTATCTCCTGCAGCTCTTCAAGCTCCGGCAGGGCGTCGTCGTCCAGCGGGGGAACGATATCCTCTCCGGCGGTGTCTATGCCCAGGTTCTCGAGCTTGTCGTAGAACTTGTCCAGCTCCTCCGGCTCAAGGTTCATGTCGTCGAGCACGTCCATGAGCTCCTTGGAGGTCAGCTTGCCGGATTTCTTGCCCTTTTCGATGAGCGCGTTGAGCTTTTCTTCCTTCTGCTTTGCGAGCAGCTCGGGGTCTTCCGGTGCGGGAGCCTCTTCCGCCTTGTGCGCACTGCGTTTCCTGGCTTTCGACTTGGTCTCGGCGGCCTCCTCCGCAGCCCTGCTCTCTACTATCTCGTTCTCAGACATGGCTCATCCTCCGTAACTCTTTGTTTTTAGTTGCTGCGCTTGTATGTCCATGAGGCTGCCCTCCTGCTGTGTGCGCTGCCTCATGGCCGCTATGTAATCCGCCAGAGCCTGCCTCGCGTTCGCAGCAGCCTCCGGTTTTTGGATTATGCCTGTGAAAAGGGAGAACTCCTCTCCCGTGAGCTCCCCGCTCAGGGCGGCGGGCGTCGGCCTGGCGCCCTCGTCGATGTGCCGCCGGAGCGCAGAATATATGTGCCAGAGCGGCTCGGCCGAGAAATCGCTCTCGCTCAGCTCGAGGCCGTTGAAGAGGGAAGGGTCTAGGTTCAGCAGCCTGATGACGCCCTCCTCGGCTGCCGCCGAGCGCGGATATTTGTATTTTATGGCCGTCTCCTTTGGCTGGGCCATCTTCGCGGGCCGCTGCTCTTCCCGGTTCAGCTTCTGCTTTGCTGCGTAATATTTCCGCTTGCGTATCTGCTTCACCGCGTCCGTCACCGCCTCAGCCGAGACCCCGCAGACGGAGGCGACGCGCATGGCGTAGACCTCACGCGCCGTTCTATCCGGCAGATCCGCGATCACCCCCGAGGCGTCCTTGAGGAAGCCGACTTTGCCCTCGTCGGTGCCGAGGTCGTACTTGGCCTTCACGGCGTCGAGCCTGTATTCAATGTGGTTCTCGCTCTCAGACAGCAGATTCCTGAAGGCGTCCGCACCCTTGGCTTTTATGAATTCGTCCGGGTCTTTGGCCCCGCGCACGGTGAGCACCCTCACCTTCAGCTCCAGCTTCTCGAGAATGCCTATCGCCCTCTGCGCGGCTTTCTTTCCCGCATCGTCGGCGTCATACGCGATGACGACCTCGTTCGTGAACCTGGAGATTAGCCTCGCCTGCTCCGGGGTCAGAGAGGTGCCCAGCGAGGCCACCGCATTGTCGAAGCCGGCCTGATGCAGAGACACGACGTCGATATTTCCTTCGACGAGGATAATGTACCCGGATTTGGACTTTTTAGCCAGATTAAGGCCGAAAAGGTTGTGGCTTTTGCTAAAAACCGCCGTTTCCGGGCTGTTTAGGTACTTCGGTTCACCATCTCCGAGTATCCTGCCCGAGAAGCCTATGACGTTGCCTCGGACGTCGATGACGGGGAACATGAGCCTGTTCCTGAAGGCGTCGTAGGCGCCGTTCTTTTTGCCCCGTTTCGCGAGTCCGGCGTCGCAGAGCTCCCACTCGGTGTAGCCCTTGTCCAGCATGGAGTCGAGCAGCAGCGACCAGCTCTCCGGAGCGTAGCCCAGGCCGAAGCGCCTGGCTGTGGACGGGCTGATGCCGCGCCTTTGCATATACGATACCGCAGGCTGGCCACGCTCCGTTGCCAGCTGTTCAAAAAAGAACCTGGCCGCGTCCCTGTTCAGGGCGTACATCCTGTCTCTCTTCGACCTGCCGGTGTCGCCCTGCCTTTCCGGAACCTGAAGCCCCGCCCGACGCGCCAGGAACTCCACCGCGTCGGTGAAATTGAGGTTCTCGATGTCCATTATGAAGTTTATAACGCTGCCGCCCTTCCCGCAGCCGAAACAGTGGTATATCTGCTTCGAAGGCGAGACCGAGAACGATGGAGTTTTCTCACTGTGGAAGGGGCAGAGCCCGAACAGATTCTGCCCGGAGCGCTTCGACAGATTCACGTACTCTCCGACTACGTCCTCTATTGGGTTCCTGTCGGCCAGCTCCTGCAAAAACTCAGGTGAAAAGGCCAAAAATCACCGCCTCCAGTTCAGCGAACCTGCCAGGATTTCGGGATGAACAGCTCAGAGTACACATCCATCACATACTTGTCCGTCATGCCCGAGACATAGTCCGTTACCGCCCGCTCAAGCCCGTCCTCCGCCGCGATCAGGCGGTAGTCCTCCGGCAGTTTCTGCGGTTGGTTGACATAATATTCCCATATGCTGTAAAGGATATTCCCGACTTTGCCCTCCTCACCCTTGGCTACGGGGTTTTTGTAGACGTACTCGTACATGAAGCCGGAAAATTCCTCGACGGCGGCGGACATCGGCTCCGACATCCTGAGTTCCGTCTCGCTGCTGCGTATAACATCCATGACGATGGTGTTGATGCGCTCGCTGTTTCTGGTGCCGATCTGTTCTCTCACGACTCTTGGCTCATCGCCCGGGGCGAGCAGACCTGCCCGCTCGGCGTCGTCAAGGTCGTGGTTTATGTAGGCGATCCTGTCCGCCATCCTGACCACGTCGGCCTCGAGGCTGCCCCTGGGCTCGCCGGTGGTGTGGTTGAGGATGCCTGTTCTTGTCTCGTTGCAGAGGTTCAGGCCACGGCCGTCCTTTTCCAGCCTGTCGACTACTCTGAGGCTCTGCTCATAGTGCCGGAAGCCGCCCGGAAATATCTCATTGAGGGCGCGCTCACCCGCGTGGCCGAATGGGGTGTGGCCAAGGTCGTGCCCCAGCGCGATAGCTTCTGTGAGGTCTTCGTTGAGCATGAGGGCTCTGGAGATAGTCCTGGCTATCCTCGCGACTTCCAGCGTGTGCGTCAGCCGTGTTCTGTAATGGTCGCCCTCCGGTTGGAGGAAGACCTGGGTCTTGTGCTTGAGCCTGCGAAAGCTCTTGCAGTGGATTATCCGGTCGATATCTCTCTGGAAGCAGGTGCGCACCTCGCACTCCGGTTCCGGCCTCGGCCTGCCGGAGCTGTTCCTTGCGAGGACGCCTCTCGGGGAAACGAGCAATTCTTCCAGACGAAGACGGGACTCGCGTGGGTTCTCCATGCGCATACCTCCTTTCCAAAAGCTATATACGGCGTGTTCTTCAAAAATCCTCTATTTTTCCGAAAAAATTTTCTGAGGTCTGAATACGCTGCCAATGACCTTGCATTTGGCGCTGCCTGCGGTCACGTCGCCGAGCCTTGAGGCGAAGATCCCGGCCTCTTCGAGAGGTAAAAGCGCCGAGATGGAGACGTCGGCGGCGAAGGAGGCCTCGATATCCGCGCCGCCGAGGTCGGAGAGCAGCCTCCTGACACGCTCGTACTGCTGATAGCCGCAGGCCGTTTCAACGATGTTCCACTCTGCCATCCTGGCTTTCCCGGCGTTCTCGAGCGCCGAAGCCGCAGCTTTGGAGTAGGCCCTGACGAGGCCGCCGGAGCCGAGCAGTATGCCGCCGAAATAGCGTGTCACAACGCAGCAGACGTCGACGACGCCGGCGGAGCGGAAGACGTTCAGCGTCGGCTGGCCGGAAGTGCCGCCGGGTTCACCATCGTCAGACCAGCGCATGGCGCCGGAGTTGAGGACATAGGCCCAGACATTGTGTGTGGCGTCTGGGTACTTCCTGCGTACGCTCTCAACAAAGGCCATGGCCTCGGACTCATCGGCAGCGTACTGCACCTGGCCGATGAATCTGGACTTCTTGTCAATATATTCCGCTTCGCCGTATCCGGCTGGTACGATGAACTCCGACATCCCGACACCTCTTTTCAAAATCATACAATTTTACAATACGTCGTGCCCGGAAGCAAGGGAAAAATCAAAAATCGCCTCTGAGCCGCCGGCCAGTTTCCAAGCCCTGCGGAGCGCAGCGCTATCCCCTTTTTCCAAGAAGGCGGGCCTTCTTGGACAAACAGATGCGCCGGAGCCAAACGGCTCCGGCGCATCTGTTTGTCGGTATTTCAGTTTGCTTCGCCGTAGATGTCAGTCCAGAGGCTGCTCATGAGCTGCTGCGCCTCCGTGCTCAGGGCGCCGAAAGCCTCTCCACGGGCGAGTGTCTCCGCGTCGGGGTAGGCCACGGGGCTGGAGGCCATCTCGGGATCCATGTAGTCCTTGGCCGCCGACACCGGGGCGCCGTAGCCGAGGTAGTCCATGTTGCCGCCGCAGATCTCCGGCTCGCACAGGAAGTTTATGAACAGCTCCGCCTCGTACTTGTGCTCCGCGCAGGACGGTATGCACATCGCGTCTATAAATACGTTGAAGCTCTCGCTCTCAGGCAGGTAGAAGTTGAGGTCGGGGTTCTCCTGCATCATCAGCATACAGTCGCCCGCGTAGTACACGCCTATCCAGGCCTCTTCGTTGTCCATGGAGTCGTAGATGTTGTCCATGGAATACTGCTGCACCAGCGGCTTCTGCTCCATGAGCAGGTCGGCCGCGGCCTGGAGCTCATCCGGGTCTTCGGTGTTGAAGCTGTAGCCCAGCCTCGCCTCGGCTATGGCAAACGCGTCGCGCTCGTTGCCCACCATAATGATGCGGTCTGCGTATTTCTCGTTCCACAAGAGATCCCAGCCGCCCACGTCGGCCTCGTCCACGTACTTCGTGTTGTAGATGATGCCCACCGTGCCCCAGGTGTAGGGGACGGAGTACATATTCTCCGGGTCGTAGGCCTGGTTCTTGAACTGCTCGTCCACCAGCTCATAGTTCGGGATGTTCTCGAAGTCGAGCGGCAGCAGCATATCCTCGGCGATCATGCGCGCTATCATATAGTCGGAGGGGATTATGACGTCGTAGCTCACGCCGCCGTTTTTGAGCCTCGTGTACAGCGCTTCGTTGGTGTCGTAGGTGGTGTAGTTGACCTCGATATCGGGGTATTTCTCCTCGAAGAGCTCGACGACGTGGATATAGCCGTCTTCGCCCTCGGCGATATTCATGCCCCAGTTGTACACGTTCAGAGTGACCTTGCTGCTCCCGCAGCCGCTCATGCCGGCTATTGAGAGCGCAAGGGCGAATACAAGCGCAATGGAAATTACCTTCTTTTTCATCAGTTTTGTCCCCTTTCGATTCATACGTTTTTGATGCGTTTATTCTGCTTCCTCTCGTCCCTGGCCTCGATGATGTTCATGGCGGCCATGACGACGAAGATAAGGAAGAACATGAGGGTGAACATCGCGTAGAGCGACGGCGGCACCTGCTTGCGCGTGTAGGTGTAGATCTCCACGGGCAGGGTCGCAAAGTTCGGCCCGTAGGCGAAATAGCTTATGACGAAGTCGTCCAGGCTCATCGTGAAGGACATGATGGCGCCCGAGACTATGCCGGGCAGCAGCTCCGGCAGCACGACCTTGAAAAAGCCCTGCAGCGGCGTGCAGCCCAGATCCTGAGCTGCGTCCATGAGCGAGGGGTCGAGCTGCCGCAGCTTGGGCATGACGGAGAGTATGACATACGGCAGGCAGAAGGTCACGTGCGCTATGAGCAGCGTGGTGAAGCCCAGTATATTCTCGGTGCTCAGCATCTTGCGGCCTACAAATACGAAGAGCAGCGAAAGGCTGACGCCCGTCACGATCTCAGGGTTCACGAGCGGGATGTTCGTGAGCGTCATCACCGTCCTGCGGAGCCGCCCGCGCATGGCCTGTATGCCGAGCGCCGCCAGCGTGCCCAGCACCGTCGCGATCGCCGCCGCGCACACGGCCAGGATGAGGCTGTTGAGCAGCAGACCCAGCAGATGCGAGTTCTTGAACATACTGACGTAGTTGTCAAGGGTAAAACCCTCAAACTCGCTCAGATCCTTGCCGTCGTTGAAGGAGCCGATGAAGAGTATGACCATCGGCGCGTAGAGGAAGAGGTAGACGATGCCCGTCCAGATGCGTCCGAGCCTTTTCACAGCGTGGCCACCCCCTCGTCGTTCTCGCCGGTGAAGCGGTTCATGAGCCAGATGCTGATGAAGACCAGCACCATGAGGATGAGGCTCATCGCCGCGCCGAGATTACGATTGATGGAGCCCTTGAACTGCAGCTCGATGACGTCGCCTATCATGGTGTTGTTCGTGCCGCCGAGCTTCTGAGAGATGTAGAAGGTCGAGACCGCGGGCACGAAGACCATCGTGATGCCCGAGATTATGCCCGGCATGGACAGAGGCAGGATCACCCTGCGGAAGACCTGCCTGCTGTCGCAGCCTAAGTCCTGCGCGGCCTCTATGAGACGCGGGTCGAGCTTGGAGATGACGGTGTAGAGCGGCATTATCATGTAGGGCAGGTAGGTGTAGACCATGCCCGCTATGACGCTGCCCGCGTTCCGTATGAGCGGCAGCGGGCCGAGGCCGAAGTTGGCGAGGAAGCTGTTTATGATGCCCGTGTCACGCAAGAGCGCGACCCAGGCGAGCGTCCGCAGCAGGAAGCTCATGCACATGGGCAGGGTCACGAGCAGGTAGAGCACCCTCTGCGTGCTGGCCTTCGTCTGAGCTATCACATAGGCCACGGGATAGCCGACGATGAGACAGATGACGCAGGACGCGAGCGCGTACCAGACCGAGCGCAGCAGCACCGGCAGATACTCCGCCGCCCGGCTCATGTTCGCAAAGGTGAACTCGCCCGTGTTCGTCGTAAACGCGAAGTAGGCCACCATGGCCAGCGGCACGACGGTGAAGATGACCATCCACACGACGTAGGGCGCGGCAAGAGACTTAGTTCTCATTGAGCGCCTCCTCCGGGGGGACATCCTCCCCTCCGATGACCGCGTCGGGATCGTTTATCTCGTCATACTCCGCAGAATAGGAGCTGTAGTCGCCGAACATACCGGAATACTCGCTCTTTTTCATGACGTGTATGTCGTTCGGCGTCAGGCGTATGCCTATATATTCTCCCGGCCTGTGCAGGTCGGTGGTCTGGATGAGCCACTTGAAGCCCTTGAAATCGACGATGGTGTCGTAGTGTACGCCCTTGAAGGTGACGCTCGTCACCGTGCCGCAAAGATGCCCGGAGTCGGGCGGCACGATGTCCACGTCCTCGGGCCTTATGACCACGTCCACAGGCTCGTCCTTCGCAAAGCCGTGGTCAAGGCAGCGGAACTTGCGGCCGAAGAACTCGACCACATAGTCCGCACGCATGATGCCGTCGAGGATGTTCGACTCGCCGATGAAGTCCGCGACGAAGGCGTTCTTGGGCTCGTTGTAGATGCCCTCGGGCGTGCCTATCTGCTGGATGCGGCCCTTGTCCATGACGACTACGGTGTCCGACATGGCGAGGGCTTCCTCCTGGTCGTGCGTTACATATATAAAAGTGATGCCCAGCTGCTGCTGGATGCGCTTCAACTCGTTCTGCATATCCTTGCGCAGACGGAGGTCAAGCGCGCCGAGAGGCTCGTCGAGCAGCAGCACCTCGGGCCGGTTCACGAGCGCCCTCGCAATGGCGACGCGCTGCTGCTGGCCGCCGGAGAGCTGATCCGGCTTGCGCTTTTCAAAGCCCTTGAGCGACACGATCTCCAGCATCTCCGTCACCCGCTGCTCGACCTCCTTCTGCGGCAGCTTCGCGATGCGCAGGCCGAAGGCCACGTTCTCAAAGACGTTCAGGTGCGGGAACAGCGCGTATTTCTGGAAGACCGTGTTGACGCGGCGCTTGTGCGGCGGGACATCATTAATCCTCACACCTTCAAACAACACGTCGCCGCTCGTCGGCTGCAGAAAGCCGCCGATGATACGGAGCGTGGTCGTTTTGCCGCAGCCCGAGGGGCCGAGCAGTGTGAGGAATTCACTGTTGTTGAAATAGATGTTGATCGAATCAAGGACGGTCTCGCCGTCAAAATCCATCCGGCAATTGACAAGCCGAATAAGCTCCTTGGACATTATCCTCCCCCTCAGTCACGTGCAAACTTAAAAGCCCCCTCTCAGACAGCACGGATGATTACGGCTCTTAACACATAATAACCCTGCCGCCTGAGAGGAGGCTCTCTGACAGTTACAAGAGAATAATACATACATTCTCGAACATTGTCAATCAAAATCGAATGTCCGGGAAATATTTTTCCGCAAAGTCCACTTTTTCCACGGAAAAGCTCCTGCCGTTTAAATAATTTAACGGCCCTGCGTCTGTTTTGAAGGCGAATTCCAGCCGGTAGGAGTAGAGCAGCTGCCCGTCCTCGCCCAGCTTTTTGTTCTCCCTGTCGGAGCCGTACTTGCCGTCGCCGAGGAGGGGGGTGCCCGCGGCGGCCATCTGCGCCCTTATCTGGTGCGTCCTGCCCGTGCCCAGCCGGCACTCGACCAGCGACAGCCCGTTTGCGCTGCCCAGCGTCTTGTAATACGTCACGGCCTCCTTCGCGCCCGGCTCGGGCTTTTGCCGGACGTAGACCCGGTTCTTGGTCGCGTCCTTGAAGATGTAGTCGCGCAGCGCACCCTCGGCGGGCTTCGGCCTGCCGCGCACGACGCAGAGATAGTATTTTTCTATCTCCCGCTCCTTTATCTTCTCGTTCATGACCCTGAGCGCCTCGGCGGTCTTCGCCGCGATGACTATTCCGCCGGTGTTGCGGTCTATGCGGTTGCAGAGCGCCGGGGCGAAGGCGTTCTCCTCACGTGGCCGCCACTCGCCCTTCTGATAGGCCCGGGCCTGGATATTGGCAATGAGCGTGTTCCAGTCCCACTGGCCCGCGCTGTGGCAGAGGACGCCCGGCTTCTTGTCCACGAGCAGGATGTTTTCGTCCTCATACACGATGTCCAGCCTCGGCGTGCCTACCTTGAGGTAGCTGTTCTCCTCACGCGGCTTTTCAAAGAACTCGTCGTTTATATAGAGGCTCAGCACGTCGCCCTCGGCTACGCGGGTATCGCGCTTTGCGCCCTTGCCGTTTAGCTTTATGCGCTTTAGCCTGATGTATTTTTGCAGCAGGGATTCGGGCAGAAGCGGCACCGCCTTGCCCACGAAGCGGTCGAGCCGCTGCCCTGCGTCATTTTTACCAATCGTCAACTTTTTCATGAGCACATTATTGACCAGGAAGCCCCTTTTGTCAACGATATTTCTGTTGACAAGGCGGCGGGTTTCGCTTATAATACCAAAGCGGCTATGAAATTAGCTGTTTGTGGAGGTGCGCCTGTGAAGCTCGATCTTCGGGAGATAATAGACGTCCCCGGGGGACGGGTGAGCTTTGAGCAGGAGCTTTCTACCGAGCGGCTGGGCAGCCCGTCGATACTGAGCTACGACCGGGGGCCGACAGCTGAGGGCGAAGTTGTGAACACTGCCGGGGTGCTGACCGCAAGGGGAGAGATAGAGGCGGAGATGACCTGCCTGTGCGACCGCTGCGGGGCGCAGTTCAAGTCCGAAAAGCGGCTGAATTTCGAGGCGCCGGTGGTGCCCATGGGAGAGAGCGAAGACCCGGAGGCCTTTGAGCTGGAGGGAGATTGGCTCGACCTGGACGACCTGCTCGAGACGGTGTACATCCTCAACATGGACACCAAGTACCTCTGCCGGGAAGACTGCAAGGGCGTCTGTCCCGAGTGCGGCAAAAACCTCAACGAAGGCCCGTGCT
>CABVBV010000012.1 GCA_902496595.1 uncultured Eubacteriales bacterium | reverse complement strand
CGGCGTGAAGTACACCGAGGGCCGCTTCCTGCCCTACTTCTTCCCGGACACCTTCCACGAGGGCGGCGACCCCGTGCGCGAGGCCAAGGAGAACTGGGTCACGGCCCGCCGCGCCATCCTGCGCAAGCCCATCGACCGCATCGGCTACGGCGGGTATCTCAAGCTCGCCTGTGAGTTCCCCGAGTTCCTCGACTACGTCCAGTCCGTCTGCGACGAGTTCCGTGAGCTGTACGTGAATATCAAGGGCACGACGCCGTACTGCGTGAAGACAGTCGCCGTGCTCAACAGCTGGGGCAAGGCGAGGTCGTGGGGCTGCCACATGGTGCACCACGCGCTCTACCAGAAGCAGAATTACAGCTATGCCGGCGTTATCGAGGCGCTCTCCGGCGCGCCGTTTGACGTGAAATTCATCAGCTTCGACGACATCAAGGCCGACCCGGGCTGCCTGAAGGGCATCGACGTCATCATAAACGTCGGCGACGGCGACACGGCGCACACCGGCGGCGCGGTCTGGGAAGACCCGGAGATAAGCTCGGCCATCAAGTCCTTCGTGTGGAACGGCGGCGGCTTCATCGGCGTCGGCGAGCCTTCCGGCCACCAGTACCAGGGCAGGTTTATCCAGCTCGCGCAGGTGCTGGGCGTCGAGAAGGAGACGGGCTTCACGCTCGGCTACGACAAGTACAACTGGGACGAGCACCCCGGCCACTTCATCCTGGCCGACTGCACCAAGGACGTCGACTTCGGCGAGGGCAAGAAGAGTATGTACGCGCTCGAGGGCACGGAGATACTTGTCCAGCGGGAGAAGGAAGTCCAGTTGGCCGTGAACGGCTACGGCGAGGGCCGCGGCGTGTATATCAGCGGGCTGCCTTACAGCTTCGAGAACAGCCGCCTGCTGTACAGGGCCATCCTGTGGTCTGCGCACGACGAGGACGAGCTGAATAAGTGGTTCTCCACGAACTTCAACGTCGAAGTCCACGCCTTCGTGAAAAACGGCAAGTACTGCGTCGTGAACAACACCTACGAGCCGCAGAGCACCACCGTCTACCGGGGCGACGGGAGCAGCTTCGACCTGAGCCTCGACGCCAACGAGATCCGCTGGTACGAGATCTGACTGAATAATAACCAGAGCAGCCGCCCGACGTGGCGGCTGCTTTGTACATTCCAAATAACCCCACAGGCAGAATATGGTAATTGCATCCAAAGTATATACAGAATATAGCGATAGAGCGAGAGCCGGTGAAATGGCTCTCTTTTTTGTTGCAATTTTATATACCAAGGTATATAATGTGTCATGTTGTAAATATCCCCACTATATATCAATTTCTTAGAGGTGAAAATAGTTGAAAAGGAAACTAATGATCCTGTTCATCTGCCTGGTCTTTGTGGTCTCCCTGCTGCCCGCAACGGGGGCGCTGGCTGCAAACTGTACTGTCAAGGTGGCCGAAATGACGATTCAAGACGGCTATTACACTTTGGTGGGCAGCAAGTGGACCAAGTACACGGGCGATGACATACCGGAAGCGCCATACTTCCACTATGACTCGGAAAACCACATATTGACCCTGAACAATGTCACCATCGACCCCAGCAACGACGGCATTGGAACATTCCCCTCGGATGGGAGTACCTCACCGGAGATTTATATCAGCTATAGCGGCGGAACATTTACGATCGAACTCATCGGCGAAAACAAAATAATCGATAATCCCGAAGCCAATCCCAGGCAATGGAAACGAGGCCCCGCCATTGAAGTTTTGTGAGGAGAAACTACTATCACCGGCGGTGGATCATTGACCCTGTCGCACTATTCTGCAACAGAAGGCCTGTTGAACGTAAGATTGGGCAGCCTTATAATTGATGGTGTGAATATTACCTTACGCAACTATAACTCCGGTAAGGGCATCCAAGTCGGCAGTATTAATAAGGGAGACTGCACAATCAGAAATTCAGTGATCGATGCGAACTACAGCGACAGCAGCACAAATCCTTCAAACGTCGGCATCGGCATAATGAAAGGCAGCCTTGACATCAGTAATTCTACTATAGAGGCCCGGTCAAATAATTATTGGGCAATATATGCAAATGAGGATCTAAGTATCAGCAACAGCACTGTAAACGCTGTCTCCGGAAAAAGAGGCGCGTTGTATTGCGCAGAACAATTAACGATTACTGGCAACTCGAATGTTTACGCGTCTGGCGGCAGCGAAAATGACGGCGCCGTACACGGTTATGACGGAATAACCATTGAAAACAGCAGTTTGGACGCTAAGAGCAGCGGTCAAAACGCAATAAATACTACGAGCGGTTCGATCCAGATAACGAACTCTAAAGTCACTGCAACGACTGAGGCCAGTTCCAGCTCGGTCTATGCCGTCTATGCTAAAAACAAAATAGCAGTAAACAACAGTAAATTGACCGCAAGCGGCACTGGGTGCAGGGCTATATACTCGAAGTCCGGCTCTATCGAGATAACAAACAACTCCGAAGTCGAGGCAACGACCCAGTCTTCTTATGCTGCTGTCGATATTTATAACTCTATAACAGTCACTGCCAGCAAATTAACTGCAAACAGCAAGGGCAAGGCAATTACTGCGAACAATAAAACTTTAGAAATAACAAATGGTTCCGTAGTTGAGGCAACGTCCACAGGTTCAGCTGCGGCCGTCTATGCCAAAACGGGAATTACGGTCGAGGGCAGCGATTTGACCGCGAACAGTGCCAGGAATTATGCAATATGTACGGACAATGGTTCTCTTCTGATTACAAACGACTCCGTAAAAGGCTCCACAGTCGTTGCATCCACCTCTGGACAATTCGAGGCCGTCTATGCCAAAAACGGAATAACGGTCAAGGGCAGTAATCTGACTGCAGACAGCGCAGACAGCAATGCAATAAACACGAATTATGGTGCTATTTCTATAAATGACTCAGAAGTTGAGGCAACTACTCAATCTAATTATCCGGCACTCTATGGCTCAAGCGGAATAACTATTGACAACAGCAATTTGACAGCATACAGCGCTGAGGGCAACGCAATTTATTCTCCCAAAGCCATTCAAATTTTAAACAATTCTGATGTTACCGCAACCAACGGATCAACTAGCAGCTCTGCGGCGCTGATTTCTAATTCTGACATTACTATAGACGGAAGCCGCGTTTATGCGAAAAGCACTAGTAGTGCAATTAACGCAAATGGAGGAGCTATCCGTATAAAGAATAATTCCGACGTTACCGCTATATCGGACGCCGCCGTTGCGGTTTATGCTTATAATGGCGACCTTGAGATCAGCACAAGTACAGTGACAGCAGACGGTGCCTTTGCTTTGTATTCTTACAACAAAGCGACCGTAATAACAGACAGTCTGGTCAAAGCTACTACTACTGGCAACAACACGATTTATGGCAGTGCAGTGTCGATTTCGGGCAGCTGGTTCGAGAGTCATGGCGGCGCGGTTGGAAATAGCGCAACTTGGGCGGATTCCGTCAACTTTAAGGGGAACGAGGGTACCGTAATCGGCGACTATGTTCTGCTGAAGGACATTACTATTACTGATGGTCAGACGCTGAAGATCCCTGCCGAGACCTCTTTCAAAGTACCTTCCGGCCTGCATTTTTCAAACCAGGGCAACATCGTGCTTGATGGTGATTTCACCAAGGAAGAAGGCGCGATCATCGAGCCCTGCGCCAACCATGTATACAATGGCGGATACGTTTGCCTGATATGCGGCCATATCCTCTGCTATGATATCACCGCCACAGCGGGTGAGGGCGGCTCCATCGACCCCACCGGCACAGTCACCATCGCGGAGGGTGAGGATCAGACCTTTGTGATCACGCCCGACAACGGCTACCGCGTCGATGAGGTGCTGGTGGACGGAGAAGATGTCGGCGCCGTCACGAGCTACACCTTCACAAATGTGCAGGAGGCACACAGCATTGAGGCCACTTTCGAGCGGCTGCCGTTCAACCTGCCGGAGATCGACAACGGCGAGGACGAGCCGGACATTGAGTGGGAAAATCCCTTCACCGACGTTTCTTCCTCCGACTGGTGGTATGACGCCGTTGAGTATGTGGAAGAACACGGCATCATGTCCGGCGTCTCCGATACGGACTTCGCGCCCAACGCCGACCTCAGCCGCGCAATGGTCGTGCAGATACTCTACAACCTTGAGGGCACTCCCGCAGTCTCGGAAGAGAGCACCTTCTCCGACGCAAAGGGCCACTGGGCGGCGGACGCCATCGCATGGGCCGAGCAGGCGGGCCTCGTGAGCGGCTACGAGGACAACAGCTTCCGCCCAGACGCTTACGTAACCAGGCAAGAGCTTGCTCAGATGCTGTATAACTATGCCGGGTTCAAAGGCTACGACGTCACCGCTTCCGGAGACCTGAGCGCCTTCACCGACGGTGCGGACGTCCAGGACTGGGCAGTGCCCGCCATGAGCTGGGCCTGCGGCAACGAGCTCATCACCGGCTTCACCGACGGCAGCCTGAGGCCCTCCGGCACCGCCACCAGAGCGCAGGCGGCAACTATCCTCATGGCCTTTGAGACTGCCTTCGCGGAGGAAGCGTAACAAGTAAAGCCAAGCGCGGCAAAACACAGCTACAAGCTATCAAGAGGCCCGGCGTTCGACAGCGCCGGGCCTCAGTTTGATTGTATTTGAATATTTGTAGTATAATAAGACGCAGCATCAATGGAGCGCGGAGGGCATTGACCAAATTGCCGGCGTGTGATATATTTCCACTCGGAAGTGATTCTTTTGAAGAAGGATTGGCGCAGAGAATATTTTTCAATACCGAATATCATGAGCTACTTCAGGCTGCTGCTCATTCCTCTGTACCTCGTCTGCTATTTTTCAGCCGACGACGAGGGCGGCTACGGCTGCGCTGCGGCCGTCATAGCCGTTTCCGGGCTGACCGATATGCTGGACGGCAAAATCGCGAGACGCTTCAACATGATAACCGAGTGGGGCAAGTTCATCGACCCTGTCGCGGACAAGCTGACGCTTGCGGCGATAGCGCTGAGCATGGCGTTCAGATACCCGCTTATGGCCGTGATGTTCGGTCTGTACGTCGTGAAGGAACTGTATATGTTCTGCATGGGAGCGTATATGATGAAGCGCGGCTTCAAGATGAACGGCGCACAGTGGTACGGCAAAGTGTGTACAGCGGTGACTTACGGAGCGGTTTTCCTGCTGCTGGTGATACCCGGTATGCCCGGATATGTGTCGGACGGGCTGATATGCCTGTGCCTGTTCGTGACGGCGGCGGCGTTCCTGGGCTACTTTCTGTATTACAGGAGGGCGAAGCGCGGCATGGACGCGGCCGAATAGCGGGAAAAATTTTGTGTAGAATTTTACCCGTCATACTGCTATAATATAGAGAGCGAATGCGTAAGCGCGGACGGGAGGTTAGAACGGAATGCAGATCGAATTGACGGCAAAGGAGTTCCGGCGTCTGCTTGATATGGTCTATATAGGCAACTGGGTGCTCAACTCGACGAGAGGTGAGGACAGGTTTGAAGACTACGATCTACTCCAGGAGAAAATGTTCGCCTACTGTGCGAAACAGGGTATGAAAGACCTCTACCAGACCTGGTACGGTCACGTTTTTCCGTCCAAGGCCTTTGAGGAAGGCGGCATCCACGAGGCGATCGCGGACTATGAGGACGCGGTTTTCTTTGACATCCTGGCCGAAGAGCTGGCCCGAAGGGATATGCACCTCGAGGATACCGACCCTGACGATTTCACCGAGCTGACGAACCGGATGGACGAATATATCAGCGAATTCGAGGAAAACGGAATAGATAACCTGACGATAGACATATGACCCGGATAATTAAGCGCCCCGGCCGTTGAACAGCGCGACACGCTGGATGACGTCCGGGGCGTTCTTTTATTTGCAACGCAGGTGGATAGACTGAGCTCAGTAGCCTCTAATCGGCAGCGAGTCGTCGTCGCTGCCCTTTTTTATGGCTTTTATGACGATGTAGTAGCTGTAATCCTCATTTACCTCGACCTTCACGCGGTCGCCGCAGCGGTGGCCCATGAGCGCCGCGCCGACGGGGGACTCCTTGCTTATGAGGCCAAGAGGCGCGTTCTGACGGAGAGTGGTGACGATTCTTATATCGCGCTCCTCGTCGTCCTCCTCAATGTATATCTTCACATAGTCGAAAAGCCCAACCTCGTCGGACTTGGAGTCGTCCTTTATGACTTTCGCGGTCTTTATCATGCGCTCCAGGTAGCGGATGCGGCTGTCGTTGCGGTTTTTCTCACGCTTTGCAGCCTTGTACTCGAAGTTCTCGCTGAGGTCTCCGAAGGCCCTAGCGACCTTCACGTCCTCGATGAGCTTCGGCCGCAGCGTGAATTCGCGGTACTCCAGCTCCTCCTGCATCTTTTTAACGTCAACTTCGGTAAGTTCGTCGTACAAAGTAATGCTCTCCCTTCAGATATCGAGCGCTCTTTTTATCTCGCGGCACCATTTGTCCGGCTCCTCGTGCAGAGGAGAGTGGGCCGAGTCCTCAAACCAGAGCCAGAGTTTATCCGGCGCCCTTAGCGCATCGAACCAGCGCCGGGCAATGGAGGCAGGCGTGTTCTGATCGTGGACGCCCTCGGTCATAATTACAGGAACTGCGAGCTCGGGCACGTCGCGGAAGAAGTCGAGCGCAACCACCGCGTCCACGAGCTGCTCCTGAGAGTGCAGCGCCCCCTTTACCATGCCCGGCAGCTCGGTAAGGCGGTATTCGGGCGTCCTCATAAGCGGCAGGATGATGCTTTTATATATGCCCTCGCGCTTTTTCCAGCAGCCCCCGCCGTAGCGGGTGAGATAGTCGCGCTGAACTCGCATATCCCGCTTGGAGCGGTAACGCCCCTCGACCGGTTCGCCTATGCCGCGCAGCCTGCGTACAGCCCGCCTATCTCCAAGACGCTCTGCCTCGGAGAGTACGAACTTGTAGCTCAGCAGCTCGTTTTCCACTCCCTCGCAGAACTGGCCCATACCGATGTAAGCGGCGATGCGCTCCGGATGCCGCTGCGTCAGCAGAACGCCGACGATGCTGCCCCAGGAGTGCCCGACAACATAGACTTTCCGCTTGCCGAGCCGCATACAGGCGTATTCGACGACTTGCCTCGCGTCCTCGACGAAGGTGTCGATGTCGAAGCGCTCGCTCAGCGACTCCTTGGTGAAGCTCTTGCCGCAGCCGCGCTGATCCCAACATACAATCGTGCAGCAGTCATAGAGCCCCGCACAGCTGCGAAGCACCAGATGCCTGTCCGTGACGCCCGGCCCGCCGTGGATGAACAACATGACCGGATACGCGAGCGAGCGTGTGCGGATGCGGATGTTTTGCACCGAGCCGTTTATCTCAACGTCTTCGTTGAGGTCAATGGCAAAATCAGACATCTTCGAACTCCTCCGAGACCTCTCTCAGCAGGCTGCGGATCCTGAGATGCTGAGGGCAGGCTGCTTCGCACTGACCGCAGGCCATGCAGTCGTTCGGCCCGGTGCCCTTTTTGCAGAGTTCGGAATATCGCTCCGCGCTCTGCGGCCTGTTGAACATACGTCTGGAATTGTAGACGGAGAAGAAACCGGGTATGTCGATGCCCATCGGGCAGCCGGCCGAGCAGTAGCGGCAGGCGGTACATGGGATGCCCTTGCCCCTGATAGTCCCGGCGACCTTTTCCAGCGCCTCGAGCTCGGTAGGGGACAGGGGTTTGAAATCGGACATGGTGCCTAGATTGTCCCGCATCTGAGCCAGGGAGCTCATGCCGGAGAGTACCATGTAGACGTTATCAAAGCCCTCGGCAAACCTCAGCGCATAGCTGGCGTGGCTGCCGCCGCCCAGACCGTCGAGTATGGCCCCGGCATCCTCGGGCAGTTCAGCCAGGGCTCCGCCCTTCACAGGCTCCATAACAGAGACTTTCTTGCCGTGCTTCACACATACCTCGTAGCACTTGCGGGCTTCGACGATCGGGTCTTCGTAGTCGAGATAATTGAATTGGAGTTGCACAAATTCGAGCTCCGGCTGCTCGGTGAGTATCCTGTCGAGCACCTCGGCCTTGTCGTGGAAGGACATACCGAAATGGCGTACACGGCCCTCGCTCCTGAGCTTGGGTATTATTTCAAATGCGCCGCAGTCCCGGTAGAAGTCGTAGCGCTCTGCGCTCATGGCGTGTATAAGATAGTAGTCGAAGTACTCGACTCCGCAACACTTGAGCTGATTCTCGAAGAAGGGCAGGACTTCCTCCCTGGAGTTGAACATACCGGCGGAAAGTTTGTCGGCGAGGACGTAGCTCTCACGCGGATACCTGGAGGTCAGGCAGTCCCTGACCGCAAGCTCGCTTTTGCCGTCAAGATAGCCGTGCGCCGTATCAAAATAGGTGAAGCCTGCGGCGAGGAACTCGTCCACCATGAGCTTTACCTGTTCGATGTCGACCTCATCTCCGTTCATGGGCAGGCGCATCATGCCGAATCCGAAACGTTTCATATTGTCTCCTCCTTTTTGTGGATGTCGCAGACGCGCAGGATGCCGTCAGCGACCGTGAAGCGAATGTCGAAGCCCGCGAAACCCATGCCGTAGATCCTGTCGGAGTCCTGCTTGTATGCGGGCCTGGGGTCTTCGGCGAGCACGGAGAGGGCGGCGCTGCGTTTGTTCTCCGGCAGTCTGGAGAGCAGCTCATCCGGGCACTCGACCGTGAGTCCGCGCTCCCAGCCCGGCTTGGCTATGCCGTTCGTGGCCCCCGGAACAGAGTCGGTGTAGGGCGCGTAGGGCTTGATGTCCAGAATGGGTGTGCCGTCCATAAGGTCGGCGCCCAGGATGCGAAGCACCGGGCCGTCCTTGGTGTGGAGATCAACACCGGCCAGTCTGACGCAGGAGAGGCCGATAGGGTTCGGCCTGTACGGAGACCTGGTGGAGAAAACGCCCCAGCGAACGTTGCCTCCCAGCCTCGGCGGACGCACCGTCGGGAGCCAGCCGTCCCTGACGTTGCCTGATATGAGCCAGATGAGCCAGATGTGCGAGCAGTTCTCAAGGCCGCGGAAAGCCTCTATATCCCTGTAATCCGGCTCGAAAATGACTCTGGCCTCCAGCTCGGGCACGACCCCGCTCTGCCTGGGTATTCCGAACTTGCTGTCAAAATCGCTCCTGACGTGGGCGATTGCCCTGACGCTGTATTCCTCCGG
The DNA here is from genome assembly GCA_902496595.1 of uncultured Eubacteriales bacterium. Taxonomy (GTDB): domain Bacteria; phylum Bacillota; class Clostridia; order Oscillospirales; family Oscillospiraceae; genus Scatomorpha. Next base: position 17,196 of record CABVBV010000012.1, on the reverse strand, counting down.
CATTGTACCACTCCTTTGAGTGAAAGTTTAGCACTCTTTCAAACAAAACACAAGCGAGGCCCAGAATCTATTGACATTTTTCATCTGCGTGTTATCATGAACCCGAAATTGGGATTGGAGGTTTGCGCTTTGAAGAGCGTGTCTGCCTTTTTCCGCCGCGAGCCGGTGCTGGTGATATCGGCTTTTGCGGCGATTTTGTCGATGATAGCCGTGCCGCCGTCGGCGGAGTATGTAGAGTACATAGACCTGAGAGTGCTGTGCCTGCTGTTTTGCCTCATGGCAGTGGTGGACGGACTGAAGGGCTGCGGCCTGTTTGCCGTGCTCGCGCAGAGGCTGCTGGCAGGCAGGGGAAGCCTGAGAAGGGTGTCCATGATACTGGTGCTGCTGCCGTTTTTCACGTCCATGCTGGTGACAAACGACGTGTCGCTCATCACCTTTGTGCCTTTCGCTGTGCTGATACTTCAGGCCATAGGAAGAACGGACAGACTTATCCCGATAGTCGCGCTGCAAACCGTGGCCGCGAACCTGGGCAGCATGGCCACACCGGTCGGAAACCCGCAGAACCTTTATATTTACGCGAGATATAACCTGGGCGCGGGCGAGTTCTTCGCCGCTGCACTGCCGATCGCCGGAGTGAGCCTTCTGCTGCTTGCCCTTGCGGTTGCGTTCGGGCCGAAGGACGGTATAGAGGTGAATTTCGGAGAGAGGGCGGAGATAACGCACAAGAAGCGGCTGGCGCTGTGCATACTTCTCTTCGTCGTCTGCCTCCTTGCCGTCATGCGCGTCGTGCATTACGGTCTGGTCACCGGACTCGTGTTCCTCACCTTGCTCGTAGCAGACAGGGCGGCGCTGAAACAGGTGGACTACTGCCTGCTGCTGACCTTCGTGTTTTTCTTCGTGTTCGCAGGGAATATAGGCAATATTCCGGCTGTGAACGACGCACTTTCGTCGATGCTGGACGGGAGCACGTTCTTCACCAGCCTGCTTGCGAGCCAGGTGATAAGCAACGTGCCCGCAGCAGTGCTGCTGGGCGGGTTTACAGAGGATTGGAAGGGCCTGCTCCTGGGCACGGATGTGGGCGGACTCGGCACCCTCATCGCATCGCTCGCAAGCCTCATCTCATTCAAGCTCTATTGCGCCGTCCCGGCCTCCAGGCCAGGGAAATACCTGCTCTGGTTCACCGTCGTAAACCTGGCGGCGCTCCTGATATTGGTGCCGCTCTCTCTGCTGCTCCTGTGATGCTATAAGACGGCTCCCGGCAATCCAAAACTGCCGGGAGCCGTCTTTTGCCCGTGGATTTACCTGCGGCCTCCGCCGCCGCCTCCGGAGTGGCCGCCCCCTCCGAAGCCGCCGCCGCGGAAGCCTCCGCCTCCGGAGAAACCGCCTCCGCCGAAACCGCCGCCGCGGAAACCTCCGCCTCCGCCGAAGCCGCCGGGCCTATTCCCCGGCCCTGGGCCGTGCGGAGGACGCGGGCCTCTCGGGCCCCTCGGGCCGCCGCAGAAGAAGAACATCGGCCATGCCCCCGTGCTCCGGTAGTACCTCCTGCGCCCGACGGAGTTCACAAGGGCTATGACTATTATGAAGACCACGAGCAGCGTTATCATTGTCGAGCTTGCACTGGATCTGCGGTCGTAATAATAGTCGTTGTAGTCATAGTACCCATCGCCCTGATAGCCGATATCGGGCGACGAAGAATCTGCAGATGACGTGCTGCCCGTGCCTCCGTAGAGCATATTTGTTCCGTAAAGCTCAGCGAACCGGTCGATGAGCCTGGGGAAGAAGGTCGCGACCGCCTCGTCGTATTGGCCGGCGTCGGAGTAGGGCCAGAAATACTCGTCCATGAGCGAGTTCACATAGTCCTCGGAAAAGCTCGTGGTGAGCCCGGCCCCGACGGCGAGCCAGCCCCTGTCCTCCATGACGACGTGCAGCAGGAGCAGGCCGTTGTTGGATTCGGAACTGCCTACTTTCCAGGAGTTGAAGAGAAGATTTGCATACTGCTCAGAGTCATAGCCGGATGGCAGATAGTCGATGGTCACAACGACGATCTGGGCTCCGTCGCAGTATTTTTCAAGCGGGCCGTTAGCATCGAGGATAAGCTCCTCAGTGCTCTTGCTGAGAGTTCCGGCTCCGTCGTAGACGTAGAAGTCCGGGCCGGGAGTGGGAACGCTGGAGGCCAGGGCTCCAAAGGCCATGACCGGCAGCAAAAAGAGAGCGAAAACAAGTGCAGTGATCCGTTTCATTCGTGTTTGGTCTCCAAATTATTCAAAGCTGACGGGCGGCTCCACACCGGCGAAGGACGCCAGCTTGTAGGCCGGAAATTTGTTGAAGGTCGAGCGCATGAACTCGAGCACGCTGCTGTTGTAGCTGTTTTGCTCTATCATTTTGGAAGCGCCCTCGTAGCTTGTGACGTAGTCGTCCACGGCGCTCTGCTGGCTCTCGCTCAGCTCCGCTCCTTCGAGAACATCCTTCGCCGAGGAAAAGGCTTTGTCCAGTTCGGCGTTCGCATCGGCCATTGCGGAAATGTCTTTGCTCTCATAGGCGGTGAGCAGGGCGCTGCGGGAAACGGAGAGCTCCTCGGCCGCTTCGGCATCGACAGCCTCAAGCACCGTCCACAGCCCGTTCGAGGCGTCCAGCTTCTCGTCGAGCCTGGAGTAGATGCTCCGCTCTCCGGCTACGGATGTGAAGAAGCCGTCCTCTACCTCCTGGACTTTCTCGCCGAGCATCATCTGGGTATTCAGAACCATCGCAAATCCGCAAGTTATGAGTGCCACGAGCAGCGCGGTTATCGGGTGTTTAAGCGATCTCTTGTACATCTCAGCCCCTCAGTTCAAGCAGCTTCTGCTTCAGCTCGCCCTCGATGCGGCCCAGCTCCACCTCGGCCTCGGCCCGCTTCTTCGCACCGTCGGCCTGGATCTGCCGCACCTCTTCCAGCGTGCTGATAAGCTCCTGGTTCGTCTTCTGCAGCGTCTCTATATCCACGATGCCGCGCTCGGACTCCTTGGCTATCTCCACGCTGCCCTGGTGGAGCTTCTCGGCGTTGGCCTGGAGCAGCCGGTTCGTCATCTCGTTCACGTCGCGCTGGGCCTCCATGGCCATCTGAGAGTGGTGCAGCGTGAGCGCAAGGGTCATCTGGCTCTTCCAGAGCGGGATCGTGTTCACGATGGAGGAGCGTATCTTCTCCGCCATTACCGAGTCGTTCGACTGTATCATGCGAATCTGCGGCGCCATCTGCACGGAGACCATGCGCGTGAGCTCGAGGTCGTGGAGTTTTTTCTCAAAGCGGCCGAGCATATTGGCGTAGTCGTTCGCGGCCTGGGCGTCCTCAGTCTTGCCGGACTCCTGCGCGAGCTTCTGCAAACGGGGCAGCTCGGTCTCGCGCAGTTCCTTGCAGCGCAGCTTGCCCGCGATGATGTACATGGTGAGCTCCTTGTGGTACTGCTGGTTCATCTCGTACATCTTGTCCATCATGGCGATGTCCTTCATGAGCGTGCGCTCGTGCTTTTCGAGCTCGGCGGAGATCTTGTCCACATTGACCTCGGCCTTGTCGTACTGGGCCTTGAGCGCGGCGATGTTCTGGCGCTGCTTTTTGAAGAAGCCGAGGAAGCCCTTCTTCTCCTCCTCGTTGAAGTCGAGGCCCTGGAGCTGGATGACGAGGTCGGAGAGCTCCTCACCGACTTCGCCAAGGTCTTTGGTGCGCACCTTGCCGAGCGCGGCGTCGGAGAAGTCGGCAATGTTCTTCTGAGCGGCGGAGCCGTAGTTCAAGACCTGCTCGGAGTTCGTGATGTCGATCTGCTTTGCGAACTCCTTCACCGCAGCCTGCTCGGCGGGGGAGAGGCGCTCAAGCTCGAGCTTCTCAACGGGTATGTCTTTCTTCTCCTCCATGACCGGCGCGGCAGGCTCCTCCGGCAGTTTGACAGCCGAGGCCGAGGCAGCGTTCGGGTCGAGCGTGAGCGAGGGAATAAATTCTTTGTTCTCGTCCATCGTTAACGTCCTTTCTTAGTCCGAATTTCCGGAGCGAGCGGTCTTGATTATCACGTCCGCATCGTCGTCCGAGAGGCCCTCGCGGGCCAGCATCTGGTTCATGACGCTGATATCCGTCTCAATATCCAGCGCCTGATTTGCAAAGAGAGAGTCGAGCTGCTTTTTGAAAGCCTCGATGGCCGTGTCGAGCATATCCTCTATGCTCTGCATTGACCTGGAGAGGTTCGCACCCTCGATGCCCTGGTCGCTCATGCGGTCATAGGCGTTGAGCAGCTTGATGGTCGTGGGCAGGTAGTAGTCGAGGAACTTGCGTATCTGCGGCACGTCCGAGGGGTCGTCCACGGCGTCCTGAACGATCTTGTCCGAGATGCGCATGAGCTCGTTTATCCTCTTGCGTATGTCGTTGTTCTTGATCGACGAGTAGAGCCTGCCCATCTCCTTCATGGCGAGCTTGCCGTCGTCGATGATCGCCTGTACTTCGGGGCTCAGCTTGGGCCCTTCCTGCTTGTCCTCTTTTTTGTCCTTGGGATGTTCAGGCTCGTCACCGGCCTTCGCCGCCTTGCGGGACATGATAAACGCGGCGGTGTAATATGCCACGACAGCCGCAGCCACCGAGACGGCCGCGCTGCCGACCAGACCGCCCAGGGTGTACATGGGTATGAAAAACGCGCAGACCAGCCATGCCGCGGCAAAAGCATAAATGGGAATGTAGGCCTTGGGTCTATTATTTTTCAACTCGGGCTCCTCCAATACGCTAAACTGCAATACACCAATACATTTTATAACCAATACCCTCCCGCGTCAAGGGAAAAACCAGACCCCGGGCCGGTCGGGCGGAGAGCAAAAAATGAGTCAAAACTCTGTGGCGGGTCTTTTCAAGATGGGGCTTGTGTGTTAAAATAAACAAGATTTGAATGTGTGAAAAAGGAGACGCTATGCCGGATTTTCATGTTGTCAGCAGCTATGTGCCCTCGGGCGACCAGCCGGAAGCGATAGACGCGCTGGCTGAGGGGTTGGAGCGCGGGCTTGCCGAGCAGACGCTGCTGGGCGTCACCGGTTCCGGTAAGACCTATACGATGGCGAAGGTCATTGAGCGGATACAGCGGCCGACGCTGGTGCTGGCGCACAACAAGACCCTCGCCGCTCAGCTCTGCTCGGAGTTCCGGGAGTTTTTCCCGGAAAACGCGGTGGAGTACTTCGTCTCTTACTACGACTATTACCAGCCGGAGGCGTATATCCCGACGACGGATACGTACATCGAGAAGGACAGTTCGATAAACGACGAGATCGAACGGCTGCGGCACTCGGCGACCTCGAGCCTGTCGGAGCGCAGGGACGTCATTGTGGTTTCGTCCGTGTCCTGCATCTACGGTCTTGGCGACCCCATCGACTACGCGAATATGGTCGTCTCGCTCAGGCCCGGCCAGCAGAAGGACAGGGACGAGCTCCTGAAGAAGCTCATCGAGATACGTTACGAGCGCAACGACATCGCGTTTGACAGAAATATGTTCAGAGTGAGGGGCGACACGGTGGAGGTCTTCCCGGTCTATTCTTATGACAAGGCGATAAGGATAGAGTTTTTCGGGGACGAGATAGACCGTATATCGGAAATAAACCCGGTAACGGGCACTCCGACGAGGATACTGAACCACGTCGCCATATATCCCGCGAGCCACTACGTCACGACGAAGGAGAAAATGGCTGCGGCGGTGAAGGAGATACGGCGGGAGTGCGACGAGAGGGTCGCATTTTTTAAATCTCAGGACAAGTACCTCGAGGCCCAGAGGATAGAGCAGAGGACGAGCTTCGATATCGAGATGATACAGGAGCTGGGCTATTGCGCGGGCATAGAGAATTACAGCCGGATAATCTCGGGCAGAGCTCCCGGCAGTGCGCCGATGACGCTGCTCGACTATTTTCCTAAGGACTTTGTGCTCTTTGTGGATGAGTCGCACGTGACCTTGCCGCAGGTTCGGGCGATGTATCGCGGCGACCGGGCGAGGAAGGAGACGCTTGTAAACTACGGTTTCCGCCTGCCCTCGGCTTTTGACAACCGTCCGCTGAAATTTGAGGAGTTCCAAGAGCGTATTGGTCAGGCGGTGTACGTCTCGGCGACGCCGGGCGAGTACGAGCGCGAGCGTTCCGGTCAGATAGCAGAGCAGATAATAAGGCCAACGGGCCTGCTCGACCCGGAGATCTCCGTGCGTCCGGTGGAGGGGCAGATAGACGACCTCATGGACGAGGTCAGGGCGCGGATAGAGAAGGGCCAGAGGACGCTTGTTACCACGCTGACGAAGAAAATGGCGGAGGATCTGTCCGATTATCTCGCCGCAGCGGGAATAAAATGCCGGTATATGCACCACGATATCGGGGCCATTGAGAGGATGGAGATAATCCGCGACCTGCGCCTGGGCGAGTTCGACGTGCTGGTGGGCATAAACCTTCTGAGGGAGGGCCTGGATCTGCCGGAGGTGAGCCTCGTGGCCATCCTGGACGCAGACAAGGAGGGTTTTCTCAGGAGCGAGACGAGCCTTATCCAGACAATCGGCAGGGCGGCGAGGAACGCTGAGGGCCTGGTGATCATGTATGCGGATACGGTCACGCCGTCGATGAGAGCCGCAATAACCGAGACTGAGCGCAGGAGGAAGAAGCAGGACGCCTATAACAAGGCCCACGGCATAGTGCCGAAGACGATAATCAAGAGTGTCCGCGACGTCATCGAGATATCCGCCGAAGCCGACAAGGGCGGCAGGAGGCGCGACGGTGTGAAGATGACCGAGACAGAGCGGAGAGCCGAGATAGAGAAGCTGGAAAAGAAGATGCGCGAGGCTGCGAAGATGCTCGAGTTCGAGTACGCGGCCATCCTGCGCGACCAGCTCATAAAGCTGAGGGGGGAAAAGTGATGAAGCGGTATTTTGCGGCGCTGCTCTGCGCTGTAATGCTGCTCGGGACGGCTGCCTGCGGCGCACAGACGCCGGAGCTCACGCTGCCCGAGCCCGAGGCGGCCGAGACCGTCGTTCCGACTGCGGAGCCTACGCCTGAACCTACTCCGGAGCCCACGCCCGAGCCGACTCCCAGCGTGGTGAAGCTCACGCTCGCGGGCGACCTCGTCATGCACACGCCTCTGCACGATGAGGCGCTTCAGGAGGACGGCAGCTACGATTACACACCCATCTTCGAGGACGTGGCACACTATATCGAGGAAGCGGACTACTCCATGTGTACGCTCGAGGCGGCGCTCATAGGCGACGAGGGGCCCTGGAAGGGCTATCCGCTCTTCCACTCGCCGGACGATCTCGCGTATTCGCTCAAAGACCTGGGTTTCGACCTCATTAACTACGCCAGCAACCACGCCATGGACGCCTGGCACGACGGCATAATAAGGACGCTGGACGTGCTCGACGACGCGGGTCTCGAACACAACGGGGCATACAGGACGCCGGAGGAGCGCGCTGAGAACAACGGAATACTCGTGCAGGAGATAAACGGCATCAGCTTTGCCTTTCTCGATTACACCTACGGCACGAACGGCTTCCCCGTGGACGATGTTCCCTGGGGCCTCAACGTGTACACGACGGACTACATGACCTGGTGCTCGAAGGTGGACTATGAGATGCTCGACGCGGACATGGCGGCGGCCCGGGCGCTGGACACGGACATAATAGCCGTGGTGGTACACTGGGGCGGAGAGTACGTCACGGGCGCGACGCAATACCAGACGAGCCTTGCGGACTACTTCTTCGAGCAGGGCGCAGACCTCGTCATAGGCGGGCACCCGCACGTGCCCGCGCCCATGGAGCTGCGGACGATCGAGAATGAGGACGGCACGACGCGCACGGGCTTTGTGTGCTACTGCCTTGGCAATTTGATCAGCTGCCAGGTGCGGCCGTATACGGACTTGAGCGCAATGGTGCAGATGGAGATAACGAAGGATCCGTATTCCGGCGAGACATACATCAGCTCGGCGGAGTATATACCGATGATAATGCTGAATATCGCGGACTACGGCATATCTAAGCAGACGGCGGGTTGGGGCCGCAGACTCTGGGATATCCGCGAGGCGATAGCCGATTACGAGGCCGGAGACGACAGGGGCGGAGTCATCACCCCATATATGTATCAATGCCTCAATGAAGCGCTCGAGGACTGCGAGCGCATATTCGGAACATTGGAGATGCCTGCATGAACAAACTCTTGATTCTTGACGGCAACAGCGTCGTAAACCGCGCATTTTACGGGGTCAGGATGCTCAATGCGCCCGACGGGACGCCGACGAACGCGGTTTACGGTTTTCTTGCTATATTGCAGAAGCTCATAGACGAGGAGAAGCCCGAGTCTCTGTGCGTGGCCTTCGACCTGCCGAAGCCCACGTTCAGGCACGAGATGTACGAGGGCTACAAGGCACAGAGAAAGCCCATGCCCGAGGAGCTGGCGGTGCAGATGCCGCTGCTCAAGGAGACGCTTGACGCCATGAAGATACTCCGGCTCGAGGCGGAGGGCTGGGAGGCTGACGATATCCTCGGCGCCACGGCGAGGATATGCGAAAACTCCGGCTGGCTGTGCGAGATCGTCACCGGAGACAAGGACAGCTTCCAGTTGATAACCGAAACGACGAGCGTGCTCCACGTCAAGAGCCGCATGGGCCGGACGGAAACGACTGTGTACGACCGCGCCAGGTTCGAGGAGGAGTACGGTTTTGCGCCGAAGCATATGGTTGACCTCAAAGCCCTGATGGGCGACGCCTCGGACAACATCCCCGGAGTGCCGGGCGTGGGCGAAAAGACCGCCCTGGAGCTGCTGCGGAAATACGGCAGCCTCGAGCGCATATACGAGGACGTGGATGCGCTGGAGGTGAAGGACTCGGTGAAGCGCAAGCTGGAGTCCGGGCGCGAGAGCGCAGAGCTGTCATATACCCTGGCAACGATAAATCGCAACGCTCCCGTCGAGCTGAAGCCGGAGGACGCAGCTTGGAAGCCGGACTTCGGGCCGGAGCTTTATGACGTCCTGGACAGGCTGGGCTTCAGGAGATTCATCGAGAAATGGGGCCTGGGCTCCGAAAAGGAGGAGAAGAAAGTGAGCTCCGGCAAGATCCTGCCGGAGCTGGACACGATAAGCGCCGAAGAGGCTGAAAAGCGGCTCAGAGCCGCCGAAACCGTCGGCCTCAGCCTGGACGACGGGCTGGACGGCATCGCGGTCTGCGACGGCGAGTGCATATTCCACCTCAAATGGGCCGAGCTCGGCGACGACTATAATCGTCTGCTGAGGCTCATCTTTTCCGACGATGTGAAGAAATCCGCGCAGGACGTGAAGGATATCATGGGCCTGGCTCTGGACGAGGGTCTGGGCACAGGGGGCTTCGTGTTCGACACTGCCCTCGCAGGCTATGTGCTCGACCCGACGGAGAGTTCGTACGGGGCGAAGAAGCTGAGCAAGCGTTACCTGGGCGCGGAGCTGCCGGAGGCCCAGGCCGTTCTGGAGCTCATGCCCGTCATGCGGCGGAAGATAGATGAAGCGGGAGCGGCACGGCTCTACGACGAGATAGAACTGCCTCTCTGCGAGGTGCTTGCCAATATGGAGCGGACGGGCTTCCTGGTGGACAGGAAGGCGCTCACGGATTTCGGTGATAGCCTGACGGAGAGCATAGACGCACTGCAAAAGAGCATCTGGGAAATGGCGGGGCACGAGTTCAATATTAACTCGCCCAAGCAGCTCGGGGATGTGCTCTTTGAGGAACTCATGCTGCCCGCCGGTAAGAAGACAAAGACAGGCTGGAGCACAAACGCCGAGGTGCTCGAAAAGCTCGTCGGCAAGCACGATATAATAGGCGAGATACTGGATTACCGTATGCTCACGAAGCTCAAGAGCACCTATGCCGAAGGACTGCTGAAAGTCATATCCACGGACGGGAGGATACACACCAGTTTCAAGATGACCGTCACTGCCACGGGCCGGCTCTCGAGCACAGAGCCGAACCTTCAGAATATACCGGTGCGCAAGGAGCTGGGCGCACAGATAAGAAGAATGTTCGTCGCGAAGCCCGGCTGCCTGCTCGTGGACGCGGATTACAGCCAGATAGAGCTGCGGCTGCTCGCGCATATCTCCGGGGACGAGACGATGAGGGAGGCGTTCAGGACTGGTGAAGATATCCACCGGGTAACTGCCTCGCAGGTCTTCGGCGTACCGGTGGATGAAGTCACGGCTCAGATGCGCAGCAGCGCCAAGGCAGTGAACTTCGGCATAGTTTACGGCATCTCTGCGTTCTCGCTGGCGCAGGATATCAAGGTCAAACCTGCCGAGGCGAAAGCGTATATAGATGCGTACCTGGAGAAGTACCACGGTGTCAGGGAGTATATGGACAGGGTCATCAAAGAGGCGAAGGAGCGCGGCTACGTGGAAACTCTGTTCGGGCGCAGGAGACCGGTGCCGGAGCTCAAGGCTCCGAACTTCAATACCCGAAGTTTCGGCGAAAGGGTGGCGCGGAATATGCCGATCCAGGGCACGGCTGCGGACATAATAAAGCTGGCGATGGTGAACACGTTCAAAAGGCTCAGAAATGAGGGCCTGGAGGCGAGGCTCATACTCCAGGTGCATGACGAGCTCATAGCAGAGTGTCCGGAGCAGGAGGCGGAGCGGGTCGCTGCGCTTCTGGAGGAGGAGATGGAGCGGGCAGTCACGCTGTCCGTGCCGCTCACAGCAGAAGCGCACAGCGGGCGTTCCTGGGCGGAGGCGCACTGATATGGTAACGTTTGAAGAAGCCGCAAAAATGCTCGACGACGCCATGGATGAGCTGCCTGACGAGATCTTCGACAAGCTGAACGGCGGCGTGAATCTGCTCCCGGCGCGGAGAACCGATGAGCACGGCCTGCTGACCATGGGTATGTATTTTGTCGACCAGATGGGCAGACATATAGAGATATATTACGGTTCGTTCCGTGAGAAATACAGAAATTCGCCGCCGGAGCGCTGGAAGCGCGAACTCACGAAAACGCTCAAACACGAGTTGACGCACCATATTGAGAATCTGGCTATGGACAGGAGCCTTGAAAAATGGGATGCGGAGCACGTGGCCAGGCTGCTCTCCGGCCTCGAGTACGAGCCGCTGGAGGCGAGCAGTATCCTGTTCGTGGACGCGGACGGGGCCGGGCTCGCCCCAATGGCGAGCGCCATGTTCGGCCACGCTGCGCTGGACAGGGGCTGCCCTGACCTGAGCTCTAGCTACGCCGGAGCGGCGGAAACGGCCGCGGAGCGAATGAACCCGAAAGCTGTCAAGGCGGCTGCGCTCTACGACGTGGATATCTCGAAGCTCAGGCCGAGAGCGGCGGACAAGAAACTGCTGGAGAGCTACGATGTCGCACTCTGCATGACGGAAGAACAGGGCGACAGCCTTGCAGAGCGCTGGCCAGAACTGGACGAGCGGATCATCTGCCTTGGCGAGACAGATATCAAAACCCCGAAGCTGGAGACGCAGGGGGCCTGGAACCGGCTCGCAGAACGCATGGCGGAGGAGATTCGGTACCTGATGGATGAGCTCATGGGGGAAGGCGAAGATGAGGATACGTGACGCTGAGCTGGCCGATGTGCCGGAGATAGCGGCGCTTGAGCGGGAATGCTTCTCCACGCCCTGGACGGAAGAGATCATTCGCTCCCAGCTCGGCGGTTCGGGCAAGATCATGCTCGTAGCAGAGGATGATGGGAGATTGGCTGGCTATATGGGCCTCCAGTACGTTTTGGACGAGGGTTACGTCTCCAATGTCTGCACCGCTCCTGAGTTCAGAAGGAGGGGCGTGGCCTCCCGGCTCGTGGACGAGATGACGGAAAGGGCGCGAAAGCTCGGCCTGAGCTTCCTCAGCCTTGAAGCCAGAGCCTCGAACGAAGCGGCCATATGCCTGTACGGGCGCAAGGGCTTCAAAAAGGCGGGACTCAGACCGGGCTACTACGAGCGGCCCAGCGAGGACGCTGTGATAATGAATCTTTACATAAGGACTGATGCAAGATGCTGATACTGGCAGTTGAATCCTCCTGCGACGAGACCGCCGTCGCCCTGGTGAGGGACGGAAGGGAGCTGCTGACCGACCAGGTGTTTTCCCAGGCCGACCTGCACGCGGTGTACGGAGGCGTGGTGCCGGAGATCGCCTCAAGGAGCCACGTCGAGGTCATATCCTATCTCGCGGAGCGTGCGCTCCAGGTCGCGGGACTGGAGAAGAAGGATATCGATGCCGTCGCCGTGACCTATGCTCCGGGACTCATCGGAGCCCTGCTCGTGGGCGTGAACTTCGCCAAGGCGGCTGCCATGGCGCTGGATGTGCCGCTCATACCCGTACACCATATAAGAGGCCACATCGCGGCCAACTACCTGGCCTTCCCCGAGCTGGAGCCGCCGTTCCTGTGCCTGGCCATCTCGGGCGGCAACACGCTGATAGCGGACGTGCGGGACTATACGGATATACGCATTCTCGGCTCGACTCGGGACGATGCGGCAGGAGAGTGCTTTGACAAGACGGCAAGGGTACTGGGCCTGCCCTATCCGGGCGGCAGGCCGCTGGACGAGCTCTCGCAGAAGGGCGACGATACGCGGTATACGATGCCGCAATCGCATATCGATGGGAGCCCATACGACATGAGCTTCTCAGGGCTGAAGACCGCCGTAATAAATCTGGTGCATGGAGCCGAGCAGCGTGGCGAGACGATAGACCGCGAAGGCCTCGCCGCCAGCTTCTGTAAAGCCGTGAGCGACAGCCTGGTACCAAGAACGATGCAGGCGGCCAGAGAGCTGGGGTATAAGACCGTCGTGGTCGCCGGAGGCGTCGCGGCGAACTCGAGGATAAGACGCGACTTTGCCGCCGCAGCGGAGCGCGACGGAGTAAAGCTGTTCATCCCTCCACTGAAGCTCTGTGGGGATAACGCAGCCATGATAGGCGCTCAGGCGTATTACGAATACCTCGCCGGGGCCACGGCGGGGCCTGAGCTGAACGCATACGCAACAAAGGAGTTGTGAACCATGGCCGGCGTTCATGACGGACACAGGCAGAGGCTGAAGAACCGCTTCGAGAAACAGGGACTGGACGTTTTCGACGATACCAGCGCTCTCGAGCTGCTTCTGTTCTACTCAAAACCGCGTACAGATACAAGGAACATAGCAAATATGCTGCTCAAGGAGTTCGGCGACCTGCCCGGGGTACTCGAGGCCGGGACTGAGGAGCTCTGTAAGCTGGAGGGCGTCGGCAGGGAGACCGCAGTGTACCTCAAGCTGGTTCAGGAGATGAGCCGGAGATATCTGGCCCGGAAACAGGAGCGGGATACCATAAGCTGCACCACCAAGGCGGGACAGCTCGCCGTCTCAATCTTCATGTTCGAGAAGATCGAGTCCGTCCACGTCATCTGTCTGGACGGACAGAGGCACGTGCTGTGCAGTCGGGAAGTAGCCGAGGGCTCCATCAGCGAGGTGGACGTGAAGCTGCGCGACATCGTGGAGTACGCGCTCGGCCGAAGGGCTGACGGCGTGATCCTCACCCATAACCACATGAACGGGAGCACACAGCCGACTAAGGACGATATTGACATGACCCTCAAGCTCGGCCGGGCTCTGCATACCGTTGGAATAGACCTGCTGGATCATATCGTCGTCTCCGGTACCTGCTATACCTCCATGCTGGACAGCGGATTCAGGATGAGATGAACCGGCTGAATATTATCCTTCAAAACGACCGCCCGTGCCTCCCGGCCCGGGCGGTCGCGCTCATTATGTAAAGGATTTCAGGCTGATAATGAGCGGCGAAGCTGCGGCCTGAGATTTTGAATAAAATGTTAATAATCGCAGAAAAGGCCGTGATAACAGGGGAATCCACTGTTGAAAACATTGTGGAAAATGTGTATTACTCAGTGAAAAACTTTTCAAGGCAACAATTATGTAAACCGAGACTGTTAATTACAGAGGCTGCCGGAGCCCCGGCGGGGCAGGGAGTCAAGAGACCGAATGGACAAAAATCAAAAGCGAAACTCTGATAATTTTGTCACTTGACAGGGACTCAGGGCGGAACTTGTCGCAAAACGGTCACAACTTTTCCTTCATCTATACTCCGAGTAATCGCAAAAAACTGAGCAAGTGGATATTGACTTTGCGGGTGGGATGTGCTAGAATCCTTAAGCGCGTAAGTGCGCTGGCATAGCTCAGTCGGTAGAGCAGCTGATTCGTAATCAGCAGGTCGTGTGTTCGAGTCACATTGCCAGCTCCAACTCCGTCAGGTAACTGGCGGAGTTTTTCTTTAGGGGTGAAGGCCGAGTGTTTGAGAGACAGATAAGGGAATGCATGGCGCGTACAGGAGCCGGCTTTGAGGCCCTGGTGTACGAGAGCGTGGGTTCGACGAATACGGAGCTTGCTAGGCTTGCGAGAGAGGGCACCGCCGAGTACACGGCGGTCATCGCGCAGGCACAGACCGCAGGCAGGGGCAGGGGAGAGCATAGCTTTTTCTCACCAAGGGGGAGCGGAGTGTACTTCTCGCTGCTGCTGAGGCCGCGCTTCCCGGCAGAGACGGCGGCAAAGCTCATCACCCCGGCCGCGGCAGTCGCGGCTGCGCGGGCCATAGAGGCCGTGAGCGGCCGTAATGCGCGGATAAAGTGGGTCAACGACATCTTTGTCGGAGGTAAGAAGGCCTGCGGCATCCTGACTGAAGCGGAGGCGGGAGCGAATGGGCGGCTGAATTGGGCGATACCGGGCATAGGCATAAATGTTTCGGAGCCCGAAGGCGGGTATCCGGGAGAGCTGAGCGGAACGGCCGGGGCCGTGTTTGAGTCGGAAGCGCCGGAGAGTGCGGCGGCGATGCTCGTGGTCTTGACAATAGAGAACCTTGTCGGACTTTATGAGGCAATGCCTTCGTGCGGATTCAGGGATGAGTACGCGAGGCGGCTTATCATGGACGAGAGAGCGCAGGGCCGGGTCGTTGGCATTGACGAGGATTTCCGCCTGCTGCTGAAGGGACGTGACGGCGAACTTGTCGCGCTTGACTCGATGGCTTAGGCTTGTTCTTTTGGAAAAAGTGTGCTAATATAATTAGTTAGTGTGCGCGCTTGCGCATAGCGAATAGCATTTAAGTTGGAGGATTGCTCTGTGACGATTTCTTCGGCCATCCTTTTGGGCATAGTGCAGGGTGTGGCGGAGTTCCTGCCCATCTCGAGTTCCGGGCACCTTGCCATTTTGCAGAACCTGTTCGACCTCTCCGCAGGTGAGGAGCATATGTTTTTCGATGTGCTGCTGCACCTGGGTACGCTGATCTCAATATGCGTGTGCTATTGGGGCGATATCGTCGCAATGGTGCGCGAGGTTTTCATAGTGCTGCGCGGCGGCAGGAGAGCGGACGGAACGCCGGTGCAGGGCCAACTGGGAGCGGCGCGGCTTTTTCTCATGATAGTCGTGGGCACGCTGCCGCTGTTTCTCGTGCTGCCGATAAACGACAGCGTGGAGCAGCTCTACTACATAACCCCCTTCATAGGCGTGGCGCTGCTGCTGACGGGCTGTATGCTCTTCGTCTCCGACAGGATGGCCCCCGGCAGGAAGACTGAACGGAATATGCGCTTCCGCGACGCGCTGATAATCGGCCTGTGCCAGTGCGTGGCGACAATACCCGGACTGTCGCGATCCGGAACAACGATAACGGCCGGAATCGCCACGGGGCTGGACAGAAAATTCGCCATGAAATACTCCTTCCTTCTGAGCCTTCCCGCAGTGCTGGGCGCCAACCTGCTCAGTCTTATAAAGGCCATAGGCGAGGAGGGGGTCGACGCCTCGTTGATACCGGCGTATCTCATAGGGATGCTCTTCGCTATGCTCTCCGGCATAGCGGCCATACTGCTCATGAAGCTGATAGCGAAAAAGAGCAAGTTCGGCTGGTTCGCCTACTATTGCTGGGGCGCAGGCGCACTGACGATAATCCTCAGCCTCATCTTCTGAAAGGACTGCTGAAACGATGGCAAATACGAACGGCAGCCGCAAGAGCACGGGCTCCGGCGGCTCCGCAAAGAAAAGCGGCTCGTCCGCGAAGAAAAGCACGGCGTCCGCAAAGACGCCCGTCAAGACGTCGAAGAATGCTCCGAAACCCATCCGGCGCGAGGTGGGCGCGGCGGTGTGCCTGTTTTTGGCCATATTGTCGTTTATCGGATACTTCGACGTGGACGGCTGGTTCATAGACTTTTTCTGCGGTATACTGAAGGGCATTCTCGGCTGGGGCTACTACTTGTTCCCGCCGGCGCTGCTGCTGATATCGATAACGTTGGCATTCCACAGGGGCAGACCCGTGGCGTTCAGGATCTTCTGCGCTTGTATGCTGCCCGTGCTGTTCGGGGCAATGGCGCACCTGCTGTTTTCGAGAACCGCGCTGGAGCTGGGCGGTCAGATATCTCCGCTGGTGAAGGGCCTGTTCGCCGAAGGCAAGCAGCTCGAGGGCGGTGGCCTGGTTTCCGGGCTTCTGGCGATGGCGCTGGAGTCCATGCTCAGCGTTTACGGGGCCTTCCCGCTACTGCTGGCGCTGTTTTTGTTCTTCCTCATCTATTCTGTCAATCTCAGCTTCGGCAAGATTTCAGCCTGGCTCTCCGGAAGGGAGCACAGGGAATATGAGTACGAAGAAGAGCCGGAGTACGAGACCCGGCAGGAGCAGACGGCAAAGAAACCGGCTAAGCAGGAGCAACAGAAATCGGCGAAGAAGCAGAAAAACCGGGTTATCGACATTCCAATGGACGACGATCCGAGCGAGCTGGAGGACTATGACGACGTAAAAGTCAGCTATTTTACCGAGGATGAGCTCGGAGTGAAGTCTGAGCGCAGGCCGAAGCAGCCGAAGCCTCAGCCCGCTCCGGAACCGGTGTTCGACGTGGAGGACGAGCTCCCGGAACCCGCCTTTGCGCCAGTGACAGTGCAGCCGATAGAGTCGCAGAAGCCGCAAAAACCCAGCAAGGCCGAGGTTGAGGCTGAGACCGCGGCGGTAGCGGAGGAGATAGACAAAGCCGCTCAGAATATGCCGGAATACGAATTTCCGCCCATCGACCTGCTGCGCAAGGGTACGGCCGCTGCCGTAGACGGCAGGGACGAGATCGCCCTGAACCGCGACAGGCTGGAGACCACGCTTCACAGCTTCGGCGTCGCGGCGAACATAGTCGGCGTTACAAGAGGCCCCACGGTCACGCGCTACGACCTCGAGCTGGACGCGGGCGTGAAGCTCACGAAGC
>CABVBV010000011.1 GCA_902496595.1 uncultured Eubacteriales bacterium | reverse complement strand
TCTGGCTCACCTGCTCGGCATAGTCCGGCGCGGAATAGTTGAGCCGGATGTAGATGGTTGCCAGCCCGTTCTCCCGGGCCGCCTCTTCCACGCCCTCGATGACCGCGGGATGGAAGGGGCTGTCGTCTATGATACCGCCGTTTCTCCTGAACTGGACGAACTTGATGCTCTTCAGGCTCTTCGAGCCGGTGAAATAGCCCAACTCTCCCGCCACCTGAAAGATACGCTCCGCCGTCTCCTTGTTTACGCCGCGCTTCATGTTAAGGGCGTTCGACACCGTCGCCGGAGAAAAGCCCGTCAGCTCGCTTATACGCTTCACGCTCGGCTTATTGCTGGTTTTCATAAACTCACCTAAATCACTTTAGTTTAGATTACTTAAATTTATTATATTCACTTGTAAATCGTTTTGCAACCATTTTTATAAATTTTCTTAAAAACCAACAGATATCCGGTCTTTTCCCAAGCCATGCAGAGTTTCGCGGGTGTGCGTCGCTGAAAACCTTCCTCCGGAAGCTGAGCTGAGCCGGGCGTTCCGGCGCCCGGCTCAGCTCTGTTTTTCCTGTTCTTCGTCCTGTTTTTTCCTATGCCGTCTCCAGCCGATGAATGCTGCGGCTGCTATGGCGAGCTCCCCTGCCGCCAACAGAACTATAAACACGGCGACAGCCGCATCTGTCGGCTCCGTTCCTCGGCCGCCGCCGAGCCTTTCCGCAATGATGAACAGTATCGCTGGGTACCAGAGCAAGCCGAACACGAGAAACATGAGTTTGCCCCTCGCCGAGACCTTATTCTTTTTCATCTTCTGCACCCCCGGTCTTTTCTCAATTATATTTTCCTCTTCCGCGCATTGCAAGCGGTTTTTTTCAGGTTCGCTTAAGCATGGTAATGTATGCTGTATCCGGGTGATTGATATGAAAATACTCATAGTTGAAGATGAGAAACTGCTTGCAGAGGGTCTAAAGACTCTTCTGGAGCTGCGGGGCTTCGATGTGGAGCTGGTATTCGACGGAGAGAGCGGTGCAGACTACGCCGAGACCGGGGTTTACGATCTGCTCATACTCGACGTTATGATGCCCGGGCTGGACGGCTTCTCCCTTGCCCGGAGAGTTAGGGCCAAACGTGTGGCTACCCCCATCCTCATGCTCACTGCCAAGGGCGGCGTGACCGACCGCATCGACGGGCTGAACGCAGGAGCGGACTACTATCTCACGAAGCCGTTCGACAACCGAGAGCTGCTGGCCTGCATAAACGCCCTGCTAAGGAGGCAGGGCGCGCAGATAGACCAACTCAGCTACGGCAACACCAGCCTAGACCTAACGGGCTACACTCTCAGCGCCGCGACAACGATACGCCTCTCCGCCAGGGAGTTCGACGTCATGCGTCTCCTCTTGCAGATGCAGGGCCGGAGCATCAAGAAGGAGACGATACTCACCAGGGTCTGGGGCTACGATACGAACGCTGGGGAAAACAACGTTGAAGTCTACGTCGGGTTCCTCAGAAAAAAGCTCAGAGCCATCGGCTCCAACCTCAGCATTGAAGCCATCAGGATGCTCGGCTATCATCTGGAGGTACACGAGTCTTGATACGCCGGCTGAGGCTCAAGTTCGTATCGATCGTCATGGTCATCGTGACGATCATGCTATTCGCGATATTTGCGATGGTCTTTTACTTCACAAGTCGGAACCTCGAGCGAGAAAGCCTCGGCATGATGCAGGCGGTGGCGCAGGAACCCATGCGTCTCGGCGGGCCGGATGAGGCTCCGGACGGGCTCAGGCTGCCGTACTTCGTGCTTGAGCTGGACAGGGACGGGAGCATAATCTCCAGCTGGGGCGGCTACTACGACCTCACAGATTCCGAGCTGCTCGAGACGCTCACCAGTCTGAGCGAAGGTGAGAACCTGGGCGTGCTCGAGGACTACGGTCTGCGCTTCTGCCGGGTCTGGGCCCATGGCTCGGAGTATCTGGTCTTCGCGGATATGTCCAGCGAGCGGAGCGTGATGGCCGGTCTTGCAAAGAACTGCGCCGTCATCGGAAGTCTGAGCTTCTGCGCCTTTCTGCTGCTGAGCCTGCTCCTCGCCCGGTGGGCCGTGAAGCCCGTGGCCCTGGCATGGGACAGGCAGAGGCAGTTCGTGGCGGACGCCTCGCACGAGCTCAAGACCCCGCTCACCGTCATACTCAGCAACGCCGAGCTGCTTCAGGAGGCGGGAGAAGACGCGGTGATGAGGGACAGGCTGGGCTCCAACATCCTGGTCATGTCCAGGCGGATGCGCGGCCTTGTCGAAAGCCTGCTGGAGCTTGCGCGTGTGGACGACGGGCTGCCTGCTCAGAGCTTTGCGGCGCTGAACTTCAGCCGTCTGGTATCCGAGGCCGTGCTGCCCTTCGAGCCTCTTTTCTACGAGCGCGGGCTCTCGCTCGAGTGCGAGGTGGAGCCGGGCATCGTCGTCAAGGGCGACGCGGCGAGGCTCTCCCAATGCGTCGGCATCCTTCTCGACAACGCCCAGAAGTACGCATCAGCGCACGGCCATGCGCTGGTGAGGCTGAGGCGCCAGGGGCGCGGGAGCTGTCTGCTGACGGTGGAAAACAGCGGTGACCCGCTGGGGCCGGCAGAACTTCGGGACATCTTCAAGCGCTTCTACCGTGCCGACAAGTCCAGGGCCGGAGACAGCTATGGGCTGGGCCTCGCGATCGCCAGAGGCATAGTCGAAGCGCACAGGGGCAGGATATGGGCCGAGGCCATCGAGGGCGGCAACAGGTTCTGCGTCAGACTCAAAGTTCAAAATTAGTTTACGTTTTAGGTACCCCCGTTTCAGGCTTGCTTCAGCATCTGATGCTACGCTGGCCTGGAAGGGGGTATTGCCTTGATCGAAGTAAGTCATCTGACCAAGCGCTACGGCGCTCACACAGCGGTGTCCGACCTCAGTTTCACAATTGAGGACGGGCAGATCTACGGCTTTCTCGGCCCAAACGGAGCCGGGAAATCCACGACAATGAACATCATGACCGGCTGTCTCGCCGCCAGTTCCGGCGACGTCAGGATAGACGGCCACGACATCTTTGAGGACTCCTACGAGGCCAAGAAGTTACTCGGCTACCTGCCCGAACAGCCGCCGCTCTATCTCGACCGGACTCCCGCGGAGTATCTGCATTTCGTCGGGATGGCAAAGGGGCTGCGCGGAACGAAGCTCGAAGAACAGATCGAGAGGGTCATGTCCGTCACCCAAACGGCCGACGTCTCCAACCGGCTCATCAAGAACCTCTCCAAAGGCTATCGCCAGCGCGTGGGCATAGCTCAGGCCCTGCTCGGCGACCCCAAGGTGGTCATCCTCGACGAGCCCACCGTTGGCCTCGACCCCATCCAGATAATTGAGATACGCGACCTGATAAAAGACCTGGGCCGTGAACACACGGTTATTCTCAGCAGTCACATTCTCTCCGAAGTCCAGGCGGTTTGCCAGACCATCCTCATCATTTCCAAGGGCAAACTCGTGGCCTGCGACACGGCGGAAAATCTCGAGCGTCTCTTTGCCGGCACGGCGACGGTGGAACTCACGGCCGAGTGCTCTGTCGAGGAGGCTCAGAGGCTCCTGGGCGGGCTTGCCAACGTCACGGCCCTCCGTGCAGAGCCCATCTCCGAGGCCAAGTGCGGCATCAGGCTCGAGACGGAGACGAGCGACGGCGAGGGAATCTGCCGCGAGTGTTTCCGCATCTTCAGCCGCGCCGGCCTGCCGCTCCTGCGCATGGACACCACCAGGGCCAGCCTCGAGGACATCTTCATCGAGCTGACCGGGGACAGGAAGGAGGATGACGAGGCATGAGCGCCGTTTACAAGCACGAGGTATCCTCGTATTTCACGAACGTAACGGGCTGGGTCTTCGGGGCCTTTGTGCTGCTCTTCGCGGGCATCTACATGATGGCCTACAACCTCCGCGGCGGGTACACGAACTTCGAGTATGTCCTCGGCGGCATGAGCTTCGTGTTCCTGGTCACAGTGCCGATACTCACCATGAAGATCATAGCGGAAGAAAAACGTCAGAAGACGGATCAGCTGCTGTACTCTCTGCCGATCAGCATGACGAAGGTCGTTCTGGGCAAGTATCTGGCTCTGCTCACGGTTTTTGCTCTGCCTGTGCTCGTCATATGCTTCTACCCGCTTCTGCTGAGGGCATTCGGAAATGTGTGGCTGCCCGCTGCATATTCCGCCATCCTGGGCTTCTATCTGCTCGGGGCGGCGCTTATCGCGATAGGTATGTTCATTTCCTCCATCACAGAGAGCCAGGCTGTGGCGGCAGGACTCTGCTTTATCGTCATGCTGCTGAACTACTTTATAACGAGCCTTGCCTCCTACGCCTACTCCTCCGCCTCCGGCTCTCTCGCGGCTTTCACGGTGCTGGTACTGCTCATCGGTGCGCTCTTCAAGCTCATGACCCGCTCGGACTTCGCCTCCATCGTGTTGATGGCGATACTAGAAGGCGCCCTGCTCGTGTCTTTTATCGTCGACAGCTCTGCCTTTGAGGGCCTGTTCCCGGCGGTAATGGAGCAGCTCTCGCTATTCGACCGCTTCTACGGCTTCATTGAGGGCGTTTTCGACCTGCGCTCCGTCGTATATCTCATCTCCGTCGCGGCGGTATTCGTCTTCCGCAGCGTCCAGTCTCTTGAAAAGAGGAGGTGGAGCGAATGAAAATGTCCAAGCTCCGGAAGCCCTCGCTTCCGCAATCCGGAGAGATGATCGGCCGGCTCAAGACGCGCAATTTCCGTGTCGGAGGGTACAGCGTGCTCGCTACCGCCATAGTTGTGGCGATCGCCGTATTTGCAAACATACTCGCAGGCGCCCTCCCGGCGAAGTACACCCAATTCGACACCACTTCCACGCAGCTCTTCTCGCTCTCCGAGCAGACCGAGCTCGTGCTCTCAAATCTCGAGGAGGAGGTCAACGTCTACTGGATCGTGCAGGACGGAGCCGAAGACTCCACCCTTGGCACCCTGCTAGACCGCTACGCCTCGCTCTCCGACGAGCTCAGCGTGACAAAAATCGACCCCGACGTACAGCCCGCCTTCGTGCAGCAGTACGTCACGGGCAGCATTTACAACAACAGCCTCGTCGTCGAAAGCGGCGAGCGCAACACCTATATCAGCTACTCAGACATCTACGAGTACGATTACAGCGACTACTACACCACGGGCACTTACAGCGTCAGCTTCGCGGCGGAGGGAGAGCTGACCAGCGCCATCGACTATGTGACGAACGACGACCTGCCCAAACTGTACACGCTCACGGGCCACGGCGAGTCCGCGCTCTCAACCAGCTTCCAGACCGCCGTCGACAAGCAGAACGTCGAGACGGAGGAGCTCTCCCTGCTCACCGTTGAGAGCGTGCCCGAAGACGCGGACGCGCTCTTCATAAACGCCCCGACAAGCGACATATCCGAGGCCGAGCGCGACACGATTTTGGAATACCTCGAGGCCGGAGGCAAGCTCATCCTCATCACCGGCCCGCTGCAGGACGGTACGGAGCTCACGAATCTGGAGTCGGTCATGGAATACTACGGAGTCTCGGCCGTGGACGGCATCGTCGTCGAGGGCAGCCAGTCGAACTACATCTTCCCTTCCCCGGTGAACCTTCTGCCTGAGTACGGCAGCCATGAGATAACCTCGCCCCTCTCTTCCGGAGGCTACTATATGTGTCTGCCCATCGCCCAGGGCCTTACCGTCACGGACACCGGCCGAGACAGCGTCTCCGTCACGGAGCTTCTCACGACATCCGACGACGCATTCTCCAAGCTCAGCGGCTACAACATGACCGCCTACGAGAAGGAGGAGGGCGACATTGACGGGCCTTTCGCCCTGGCTGTTGCAGTGACAGAGGGCGACACACAGATAGTCTGGGTCTCCTCGTCCTATCTCACGGACGACGCGACCAACCAGGGCGTCTCCGGCGGAAACGAGGACTTCTTCCTCAACTGCGTCAGCTGGCTCTGCGGCTCGGAGAGCGGCATCTCGGTTCACGCCAAGAGCCTCGACACCGAGTACCTCACGGTTCCCAGCGGCACGGCCTCTGTTTTGACCGCGATAGTTGTGGTCGTAATCCCGGCGGCGTTCCTTGCAACCGGCATCATCGTCTGGTACAGGAGGAAAAAGAGATGAAACGCGGAAAAAGGCTGCTGCTGCTCTGCCTTGCCCTGGTCGTTGTGGCGGGCGCGGCGTTCGCGGCGCTGAAGCTCGTGCCCGACGAGACGGTCGAAGAGGCTGAAACTGTTCAGGTCTGCTCCTTCGACGAGGACTCCATCACAAAGCTCCAGTGGACTTACGAGGGCGAGACTCTCTGCTTTGACAGCGACGGCTCGGTCTGGACATACGACGCTGACGAGGACTTCCCTCTCGACCAGGCGTACATGAGCGCCATGACCGGGGCGGTGTCCGAGGTGACGGCGACCAAGGTGATCGAGGGAGCGGACGACCTGTCCGAGTACGGCCTTGACGAGCCGGTCTGCTCTGTTGCCGTCACCGCCTCGGGCGAGACGACGACCATAGACATCGGTGACGAAACGAGCCTCGACGGGCTGCGCTATGTATCGGTCGGTGATGGGAACGTATACCTCGTAAGTTCCGACCTCCTTACGGACTTCAGCTACGGCCTCTACGACTTGGTGGACATGGAGGCCCTGCCGGATATGTCGGAGCTGGTCAGTATCAGCGTCGAACGGCCCTCCGGCAGTTTGTTGATAGAAAAGCTCGAGGGCAGCGGCCTCGCCCTTACGGACAGGTACGAGTATTTCGCACGCAACGGGGAGGACGGCTACACGGTGCTCTCGAACGAGCTGGCATACAGCTTCATCTACCAGGTCACCGGCCTCACCTGGGACAGCTGCGTTGACTACAAGGCGGAGCTGAAGACCCTTCAGGACTACGGGCTCGATTCGCCGTCCGCGACTGTTACCATATCCTACATCGAGACGACCGAGGTCGAGACGAACGAGACGGACGAAGACGGCAACGCCGTTACCGAAACAAGGACTGAAGAAAAGAGCCTCACCCTGGAGTTCGGCAGCTATTCAGGCGACGACTGCTACTGCCGCATAGCGGACTCGGGCATGGTATATCTTGTCGACGGCTCCATATGCGACAGTCTGCTCTACACCAGTGTGGACGAACTTCTGCCTGAGAACATCATCCTTCTCGACTGGGACGGCATGACCGGCTTCGACATCGAGCTCGGAGGCGAGAGCTACGGGTTCGGCATGGAGTATTCGGAGGACGACAACGCATATCTCTACACTCTTGACGGTGAAAACTTTGCTCTCGACGAGGTTCTCGACAGCATAGAGGCGCTGCCCTCGAACGGGGAAGCACCCGAGAGCGCGGCCGGCCTTGAAGAGCTCCTGGCCGTGACCTTCCACGCCGACGGCTGGGAGGACGTGGAGCTGCGCATCTACTCCTACGACAGCAGCTCCTGTCTTGCGGTTCTGAACGGTGAGATAAAACTGCTGACAGACCGGACGGATGTGGAGTCGCTCTGCGACACGATAACCGAACTTCTGGCCGGAGAGGCGGAGGAAGAATAACCGCGCATATAATATAATGTACATTACGTTTTCCCCGAGGCGTATGCCTTGAAGTTGAGAGCCCTGAGAGTAAATCAAATTACTCTCAGGGCTCTCAGTCTGTTCTGTCTCGGCCGTCCGGCTCACAGGTATTTTCTCACCCAGAGGACATTCTGGCCGTCTCTGTACTCATAGCCGCACTCATCCATCGTCTTTTTTACCATGAATATGCCCAATCCTCCGGGTTCCCTTTCCTCTGCTGAGAGCCCTATGTCTGGATCAGGCCTTTGCAGCGGGTCATACTTTGAACCACGGTCTTTGAATGTCAGGGTCACGCTGTCTCCCCCGCAATCTAGCACGAGGGTCACGTCTCCGCTGCCGGGAGCGTATGCGTATTGCGCTATATTGCTCACTATCTCGTCGATGACTATTGCAAACTGAGCCTGCATCTTCATTGGGCAGCCCTGCTCTTCAAGCCGCTGCTCCACGAACTCGGTGGCCTTCCCTATGTTCTCCACAACAGCCTCCATAGTAAGTTCGTTCACTTGAGCCGACCCCCTTCTCTTCAGGCACAGCATTGTTATATCGTCAAACTGCGGCGCTCCCGCCACAAAGCTGTCTATATCTGCTTTGACCGACGCCAGGAGCATCCCCGGCTCGCTGCCGCTCGCCGCGTTCAGGGCCTCGAGCAGTCTGTCCGTGCCATAGAGCCGATTATCCTTATCTGTCGCCTCCGTGACGCCGTCCGTATACACAAAGAGCTCGTCGCCTTCGTCGAGGAAAAGCTCGTATTCTTTATAACGCAGATCCTCCATTCCTGCAAGCACAAAGCCGTGCTTATCCTTGAACAGCTCGAACCTTCCGTTCTTCCGCCTGACGGCCGGATACTCGTGTCCGGCGTTGGCGGCGCGGAGCTTGCCCGTGGATATCTCATATATGCCCAGCCAGACCGTTACGAACATCTCGGCTTCGTTATTTTCGCACAGCTGATTATTTACGACTTCGAGCACCTCCTTCGGGCTCGAGCCCATCTGCGCCCGGTTCTTCAGCAGAGTCTTGGCGATCACCATGAACAGTGCCGCGGGTACGCCCTTGCCGGATACGTCTGCTATCACAAGAGCCAGGTGGTCTTCGTCCACCAGGAAGAAGTCGTAGAAGTCGCCTCCGACCTCCTTTGCTGGGGTCATCGAGGCGAAGATATCGAACTCGCTCCGCTCGGGGAAAGCCGGGAAGATGCAGGGCAGCATACTCGCCTGGATCTGGGTGGCGACGTGCAGTTCGGCGCCTATCCTCTCCTTCTCCGCCGTCACTCTCGACAGGTTCTCGATATATTCCTTGAGGCTTCGGGTCATGTGGTTGAAGGCCTCTCCCAATTCCTCAGCCTCGTCGTTTGAGCGGACTTCTATATTGAAGTCCAGTTCCCCTCCGCTTATCTTCTTCGCCCCGTCCGTCAGCAGCGCCAGCGGCTGCGCCAGCCTGTGCGAGAATTTGTAGCTCAGGAACACCACCAGTGCCGTCACCACTACGGCCACCAGAACGAACAGCGCGGCGATGACGCCCAGCTTGCCGTTCATCTGACTCGTGGTCTCCGCAGTTATCGAGTCGGCGTTCTCCTGGAGCGCCTCGATGGGGCCGCTTATCGAGGCATCTTCGACCTCTATCACCGTCACCATCGTCCACTCGGTGACGCTCATCGGCGAGTAAGCTATGTAGCAGTCGGCTCCATCCAGGCTTATCTGCTCTATACCGGACTGCTTTCCGGCGATCTTGTCCAGCACAGCCAGCAGCTGAGCATTGCCGCTGTTGAAGAGGTTGTCGTGGAACACGTTGAGCTCGCTCGTCTCATCCGTATCCGCGCTCGCTATGATGTTCAGGCTTCCCTCGACGGCGGTGTTCACGAGGACGGCGTAACCCGTCTCCCCTATCGTCGTGCCCTGCACGAGCTCACGTATATTGTTGATATCTCCGCCGCTGCCCGCCACGCCTATCAGCTCACCGTCGACGTACACGGGCATGGCGCAGATGAGCGACAGGCCCCGGCCAGAGGCGTCAGGAGTCGGATTCGTCCAATAGATGCCGCCCTCGGGCAGTTTGGACGCCTCCTTATACCAAGTCGACTCCCTTGCGTCGTACTCGACCATATCCATCGTCAGAGTGTCCGCAAGCACGTCTATGCCCGAGGACTCAAGGCAGAAGTAGCTGGCTCCGATCCCCGTATACGTCCCGTCTCCGTTATCAAAGTTCCGTATGCCGCCAAGGACGCCCTCCAGATATTTTGTCAGGTAGTATTCAGTCCTCTGCTCAGGCGTCAGCGAACTCAGGTCAAGTTCGGCAGAGACCACCGTGCCGTCCTCCTCGACTATCGAGTCCGCTGCCATGACCGACCGCGGCGCACGGATATGGAATGAGAAACTGCCGAGGACGCTTTCGTCGTAGTTGCAGCTGAAATCATAGCTGTCGAAGCTGAGCTCGTCCGGCTCCAGGCCTTCCAGGTACAGCTCAGGCTCCGAGTATATGTCGTGGGCGGCCATGGCCACGAGCCGCGTCTGGTTCAGGATGAGGTTGAGGCTCGTATCCGCCTGTGCGCCCCGGTTCTCCACGAGCGTGACGAGCTCCTCCTGGAGCTGCTCCCGGAGCGTATCCGTCGCATCTTCCGAGGTCTGCCGGTTCAGCTCGTCCAGGCTGTCCACAGTGTCCTGCCTGATATTTGCAAGCCCGATGCCGGTAGCTGCGCCCAGCAGCAATACGGTGGTCAGCGATACCGCCAGGATGAGCTGCGCCACCTTTTTTCTTATTGTGCGCCTTTTTCCAGTTTTCAATGCCTTATCCTCTCATTATATATTCGACGAGCCACTGTCCGGGCCCGTCGATATGCAGCGTATCCGTCCAGCCTGCCTTGAGCGCGTCGTTTGCCAGCAGCATATATTCACCGTTGCCGTTGAGCGGTTTCAGTCCCGAGAACCGGAGCCCGCGCCCGCTGAGTATGCGGTATGCCTCCTCCGCCCCGGCGGCCTTGAGGTTCAGGTAGCACACGAAGGCGCTCTCCCGGACTTTTTTCAATCTCTCGGCCAGGTCTGGGCCCGGGCGCTCGATTATCCAGGTTCGGTTCCCATGTGCGGAGTTCACATTCTCGTGTATCAGCGAGGCGCCCGAAGCTCCGGCAGGGCGCAGATCCAGAGCCGCCGCGACTCCAAGGCCGTCGTATATCCTCTGCACGACCCTTCGGTGCTCCTCCGGGCAGTACAGACGGCCTGCGTCCTTCATGTCCGCAGCCCGGCACATCACCGCTTGGCTGAGCCTCGCATCCTCCGGCCAGCTCATGTCCGGCACCATCACCGCAGCCTTATACAGCACCGGCCTCAGCCCGGTCAGGACAAAACCGTTCGTGCCCAGGCCGTGCTGGCTTACGCAGTCGTGGGTCATGACATCCGCGTAGAGAGAGCAGCTTCTCACTCTCTTCGCGTACTCCAGCTGGGCCCGCTCCTGCTCACGGCCTATGCCCATGCCCTGGCATTTCCGCTTGACCACCCTGAGCAGCATAAGGCCGCTGCCGGGAAATTCCCCGTCGTAGCGTATGGCGCAGGTATTGACGATCTCCCCATCGCCCGTCACTCCGCAGAGCACCAGCATGGAACCGTCCTCGCATTTTTCGGAGATATATCCGGGCTTGAAGTATTCTTTATACGGATAACCCGCTCCGTAGAAATCCTCTATACACTCACGGAAACCCGCCTCGTCTCCCGGTTGGAACGGTCTGAACTCCACCTCCAGCTCCGAGCCGGTATTCCTGTTTCTGAACAGCATACTCTCACCTCAAAACCGTATCAGGAGGTTATTTGTCCCGAACGTGTCGTGAAACTCTATCTCCTTCGCGGTGCCCGCTATCATTTTGATGCCAAGGACGCTGTCCGCCATATCTTCCCTGTCCCGGTTCTCCTCATAGAATCTGACAGGGTCGAAGAGCTTGCCGGTATTCCTGATCCTCAGCAAAACCCCGTCCTCCACGCGGACTATCCTGATGTCTATGCACAGTTTCCTGTCCCTGTCCATGCAGTAGTTTATTATGACCGTCAGCATCTCCTCTAGAGCCAGGCTGACGCGCATGGTCGTCTTCATATCGAGGCCGCATTCCCCGCAGAAATCCGTTATCTTCTCCGAGGCGAACACGATATCGTCCAGCGTATTCTCCACCGAGAACGATATCTCCTGCGCCGAGCTGCGCTCCAGCAGCAGCGCGTCCAGCTCCGGACGGCGCTTTCTAATGATCAGTATGGCCGCGGCCGTTGTCAGCAGCGTCAGCGCCTCAGCGGCGATAAAGGCGAGCCAGACCCCCTTCATGCCGAAGGCCCTGCCCAGCAGCAAAGCCGCCGGGGCGAGGTACACTATGAGCCTCAGGCCGAGAATGAGGTTCGAGAGCATGGGCCTCTTAACGGTGTTGAAGTACCCGCTCAGCATCAGGTTGAAGAACCCGAAGGCGAAGCTCAGCGCCAGGCAGCGCAGCCCGTATGTCCCGCTCGAGACGACTTCCGCGTCGCTGATATTGAAGACAGCGCAAATGAGCCCCGGGAACAGCGCTGCGAGCAGCGCGGCGGCCAGGGTCAGTCCCCCTCCGAGCTGTACGGCCTTCCGGCACACGCGCCGGATGCTCTCCCAGTCGCGCTCGCCGAAATACACTCCGACTATCGGCATGAGCGCAGAGGCCACGCCCGTCACCACACCGGTGAGCAAATCCGACACGCTCTTGAACATCGCAAATGCCGGAAGATACAGCTGTGCGCCTATGCTCAGGATAACGGCGTTCACTGCCATCAGCCTGAGCGCATTGAACAGGTTGTTGCAGCCGTTCGGGCTGCCGCAGACCAGTATGTCGGTGAAAAGGCCTCTGATATGTGCGCCCTTCAGGCTTACCAGCTTCGTATTTGAAGTTTTTGTGAAGAGGATCCACAGCCCTATCAGCGCGGTGATCCCCATGGAGAGCCCCGTGGCTACGCTCGCTCCCTTTATGCCCATGTCGAACACCGGCGACATGAACAGCCATGTCAGCAGCACGTTCAGCCCGCTCGAGAGCAGGAACAAAAACGACGAGGTCTGCGGCCTTCCCTCCATCTTCAGGAAGTTCAGGGGTATGTAGATGACGAGCGTGAAGCTGCCGCCTATGACGTACCAATAGAGGTAGTCGCGCATGAGCGAGCCTATCTCGCCCTCTCCGCCCAGCAGAGCCACGAAGCCGTCCAGGAAGGCCAGGCCCAGCGCCGTTGTCAGCACACAGAGCGCCAGGGCAGTCCAAAACGAGAGGGTAAACAGCCTCCGGTAGCCGGCGTAGTCGTTCCTGCCGATGGCCAGGTTCGCCGCAATCGAGCCGCCCATGCCCACCACCGCTCCGACGGTATAGTACACCAGGTACACAGGGCTGACCAGCGACATGGCCGAAAGCCCCGTCTCACCCAGGAAACGGCCTACTATGACCGTATCTATCATTCCGGACACGCTGGTGGCCAGCATGGCGAGCACCGAGGCCGTCAGGTATTTCCCGTATACGCTGCTCAGGAAGGAATCGCTTCTTTGAAGCTGTCTGTCCTGCATGGCTGCGCACGCTTATTCTATATTGAGGATATCCACGAAGCCTGTGACCTCGAACACTTCGGAGATGACCTCGTTGACGTTGCGGATCACCATGCTGCCCTGCCTGTTCATAACCTTCTGCGCACCCAGCAAGACTCTGAGTCCCGCGGAAGAGATATATTCAAGCCCGGCGAAATCGAGAACGAGCTCCGTCACCCCTCCCAGGGAGCTCTTCAGCTCGGCCTCCAGCTTCGGCGCCGTGCCTGTATCCAATCTTCCCTCCAGGCTGAGCATCAGCTTTCCGGCGTCGCTTGTCTTACAAATATTCACAGCCGTGACCTCCAAACATAATAATAACCATTACAGTTTACCACCATTTTCTCTCTCCCGCAACTGCGAACAGTCTGTTTATCACCGGCTTCTCTGACCTGAGTATATGGACAGGCCCCGGTTCACGGCATAGGCGAGGGCGCAGGTCAGGGCCGCGTATGGAATGATCGGCCAGGAGAAGACCTCAGCGGCTATGAATATCGGAGCGATCAGGGTATTCGTGGCAGAGCCGAACACAGCCGCGTAGCCCAGGGCGGCGCAGAAAGCCGCCGGGATACCCAGCGTTCCGGCCAGAAACGCGCCCAGGCTCGCGCCTATTGAAAACAGAGGAGTGACCTCTCCGCCCTGAAAACCCGCCGAGAGCGTCAGCACTGTCAGAATGAGCTTGAGCAGCCAGTCCCAGCCGTATATATTGCCGCCCTCCAGGCTCAGGCTGATGAGGTTCGTGCCAAGGCCGCAGTAGCGGCCGCTGTAAAGAGCAAGCAGCAGAACGCTGAGGGCCGCGCCCATCACGAAACATCTGAGGACGGGGTCTTTGAGCCGGGACTTCGCCTCATCTTTGCATTTACCCAGCAGGAACGTGAAGGCAAGCCCGGCCAGGCCAAAAGCCAGGCCCAGGACTATGAGTCTCAACAGCAGCCCTGCGTCCCATTCCGGCTGAACCTCTATGCCGAAGCAGAATTTTTCGAGCCCCAGAAGTCCAGAGGTCACGCTTGCGCAGAGCGCCGCCGTCCCGGCGGGCAGGAGCGCCCGGTGCTCGAGCCTGCCCGCCGTCAGCACCTCAAGGGCGAAGGCCGTGGCAGCGAAGGGCGTCCTGAAAAGGCCCGCAAAGCCCGCGGCGATGCCCGTTATCAGCATGAGCTTCGGCGCGTCCTCGATCTTCAAGATCCGCCCGACCCTGTGCGAGATGGCCGCGCCGAGCTGCACCGCCACGCCCTCGCGCCCCGCGCTGCCGCCGAACAGGTGCGTAAGCCAGGTCGCGCACATGACGAAGGGCACGAGCCTGAGCGGTATCTCCTCCCGCTCGCCGTGGCCCGCCTCGAACACCATGCCCATGCCGCCCTCGCAGCCCTTGCCATAGTGCTTATACGCCCAGGCCATGGCCGCGCCGACTAAGCCCAGAAATGGCACGAGCCACACTACGTGCGCGTCCCTGACCGAGCCGAGGTACAGCAGCACGCGGCCGAACAGCGCGTCCACGGCCCCGACGGCGATGCCCGTCGGTATGGCGGCTAGTATGAGTATGAGCGTCCTTTTCACGCAAAACACCTCTCCAAAACAAAAAAGCCGATGCTCCCGCGCACGGCGGACGCCGTGCGCAGAAGTCATCAGCTCACATAAGCGGTTCCGGCCTCTCAGCCGAGGGGAACTTCATCCCCTTATTGATTTTTCTTCAAAAACCTGCCGCCGGTGTTCATATACACCAGCATGAACACGCACACGCCGAGCGTCAGCGCCATGCCTGCGTACACGGGCCAGAGCTGATCCAGCACTCCGCCGAGCAAAAAGCCGCCGCCGAAGCAGCCGCCCAGGGCGTACATGCACTTCGACAAAAACCTCAACACGCCCTTTTCATCGTATCTGTCCCTATCGCCCGTCACATTGACCCATTTCCAGCCCTTTCCCCTGCCGAAATACCTTCCCGCCGCGATGCCGACGGCCAGTATGACGGCGCCGAAGATGAGCAGGAAGGCGTTCATCGTGCATCCACCTTTACGAGCGCGTACATACACATATCACGAACCACGCCGTTTTTCACGGCGTTCTTCCGCATGATGCCCTCGAGAGTGAAACCGTTTTTCTCTATCGCCCGTCTCGAGGCGGTGTTCTCCACAAATGGCTCGGCGAATATGCGCATGAGGTCGGTCTGCTCAAACGCAAATCTGCACACGAGCCGCAGCGCCTCGGTGCCTATGCCCCGGCCCCAGCGGCGTCGCACGACGTAATAGCCCAGCTCCGCCGTGCGGAAGTGGATGTTTCCCTGGCGGCTGAGCTTGATGCTGCCTACCGCAATATCGTTCTCGGTGATGGCGAAAGCGTAAGCGCCCTCGTCCTGCATGGCGGCTATGTACTCGAGCGCGTCGGCCTCGGTATATGGCCAGGGCAGCCCGTCCCTGAGGTTGTCCCTGACGCCGGGGTCATTGAGCGCCTCGACTATCGCGGCGGCGTCCTCCGGCCTCCACGGCCTGATCCCGACCGTCATCTCAGCCCTCCTTCTGCTTCAGCAGCTTGGTAAGCTCCTCCATGAAGGTATTGATATCCTTGAACGACCTGTACACGGAAGCGAAGCGCACATATGCTACCTCGTCCACGTCCTTTAGCCTCGCCATGACCATCTCGCCGATCTCGGTGGTGCTGACCTCGCGCTCGAGCGCACTCTGCAGTTCCTGCTCTATGTCGTCGGCGATCTGCTCCAGCGAGGAGAGCGCCACCGGGCGCTTCTCGCAGGCCCTGACCATGCCGTTTATAAGCTTCAGCTTGTCGAAGGTCTGCCGGCTTCCGTCGCGCTTCACGACCACCAGCGGCAGGCGCTCGATTATCTCATATGTAGTGAACCGCTTCTGGCAGGCCAGGCATTCGCGCCTCCTCCTGATGGTGGCGCCTTCCTCGGCGGGTCTTGAGTCTATAACGCGGCTCTCCGTATAGCCGCAGAACGGGCATTTCATGGCGGATCCCCCCACAACTTAATTTACATAACACAGTATAACACAGCCCGCGACCCGAGGTAAACACCATTTTTCCCTCAAAAGCCAATAATTTTGCATTGTCCCGGCCCATGGCCCGGGGCTACAATGTTGTGGGGGTGATGCTCTTGAAGGTTTTAAGGCGTATGCTGTCGATGTGCGACATCTCTTGGGAGCTGCTCATACGCGCCTTACAGCTCTCCTGCGTGCTGCTGTTCTGCTCGTTCATGCTGTTTTTGAGCACGGGGCCGCTCACGATTTGGAACTACGATACATACAAGCTCGCGCAGGAGCTCTCGACTCTGCCGCAGGCCATACTGCTCGTGGCGATGATAGCCGGAGCGGTCATTGAAGAACGCAGTCTCTGAGGCTCTTTTCGTCGTACAGGGCGTTCAGCACGTCCAGCAGCGCGTTCGCACCGAGCTTTTCGGGGAGACCCAGCTTTTTTAGAAGCTCGCGGCGTCTTCCGGCGCTGTCGGGCCGGCCGCTCAGGCCCAGCTCGTAGAGCGTCGCCTTGGTGATGCCTCCCGACCTGTGCGTCGGGGCCTCGCCGTCCATGGTAGCGCCGGCGCGTCTGAGCGCGTCAATGAGCGTATCGCGGCTCATGCCCTCTACGCCCAGCTTGCCCTCCTTCGACCGCTTATCCTTGCGCCGCTCCTTGCCCTCTATCTCCGGCACATAGGCCATTTTCACGAGCGCGGGGTCGATCGAGCCCTTCAGGAAGTTCCTGATGACAAAGCCCGCGCCGTCGCTGTCAGTGAGTATCACAAGCCCTCGCGCCTCGGCGAGCCTTCTGAGCAGCGCGAGCTTTTCCCTGTCGTTGAACACGCCGAAGCCAGAGGTCTCGATGATGACGGCGTCGAAGACCTGCGAGAGCGTGTCCTTGTCATAGCGGCCCTCGACCACTATGACCTCTTTCACGTTTATCATACGGCGGACACCGCCGCAAGTTTGATGAGCAGGTCGCACAGCAGCTCCGTATCGTCGGCGGAGCTGCTTTTCATCTGGTAATCCGTCTCCGCGCAGAGCCGCACCGCGTCGGCCAGGGCCTCGAGGGTAAAGCCCCGGGCAGAGCGCATGAGCTTGTCGACTATGAAACTGTAATTGATCTTATAGAGCTCTTTTACAAAGTCCTGGCCCAGCTTCTCGTCGATGGCCAGTCTCGCCGCGTAGAGCCTGCGCATCTGTGTGCCTATGCCCGCCAAAGTGACTATCGGCTCCTCACCCATGGCAATAAGGTCTGAGAGTATCCTCGCCGCTCCGTCGTAGTCCCGCGCAGCGAGGCAGTCGGTCATATCGAATATCCTCGCCTCGGGTCTTCTGAGCGCCATGCGCTCCACGTCCCGTGCCGAGACGGTATCCCCTCTGGTTCCCGCAGCCAGCTTCTCTATCTCCGGGATGAGCCCGCTCATGAGTTCGCCGCTCGAGTATATGAGTGCAAGGCAGGCGTCGGGAGTGACAGCCTTGCCCAGCGCGGCAAAGCGCTTGGATATCCATTTTACCAGGGGCGTCTGCCCCTGAGCTGAAAACTTGACGAACTTGCCGTACTGCTTGAGCAGCTTCACGGCTTTCTGCCTCTGATCCGGCTCATATCCCGTATCCTGGATAAATACCAGGGTGCAGTATTCGGGTATATCGGATATTATCCGTTCCAGAACCTCTGCGTCCGAATCCCGGCAGCTTCGTATATCGTAGTCCCGAACCTCGGTGAGCGTCCTCTCGCTGAGGAAGGGCATGGCGTTCACGGCCTCCTCCAATTCCTTCAGGCTCATGTTGCGTCCGTCGAGCCTGTGGTAGCTGAAGTCGTCTTCCCCGTCCGGAATGCAGAGCGCCTTCAACTCGCCCAGGAAGGCCTCGCGCAGGTAGTCCTCCTGTCCATAGAGCAGGTACAGCGGCTGCGGGCCTCCGGCCTTCAGTTCCCTGCTTATCTCGCCGTAGCTGAGGCGCTCGTTCTGCTTTTGCGTTTTCCTCTCAGTTCTCTTTGCCATAGTAACCAGTCCCCACTGTGACGGAGCCGTCCTCGTCCGTCCTGTATATCTCGACCCCGAACAACTCGAGCCTCCGCAGAGTCTCGGGGCTCGGGTGCCCGTAACTGTTCCAGCCCACCGAGATCACCGCCGCTTCCGCATCCGCAGCTTCGAGCAGCTCGAAGCTCGTGGACGAACCCGAACCGTGGTGTCCCGCCACCAGCAGCTCCGTGTCCGGCAGGACGGAGCGCTCAACCAACCTGCGCTCTACCGATGCGTTCACATCTCCCATTATCAGCGCGTCGAAGTCGCCCACACTTGCAAGCACGATGATTCCGCGCTCGTTCTCATCCCCGGCCTCGATCGGCGCGAACAGACTAATTTCAAGTTCGCCGCAATCGAACGCAACGTCTCCTTCCGAGACGTAATGTACGGCCGTGCCGTTCCGCTCCGCGCCCTCCAGAATACCCTTCAGCAGACCGTCCGAGTCGTCAGTCCCCGCAGGCAGATAGAGCTCCGCGACATCTATCCTTGACAGCAGTCTTTCGACGCCGTTGGCATGGTCTGCGTGCAGATGCGTCAACACGAGAGCGTCGATACCGCCCAGGCCGCGTCCGAGCAGGTACTCGGACGCGGTATCTCCCGCGTTATCCCAGCTGTTCATGCCTCCGCAGTCCACGAGCACGGCATGGCCTCCGTGGAGCACCGCAACGCTCTGTCCCTGGCCGACGTCCAGCACAGTGACCGAACTCTCGCTCCGGCTCTGGCTCCAGGCGGTGAATATGACAAACGCCAGCGTCAGCGCCGTACAGAGCGCAGGCGCAAGGACGCGGAATCCCCTTTTCCTGTCCCTCAGCAGCCAGGCCGCTCCAAATTCGGCGTAGGCCAGAGCCAGCCACCATGGCACGAGCCTGTCCGCTGTATAGACGGCTGAATACGGCAGAGAAGCCAGCGTCTTCGCCGCGAAACAGATATATCTTGCAAACCAGGCCGCAGACCAGGCGATCGCCGAGCCCAACCATGCGGACACAAGGCCGCAGAGCACCGCCGCGTACCCCGCCGTGAACGCCACCGACACCGCCCAGAGCGTCACAAGATTCGTAAGCGGCGCCACGAGCGACACATAGCCGAAGATGAGCGCCACCACAGGCGTTGTAAACGCCATCGAGCCGACCGAGCTCGACACGCTTGCCATGACGAACCTTAGCGCCGCGTTCGGCCGGCGTTTATTATCGCCCCTGCGATACTTGGCGTCAAGCGCCGCATATACCCTCGGCGTCAGCAGTATTATGCCCGCCATCGATGCAAACGAGAGCTGGAGCCCGGCCGCGGCTATCGACAGCGGATTCACGAGCACAAGTATGAAAAGCCCCGCGCACAGCGATGTCAACCCATCCGCCTCCCGCCGGAACAACGGCGCGAGCATTACGAGTATCAGCATCACGCAGGCCCTGACGACCGAGGCCGTACAGCCCGCGACAAAGGTGAACAGCACAAGTACCGGCACACCTATGACAGATGCCCTCCGCTTCCCGAACAGAGCTGCAAGCACAGCATACAGAAACGACAGGTGCATACCGGACACCGCGACAACGTGCCGTATCCCCGCCACAGAGAGGGCGTTGTCCAGCTCATAGTCATCGTACAAACCGCCTGTGTCTCCGATAAGAAGGCCGGACATGAGAGCTCTCACATCCTCAGGGAACAGCTCTTCCACCTTGTTCTGAACGAGCTCAGAGAGTTCAGCCGGGAAGCTCAGGAAGCTCAGTCCGTCCCTTCTCACACACTCCGCATCCCCTTCGAGATAGGCTCTGAGAAGCAGGCCCCTTGAAGAGTACCGGTCGGTATCCTCTCCGTACTTCTCCAGGGCAGGGATGAAACTCAGCGGGAACTCGGCCACGTCCCCCGGTCTCAGCTCCGGCATGATCTCGTTGTAGTCGTAGACAGCAGCCTTCAGATGCGGCAGCCCTTCCTGCTGGAGCCGGAGTTCAACGTAGGCATAGCCGTCGTCACGCTCCGGGTATCCGAGCACCCTGGCCGTCACGGTAAGCTCCCGGCCGACGAGCTCTTCGGCCGGTGCGACATATATTGTGGTGTAGGCCGAATACCAGCACAGACCCAGAGCTGCAAAAGAGCAGATGAGAACGGCTCTCGACCTGACCATATCTCTCAAAAATATGAGCCCTGGAATGCAGAGCAGAGCGAGCCCTGCCGCGCACCAAAGCAAGACGTCGAAGGGCAGCAGATAATGCGCAGCCGCCAAAGCCCCCGCAAACGAGAGCGCCGCGCAAACCAGCTTACGCAAGCCCCCACCCCCCACGACATACTCATGTCATTATATCAGCACCCCAAACTTCTGTCAAAATCTTTAAAAACAACTCTTCCGGCGTAGAAGATGGAAAAGAACCGAAGTCAAACTGACTTCGGTTCTTTTCTTGGTGGAGACTGCTGGACTCGAACCAGTGACCTCCTGCGTGTGAAGCAATGACTATAATATTAAAAACGCTGGAATATCAACATTTATAGGGTGTCATCAACTAAAATATCCCCAGTATTATTCCCTAGCCTCTCCGAAAGCGGCAAACACGGCCCCTATATTTGCTTCAGCGCTTCGCTCCATGAGGTGTGTATAAATGTTGAGCGTGGTGTCCACTTTTTCGTGCCCCAGCAGGTGCTGGACGACCTTGATGTTCGTGCCGGCCATGAGCAAACTGGTCGCGTATGTGTGCCTTAATATGTGTGGCGTGACCGGGAAATCGATCTCGATAGTCACCGCAGAGTTCGGGACTTTGTCACCGAGCTTTTTCTCTACCTGGACTTTGCACGGCTTGCCGGTCTTCGGGTCCATACGCTTCCGCGATGCAGTGCCTGTCTGGCGGCGCTTGATATATCCCCAGGCACTCTTAAAGCTGGCCTCTGACCACGGCTGCCCGGTCTCGGTGCAAATCACATAGCCTGAGGCCGCCTGTCGCTCTCTCAGCCAATTTGAGAGCTGAGGGGGTATAGGGACATCCCTGCGGGCTGCATAGCTTTTGAGAGCGTCTGAGACGATAGGTCGGTTGTGCTCCCATCTCAGCGCCCGGCGCACTTTGACATGAGGTGCAGGTCCATCAAGTACAACGCAGTCCCACATGAGTCCGAGGATCTCTTCCCGGCGCAGGCCAGCAAACAGCCCGAGCCGGACAAAGCCCTCGATTTGCTGCCCGGAGACCACGCGCAGCAGCGTGGCCTGCTCTGCGGGCGTCAGCGCGCTTTTCTCGGCAGGCTTCTTCCCGCCTGCCTTCAGCTTGCCGCACGGGCTTCTTGATACATACCCCTGATCCTCGGCATACGCGAACACCTGTCGGAGCGTGCTGGCGATTTTGTCCTGCAGGCTGCGGCTGTACCCGTCGGCTGCGGCCATTACAGAGGCGACGTCCGCGGTGGTGACCTCGGATATGTGCATCTGCCCTATCACGGGACAGATGTGCCTGTTGAGGGCGTTGCGGTAATCCTCCCGGCGCTTGAAGCTGCGCTGCGTGGTCGTGGCGTACCAGTCAGCGGCAACCTGGTAAACATACGGATTGGCCGCGAGGGCCTTAGCGGCGTCTATTTGTGCAAGCCTGGCAGTGACCTTTGCTTCAAGTTCCTCCGGAGTTTTGGCATACACGGGGATCCATACTCCACGTTCGTCCTTGACTTTTTTCTTTAAGTATCCCATAGTACACCACCTAAAGGTAAGCCGCCCTTCTTCAGAGCGGCTCAGGTGTCCAAATTGGACACATAAAGATAGTCACCAATATATTCTTACGAAAGGCACATCGAGGCCCTGACGTTCATCGTATTCAAGATGATCAATGAATGCACCGCCTGCCCCAATGGCTAGGTACCTGCTTGCAGCGCTTTTAGGTAACCGTCCGATTGTGCAGCCATTTGATACTTCTACGCAGTCCTCATTTGAATCGCTGTCATAAGTTGCACGTAGCTTAAGTTTGTCACCTGGCTCCGCATCTATGAGCCCTATCTGTCCTATCTCATCTGTATAATGCGTCAATTTGTATACACGCATTTCGCGTGAGGCGAGCCTTTTCTCTTCGTCTCGGAAGAATGCTATGTATGCAGTTGCATTATTGTTGCCATCGAACGCACTCAAGCCGATAATAAATGGGTCATTGCGAAGCAGCCAATCCTCCACCATGTCCTCACGGTCCAAGAGCTCGGCAAATATCTCTCCATCATAACTGAGGACAATTTGGGCGTCCTCTTGTGAAGCACAGCACTCTGTATTGCCTAAGTGCGCCATTTTGTCTAAAATGCTATCAGCATTGTCAAGTAGGAGAAGCGGCACATCAGGATAGAAATATGCCTGAATACAGTTGCCTATTCGCTTTGGAATTGTCGTCTTTAAATATACTCCTTCTGTTGGTGGCTCGGTTTGTGTTAGCTCTGCTTCTGTTTTGAGCTCATTTGAGTTCTCGGAGAGCTTGGTCGGTTTTTTAGTCTCAGCTTGCTCACTCGCGGCAAAAAGCTCACGGAGGGCTTCAGCCTCACGCTTTTTCTTCCCCATTTGCGCCAATCCAACGATACCAACAATTAACATAATAATGCCTGCCAGCCAAGCAAAAATATACAGCCAAAAAGCGTTTGCCGCCTGCGAACCAAAGAACAGCATAATACCGCAGACTACGAGGACAATATTTTTTGCCTTCTCCATTTACCACACCTCCACATAATGCAAAGGCTGTAATATTATGCTATACTCACTTTGGTACCAATATGGCGCGGATCCGAGTCAGAAAGGAGCCGGTACAATGCCCTCTGATCTGGATGACCAAATTATTGCACTGTTTGCCACACTGTCGGACGATGAAAAACGTGAGTTTATTCGTCTTTTTTCCGCTTTTTCCGCTGCTGTAGAAGAACAAGCATCGCAGACTTCGTCTCAGGATCAGCCCGGCGTAACAGGTCCATAAGCTGCGCATCAAGAGGATCAGGGAGCTCGACGGCATTCTCGCCGTCGGGCTCTTTTTTTGTTTCTTCCCCCAGCAGCTGCGACGTTGTAACACCGAGGTAGTCCGCCAGCATCTGAACTTTCTCTACTGATGGAACTTGTCCTCTCCTAATGTCCGAGACAAAGCTCTTACCCACTCCTGCAGCTTCACACGCCTTTGTAGGATACTCACGTTTGAGAGTGCTGAAATGTATTATGTTTTCAATGAACAATTCTTTGTCCATAATGCATAATTCCTTTTTTAATGAACGGCAGAAAACAGATTGTGCAAAAACACGATATTCCGTAATTACGGCGCTTTTGCCTTGACAGTTCCGTATTTACGGATTATAGTTTAAGCACTACTTAACCTTGCGCCTATCATAACACGAGAATAAGGTGCGAGGCAAGAGGGGAGGGATGATTTATGACAAAACCTAGGATGACTATTCGCTCGCTTCGCATTGCCCGCGGACTGACGCTTGCAGAGCTGGCACGGCGGTGTGAAGTGTCAGTTGTTGCTGTGCATCAGTGGGAAACTGGTGTTGTGTTTCCGTCTGCAGACAAACTGCCGATGATTGCAAGTATACTTGGCTGCAAGATAGACGACCTGTATGACATGGCAGCCTATGGAGACACGATCATGCTGTACGATGATGAACCCAGCATATGCCGAAAGGAGGCCTGACACAATGAGCCGCGACCGCAGGAATATCGCGCGAATCGGCAGAGGCATTGCAGGCATGACCCAGGAACGCTGGGCGGAAGCCCTAGGCTATTCTGTCCGCACCGTGGCGGCTTGGGAGCTCGGCGAGCAGCAGATATCGAGCGAGGCCGTTGTTCGTATGGTCGACGTTACAGGGCAGCAGGTCCTTGCCTATTGGTACCTTGTCGACAGCCTCGGAGCTCCCGGCATTATCCCTGACATCCAGGTCACGGAGCTGCCGCAGGCCGTGTTGTCGCTGCTGCGCAGGCTGCGGGACTTCGGCCGGAAGGAGCGCCTCGATGACCTGATTGAGATCGCCGAGGACGGGAAGATCGATGCACAGGAGCGCGAAGCGTATGACGATATCATGGACGAGCTTGATGACATTATTCAGGCTGCCATGTCGCTCAAATTTGCAAAGGAGGTAAAAAATGCTGACCAAGAAGGAAGTGGCTGAGAGGCTCGGTGTCTCTGAGTCAACGGTCTATCGCCTGGCCAAGACCCGTCGCATCGGCGTCTACTACGTCATGGGCTCGACCATGCGTTTCTCCGAAGCGGATGTAGAGGCATACCTGGAATCCGTCAAGCAGAACGCGATACGTTACGTTCCGGCGGCGCCGGCATCCGCGGCACAGTCAGAGCCTCAGAAACCGACCCCGACTGCTGCGAAGCGCAAGCGAGGCCCTGGGCGCCCGCGCATTGGAGTGGAAGAAGTACCGGAGTACTATCCGGGAATGAAAGTGGTGTGAACTATGTGCAAGAGTAAAAAAAGCGCCGCACCGGCGGCAACCGGTACGACGCAGTCCATGCCAGAGACACAGACGAATGTAAATCCATTATATCCGAAATCCCGCAAAATGCAAGAGGGAGTGTGTACCATGCCGGAGATAAGGCGCAGTTACTGGGCGCAGCTGCCCTCTGAGGTGAGATACTCCGAGGAGCTGTCGTCCACGGCGAAGCTGCTTTACGCAGAGCTCTCAGCACTCATAGGCGAGGACGGTTACTGCTGGGCGACGAACACCTATTTTGCGGGGGTCCTCGGCGTGTCGGAGCGGACCATCAGCAGGATGATCGCTCAGATGGAGGCAGCCGGGTTTATCCGCTGCGAAATGGCAGCGACTGACAATGGAAGCGAGCGCCGGATATACGCCGGCGCGTTTTTCCCCGGCAGAGGGGGTATAGACAAAAATGTCTACACCCCCCGGGGGGGTCTAGACAAAATTGTCGAGGGGGGTCTAGACAAAAATGTCCACCCCCAT
Organism: uncultured Eubacteriales bacterium; assembly: GCA_902496595.1. Classification (GTDB taxonomy): domain Bacteria; phylum Bacillota; class Clostridia; order Oscillospirales; family Oscillospiraceae; genus Scatomorpha. Next base: position 1,851 of record CABVBV010000011.1, on the reverse strand, counting down.
AGTAGTAGATTATATATACATGATAATACTAACCCCCCTATAGTCCCCCCAGAGGGGGGAAGTGAGTGTGCCGACTCAAAAAAGAGCGGACGAACGGTCTCAACGCCTGAGTGGAAGCCAGAACGTTTTGAAAAATTCTGGAAAGCATATCCGAACGGCGCCGGGCGCAAAGCGGCGGTGCGGGCATGGGACAAGCTCAAGCCGGATGATGCCCTCTTAGTAGTCATGGCACGGACGCTGGAGAAGGATATGCGCAGCGAGCAATGGGCACGAGGCATAATCCCTCGTGCCTCCACATGGCTCAACAGCGAGCCGTGGAACGATGATTACTCAAAAATACCCGGAGCGCATGCCCAGCGTATCCCCGGCGGAGGGGAGCGTACTCAGGAGTGGTGACCAATGAAATGCTCACAAAGGCCCGCCAGTCCGTGTTGGGCTCGATCCTCATTAGCCCGCAGATCGTTGTAGATGTTGTTCAGCAGCTGACACAGGAGGACTTCGGTCCCGGCGCGCTTGGCAACGTATATGCGGGAATATGCCGGCTATTCTCTCGCGGCAAACCAGTTGATCCGGTCACAGTACTTGCCGAGGTTGGGAATGAGTACGAGCAGCTGCTGAAGGAACTCATGATTGCTACCCCCACGGCAGCGAACTGGGAGGCATACGCCGCAATCGTGCGCGATGGCACGCAGTTAGAAAAGCTAAAAACTGCAGCCCTGAACGTGTACAGTGCAGTCGATTTGGACGAGGCTAAAAGCGCTGCCGAGAGACTCTCGCTCATGCTCTCAAACCGAAGCCAACTGAGAATAACATCATTTTCAGAAGGCATAGGTGACTTTTACACGCGCCAATCCGAACATATATCGCCGGTCTATTTGAAATGGCATTTCAGACCCCTTGATGAAAACCTGTTTGCAGAGCAGGGAGACCTGATTATTCTCGGTGGATATCCCAGCTCTGGCAAAACAATGCTAGCTGCACAATTTGCGTATGAAATGGCCACAAAAAAGAAGGTAGGAATCTTTTCACTCGAAACCAGTGACCGCAAGCTCTATGATCGCATGGCTGCATATGCGGCGGGCCTCGATTTTGACTCAATTAAATCGCACCGTCTCAGTGATGAGGAACTGAGCGCAGTATCAGCGCTTGAAGAAAAAAGCGACTTTATCCAACTCGACGTAATTGAGGCATCTGGAATGTCGGTTATGGATATCAGGGCGGTTTCCCTTTCACGGCGCTATGACGTGATATTCATAGATTATCTGCAGCTGCTTAATTCGTCAGGACGGGATCGGTATGAGAAAATCACAAACATCTCTCTTGCACTCAAGCAGCTGGGCCGGGATACGGGGATAACGGTCGTTGCGCTCTCCCAGCTCAGCCGACCCGAGAAGGGCCGCAGGAGTGCGCCGACACTGGCGAGCCTGAGGGAATCAGGGCAGATAGAGCAGGATGCGGATATAGTCATGCTCTTGTACCTTGAGGACGAGGAAAAACCATCCGGGAATCGCACTCTTAATGTCGCAAAGAACAAGGACGGAGAGCTTGGGCATTTCAGGCTCGGGTTTTATCCGAAAAACATGAAGTTCGTGTACAAAGGGGCCGGTTATCAGTACAAGTCGAAAACGCACATTAAACCGGCAACGCCGGAGGAGCAGCAAATGGAGCTGCCGTTTTAGGAGGTAATAGTGCGAGTAGGGGATAGTGTACACTGTTTGCCGTATTATGGAGGGCATATATCACCGCCAGTTCTGGGGCGAGTAATCTACATACACCCAGCCCGCAGGTATTACACAGTGCAGTTCGATATGCCTCGCGGCAGGGCATTTCGAGAATCTTATCTTATCGGGC
>CABVBV010000010.1 GCA_902496595.1 uncultured Eubacteriales bacterium | reverse complement strand
AGGGTGGTGGTCACCGGCACACCCGTGCGCGTGGACTTCCTCTCTGCGGACAAGGCCCTGGCCAAGCGCGAGCTGGGCATACCTGCGGACAGGCCGCTGGTAGCCTCGGTCTGGGGCAGCCTCGGCGCCGCGCACATGAACGAGATAATGACGGACTTCATCGTCCGCGCCTGCGCCAAGCCCTTTTTCAACCTCATACACTCGGCGGGCAAGGCCGGGTATTCGAAGATGAAGGACGCGCTCGAGCGCGAGAAGCCCGACTACGCGCGCCTGGGCATGGACGTGCGCGACTACATATACGACATGCCGCGGGTCATGGCGGCGGCGGACCTGGTGCTGTGCCGCGCCGGGGCCTCGACGCTGGCGGAGCTGGCGGCGATGGGCAAGCCCGCGATACTGGTGCCGTCCCCGAACGTGACGAACAACCACCAGGAGCGCAACGCCCGCGTGCTCGAGGAAGCCGGCGCGGCCCGGCTCATGCTCGAGCAGGAGTTCACGGCCGACTCGCTCCTCGGCCTCGTGTCGGAGCTGCTCCAGCGCCCCGAGCGGCTCGGGGAGATGTCGCAGAAAATGCGCGGCCTCGGCGTCCCCGACGCTACCGACAGGATCGCGGATATCGTCCTGGGGCTCGCGGAGAGGAAGTAACCTCTGCTCTTTCTTTGATTGTTTTCAGGTGGAAACCCCTTGGTAGGGTTTCCACCTATGACCCCCTTCCTGACCTTCATTTGGCATTGAGTGTACCGCCGCCCCCCTGGACCCCTGCCGCCTTTTGAAAAAGGCGGGCGAAAACTTTAATGGGAGCCCGGTCTTTAACAATCCCGCGCTCTCCCGCATAGAATGGCGTGAATTTGCTGTTTGGGGGAGAGAAAATGAGCGTTTGGCGAGTAAGCGGCGGGCGGCGGCTCGAAGGCAGCGTGACAGTTCAGGGCGCTAAAAACGCGGTGCTGCCCATCATGGCCGCGTCGGTGCTCTCACCCTGCGAGACCGAGCTGCTGAACGTCCCGAGCCTGAGGGACGTGGACGCCACTATCCGCATCCTGCGCGGCCTCGGCTGCGACGTGGAGCGCGAGGGCGACGCCGTGAACATAAATTCCACCGGCCTGTGCCGGGCGGAGATACCGCACAGCCTCATGCGCGAGCTGAGAAGCTCAGTCATCTTTCTCGGCGCACTGCTGGCCCGCTGCGGCGAGGCGAGGCTGTCCATGCCGGGCGGCTGCGAGCTGGGGCCGAGGCCCATAGACCTGCATCTCATGGCGCTGAGGGCGCTGGGAGCGGAGATAGAGGAGTCCGGCGGCGACCTCGTCTGCCGTGCGAAGCGCCTAAAAGGCGCGAGCATAGCCCTGCCCATGCCCAGCGTGGGCGCAACGGAAAACGCCATGCTCGCCGCCTGCGCCGCAGAGGGCGAGACCGTCATCATGAACGCCGCAAGGGAGCCGGAGATCGAGGAATTGCAGGATTTCCTCCAAAGGCTGGGCGCTGACGTGAGCGGCGCGGGCACGCCGACGGTGACGATACGCGGGTTCCGCCCGGCGGAGCGCATAGGCCACCGGATAATGCCCGACAGGATAGTCTCCTCGACCCTGCTGTGCGCAGTCGCCGCCGCGGGCGGGGACATAGAGCTGCGCGGCACGGAGCCGGAGAGGTTTTCCACGGTTTTGCACTCGCTTTCGGAATGCGGATGTGATATAATGCAGGGAGGCCGGGGCTTGAGGCTCAGGTCGGATGGAAACCTAAAAGCGCCGTCACCCGTCATAACAGGGCCGTATCCTGCCTTCCCAACGGACGCTCAGCCGCTGATGCTGGCGGCCTGCCTGAAGGCGAGAGGCACTTCGGTGTTCGTTGAGAACGTGTTCCAAAACAGGTTCCGGTACACGGAGGAACTGATGAGGTTGGGCGCAAGGATACATACGGAAGGCCGCGTGGCGGTGGTCACGGGCGTACGCGAACTGCACGGAGCTCCGACGGTGGCGACCGATCTGAGAGGCGGCGCGGCGCTCATCATTGCCGGACTCTCGGCTGATGGCGAGACGGAGATACTCGACTCAGGCCACATCGAGAGAGGCTATGAGGATTTTGACCGGAAGCTCAGCGAGCTGGGCGCGGAGATAAGACGGCAGACTTAGCCGGGAGGAGGACGCAATGGCGACCCTGATGCGGAACCAGAGGAAAAAGAAAACAGGCCGCCGGGCCTTTTACGGGCCGTTGGCTTTCCTCGTGGCCTGCGCGGTTCTCATATTCCTCATGAGCATCTTTTTCAGAGTGTCAAACGTGGAGGTGCAGGGGAATGTCTACTACACTGCGCAGGAGATACAGGATGCCGCGGGCATAGTTGACGGCGACAACCTGTTCTTCATAAACCGTTTCAGGGTCGTGAGCAGGATATTTGCAAGGCTGCCGTACATAGAAGATGTGGAAATAAAGCGCTACCTTCCGAACAAGGTCGTGCTTTCTGTCAGTGAATGTATGTCTCTGGGATACGTCACGGTCGGCGGAGAGGCGTGGGTAGTGGACAGAAGCTGCCGGATACTGACAAAGGCCACGGACATGGAGCGGCAAACGCTCATCGAGATTCGCGGCATAACCCCGCAGACCACGGAGATCGGAAAAGTCTTTGAAACGGGCAGCGATGATGCCGGCAAGCTCGAATACCTCTGTGACATCCTGGATCAGATACAGGAGCGGGGCCTGTACGGCGACATCACCTACTTGGATATGACAAATGTGAACTCGCCCAGTTTCAGTTACCTCGGCAGGTTCACGGTGCAGCTGGGAGGATCGGGGGACACGGAGTATCGCTTCAGCAAGCTGCTCTCGGCAGTGTCCCAGCTCACTGAGAACGACAGGGGCACGATAGACGTCTCCGGCGACGGCGCTGCGACGGTTTTCAGCCCGTATTGATTAAAATTGTGTTATGGAAACAAAAAATAGTTGACCGGACAAGTGAAAAGTAATAATATGAGTAGAAGAAAACAGAAAAATACCGCCAGGCGGCCGAGGCCGCAGGGCGTCTCAAAAGATAACAGGGAGGCACCGAATATGTCTTATAAAACCGAAACCGGCCCCGAGAATGTCGTAACGCTGAAGGTCGTTGGTGTCGGCGGAGCCGGCAACAACGTTGTGAACCGCATGGTGAAGTCGGGTACGCAGGGAGTCGAGTTCATCTCCGTGAACACGGACAAGCAGGCTCTCGCGGTCTCGAGCGCGGATCAGAAGATCCAGATAGGCGAGAAGCTGACGCACGGCCAGGGCGCGGGCTCAGACCCGGACGTCGGCAAGCGCAGCGCTGAGGAGAGCCGGAACGACATAGCCAAGTCTCTCGAGGATGCGGACATGGTCTTCATCACCGCCGGCATGGGCGGCGGCACCGGCACCGGCGCGGCTCCCACCGTGGCAGAGATAGCCCGCGAGGCCGGTGCGCTGACCGTCGGCGTCGTGACGAAGCCCTTCAAGTTCGAGGGCAAGCGCAGGATGGATCAGGCGCTCACCGGCATCAATTCCCTACTCGGCAAGGTGGACTCCCTGCTCATCATCCCTAACGACAGGTTGAAGTATGCGACGGATCAGAAGGTCACGCTGGCGAACGCCTTCGAGATCGCGGACGACGTGCTGCGCCAGGCGGTGACGAGCATCTCCGACCTCATAAAGAACACGGGCTTTATAAACCTCGACTTTGCGGACGTGACGACCATCATGAAGGACGCGGGCTTCGCGCACATGGGCGTGGGCCACGCCGTCGGCAAGGGCAAGGCCGAGGAGGCCGCGAAGATGGCGGTCGCGAGCCCCCTGATGGAGACCTCGATAAACGGCGCTCACGGCGTGCTCATTAACGTCACGGGCTCGGAGGACATGGGCCTGGAGGACGTCGAGGCCGCGGCGAATCTGGTGCAGGAGGCCGCGCATCCGGACGCGAACATCATCTTCGGCGCCACGTTCGACAACAGCCTGGACGACGAGATCCGGGTCACGGTCATTGCCACGGGCTTCGAGGAAGGCCGCGCCAAGGCCCCGGGCGCCGAGGCCCAGGTGAAGCAGGCGGCCCCTTCGGACGGGCTGTTCACCCAGGCGCAGCAGCAGGCGGCTCAGCCGCAGCCGCAGCCTCAGGCGGCCCCGGCTCAGCAGGCCCAGCCTCAGCAGCCGCAGGCTCAGGACGATGACCCCTACGACACGATCTTCAAGATATTCAATTCCAGATAAGCGCTCAAAATTGCTTAAAAGCTACCGGCCTCTTTTTAAGGGGCCGGTATTTGTATGGAGGACACATGAAACTGCTCTACGCCGAGGACGAACCGGCCATGACCGAGGCCGTGACGGACATATTGGAGTATCACAATTTCATGGTAGACGCGGTAGCCGACGGGGCCGACGCCTTGGAGTATGCGCTGGCCGGGGACTACGACGGGATAATCCTGGACATCATGCTTCCGAAGAAGAGCGGGCTGGAGGTGCTCTCTGAACTCAGGCAGGCCGGGAACCGTACTCCAGTGCTGCTGCTGACGGCAAAGGCCGAGGTGGAGGACAGGATACACGGGCTTGACCTGGGTGCGGACGATTACCTGCCGAAGCCCTTCGCCATGGGAGAATTGCTGGCCAGGGTAAGAGCCATGCTGAGACGCAGGGAGGCATATACTCCGGACGTGGTCAGCTTTTTCGACGTGAGTCTGGACAGAAGAAGCTGCGAGCTGTCTTCCAGCGGCGGTTCCGTCACGCTCACGAGACTGGAGTACAGGATGATGGAAGCTCTCATGCTGAACAGGGGCATATTCCTGTCGACCGAGGAACTGCTGGTGAAGACCTGGGGCTACGAGTCCGATGCAGAGCAGGGAGCGGTGTGGGTGTACCTCTCGAGCCTCAGAAAGAGGCTGGCCGCGACCGGCTCGAAGGTTAGGATACAGGTCAGGCGCGGAGTGGGGTACAGGCTGGAGGCGCCGGATGCTTAAGACGCTGAGAAGGAAGTTCGTCGTAACGGCCATGGCGGCGGTCACAGTGCTGCTGCTGGTGCTGCTCGGGGGAATAAACGGCCTGAACTGGTGGCTCAATTCAAGGGACACGGATATGCTGCTGAGAGCTCTCGCCGAGGGAGAGGGTACCCTGCGCCCCGGTCGGGACGGCCCCGGCCTGTTCATGCCGCCCCTGGACGACGACGCGGAAATGTCGGCAGTGTATTTTTTAGTCCGGCTGAACACTGAGGGCGAGGCGGTATACGCAGACGTGTCCAGAATAGCCTCGGTGACGGAGGACGAGGCCGAGACCATGGCGGAAGCGGTCGCAGGTGAGTCTTCGGGCCGGGACGGCAGGTTCAAATATGTGGTAACTCCGTCGCGTGACGGGCGCGGCAGTGTCGCCGTGTTCCTGGATGTATCGGATAATTCGAGGGCCATGCTGACTGTGGCCGTGCTCTCGCTGCTGGGAGGCGCGGCCTGCTGGCTCGCGGCCCTGCTCGCGGTCGCGCTGTTGTCCAGGAGCGCAACAAGGCCGGTGGCGGAGAGCATGGAGCGGCAGAAGCGCTTCATCACAGACGCAGGCCACGAACTTAAAACGCCGCTGGCGATTATCAGAGCGAACGCCGACGCCCTGGAGCTCCACTCCGGAGAGAGCCGCTGGAGCCGCAATATCAAGAGGCAGACCGAGCGCATGGATGAGCTGGTGAAGAGTTTGCTCACCCTGGCAAGGCTCGACGAGAGCGCTGAAAAGGAGCCGGTAGTGACCCGGTTTTCCCTCAGCGCAGTTGTGGCGGACGCAGCTGCGCAGTATGCAGAACCCGCCGAGGCGGCGGGACTCTGCCTCGAGACTGACATCGAGCCCGATATCGAGCTTGACGGCAGCCCCGACGCGGCTGCGCAGCTTGCGGATATCCTCCTTGATAACGCAGTCAAGTATTCGGAGCCCGGCGGCAAGATCGAGCTCAGCCTCAGACGCGAGGGAGGGCACAGTACGCTTAGGGTGAGGAACCGATGCCAGGAACCGCCGAAGGAGCCGGAGCGGCTGTTCGACAGGTTCTATCGCGGCGATGCTGCAAGGACGCAGAGCAGCGGAGGCACCGGCCTGGGCCTGTCTATCGCAAAAGCCCTGGCCGAGAGCACGAGCGCAAAACTAAGCGCCAAGACCCCGGACGAACACAGCATGGAGTTTGAAGTGACCTGGTGACAAATTTACAAATCGTTTACATAGCGCCGGAACCTTGGCAGGTTCCGGCGCCGCTTTTTTAAGGCTGAACTAAGGCTCCAAACATACCATTCTTCCGGAGGCGATCCTATGACCGAATACAGACACGAGCTTAAACACGAGCTTACTCAGCAGGAGCTCTACGTGCTGAGACAGAGGCTCGGCCTGCTGCTCAGACCCGATTCGCACTCTGGAGCCGGAGGCTACCGGGTGCGGAGCCTGTACTTTGACGACGCCATAGATACCGCGCTGAGGGAGAAGCTGGACGGGGTCAGCTCAAGAGTGAAATTCCGACTGAGGATATATGACCTCAACGTGGGCTTCGTGAAGCTGGAGAAAAAGATAAAACGCAACGGCCTCTGCCGCAAACTCACCGAAACCATGGACAAAGCCGCGGCGCTGAGCCTGATAGCGGGAGAGGACGCAGATACGCAGGGGCCGCTCTCGAGCGAGCTGAAATGCCGCATGAGGGCCGGGCTCCGGCCGAAGACGATAGTGGATTATACCCGTGAGGCCTTCGTATTCCCGGCGGGAAATGTGCGCGTCACTCTGGATCACGATATCCGCACCGGCCTGGACTGCACAATGCTCTTCGACGCGGACTGCATCACCATACCCGTTCCGGGCGACCCGGCAGTCCTCGAGGTGAAATGGGACGAATTTCTGCCTGATATCGTGAGGGACGCCGTGGCCCTTAGAGGCGTCCGAACCGGGGCCTTCTCCAAATACGCAGCCTGCCGCGCATACGGCTGAAATCAAGAACAGGAGCAGATAAAAATGCTGACATTCCAGGACATCTTCAAATCCGACTTCCTCTCTTCCGTCGACAGCATCAGCCTCGTCGATATCGCCCTCGCGCTGGTTCTGGCCTTCGCGTTGGGGCTCTTCATCTTCTTCGTGTATAAAAAGACCTATATGGGCGTCATGTACTCGTCCAGCTTCGGCGTCACGCTCGTGGCGCTCACCATGATAACCACCGTAGTCATCCTGGCCGTCACGAGCAACGTCGTGCTCTCCCTCGGCATGGTCGGCGCACTCTCCATCGTCCGCTTCCGCGCCGCCATCAAGGAGCCGCTCGAGATCGCCTTCCTCTTCTGGGCCATCGCCGTCGGCATAGTGCTCGCTGCGGGCCTGATCATCCTGGCGGTTGTCGGAAGCGCCGTCATAGGCCTCGTGCTCATCGTCTTCGTAAACCGGCGCTCCTGGCTCGACCCCTACATCGTCGTCGTCAGCTGCGACGGAGCAGAGAGCGAACGCAGAGCGACCGAGTTCATCGAGAGCTCCGTCACCAAATGCTCCGTCAAGAGCAAGACCGTCGACTGCAACAGCGTCGAGCTCAACGTGGAGGTTCGCATGAAAAACGCCGATACCGGCTTCGTCAACGCGCTCTGCGGCATCGAGGGCGTGCGCAGCGCCGTCCTCGTGAGCTATAACGGCGAGTATATGGGTTAATATTATGTCAACCAGCAAGCGACTTGACAAGATATGCCTCGCGGCTCTGGCGCTGGCCTTCCTCATCGCCGCGCTGGCCTTTCTCGCCTCTGCGATGGGCCTGGCGGACGGGAGCGGCGGCCTCACGCTGGGATATGAGGAACGGCTTTTCGATACCTCTGTCGTCCACACCGTCGATATCGTCATGGAGGACTGGGAGGGCTTCATAGAAAACTGCGAGGACGAGGAGTATGTCCTGTGCGACCTCGTCATAGATGGTGAGGAGCAGCCCGGCGCGGGAATCAGAGCCAAGGGCAACACCTCGCTCAGCTCCGTCGCGGCCTACGGCAACGACAGGTACAGTTTCAAGGTGGAGTTCGACCACTACGACAGCTCCCTGAGCTACTACGGACTCGATAAGCTGAACCTGAACAATCTCATCCAGGACAACACCTATATGAAGGACTACCTCTGCTACCGTCTGATGGCGCTCGCGGGCGCGGCGGCGCCGCTCTGCAGCTACGTCTGGATAACGGTGAACGGAGAGGACTGGGGCCTCTACCTCGCCGTGGAGGGAGTGGAGGAGAGCTTCCTCCTGCGCAACTACGGCACGGACTACGGCGAGCTCTACAAGCCCGACAGCATGGAGATGGGCGGAGGCCGAGGCAACGGCGGAGGCTTCGACATGGACGAGTTCCGCGAGCGCTTTGGAAACGGAGAGTCCGGCGCCCCTGACGATGCCGCAGAGCAAGAAAACATGGGCCCGCCCGAGGATATGGATTCGCCCGGCGATATGGAAATGCCGCCGGATATGGAAATGCCCGGCGCTATGGAGCTGCCCGGGAACATGGAGCCGCCCGAGGGTATGGAGCTGCCCGGCGGAATGAACGGAGGCATGATGGGCTCGGACGACGTGTACCTCGTCTATACCGACGACGACCCGGACAGCTACCCGAATATCTTCGACAACGCCAAGACCGATGTGTCCGCCGCTGATGAGGAGAGGCTCATCGCCGCGCTCAAGGCGCTCAACGAGGGCGGAGACGTATCGGACTGCGTGGACGTGGAGAGCGTCATCCGCTACTTCGTCGCGCACAACTTCGTCTGCAACTTCGACAGCTACACCGGCTCAATGGTACACAACTACTACCTCTACGAAAAGGACGGCATCCTCTCGATGCTGCCCTGGGACTACAACCTCGCCTTCGGCGGCTTCATGTCCGGCTCGGACGCCACGAGCCTCGTGAACTGGGATATCGACGAGCCGGTCTCCGGCGGCACAGTCGAGTCCCGGCCCATGCTCGCCTGGATATTTGAATCGGAGGAATACACGCAGCTCTATCACGATATCTTCTCGGAGTTTATCGACAGCGTATTCACGAGCGGGGTCTTTGAAGAGCTTATGGCGGACACCACAGCGCTCATCGCGACTTACGTAGAGCGCGACCCTACCAAATTCTGCACCTATGAGGAGTTCCAGCTGGGAGCCGAGACTCTCACCGAGTTCTGCCTGCTCAGGGCCGAGAGCGTCTCATACCAGCTCTCCGGTGAGGATGTGACGGTCGACGCGGGAGATTTGGACATAAGCGATATGGGCGCCATGAATATGGGCGGAGATGTGGCGGCAGACCGCGAGAAAAATGGAGCGCAGCCCGACCGGTCAGTCGAAGCTGCACTCCCATCCAAGTCTTTCTAAATTTGTTATGTCAACCGATGGCCTCACTTTAGCCCAGAGCCGCTCCGGGCTGCCGGGGTCGTGCGGGCCGCATACAGCTGAGAATCGGAGCCAGGCCTCGGGGAACTCCACCCCGGGGCCGCCTTTTTTGAAGAGCGGGCGCATATCAAGTTTTTGCTCGTACCAGAGGCAGAGGCTGTCCTCTGCGGGCAGCGTGGCGACGATATCGAGCCCGTTGGAGAAGGCGTCGTCCATGAGCCTGCGGCCGATACCGGCGGCAAGACCGAGACCCCTGTGCTCCGGGGCAGTGGCCATGGCGTAGATATAGCCGCAGCGCCTGCCGAGCGCCTCGGGCCCGCGAAGACAGAAGCCCATGGAGGCGAGCCTGCCGCCGCTCTCGGCCAGAACGCAGTACCCAGGCTTCCAGAGCAGCTCGAAGAAGCTGGAGATAAGCTCCGGGCCGTCGCCGAAGACGGCCGCCCAGAGCTCTGAGAGCCTGTCGATATCCGAAGCGGAAGAATACCTGAAACTGTACTCAGACATGGGCGTTTTCCCTCACGGTGTATTTCTTCAGCAGGAACTCGGGATAGTACTCCAGCTTGGCGCTTCTGAGGTTTTCGCGGCCCATGTCGTCCTCGCGGTTCAGATAGACGATATTCGGGTGATCGCCCATGATCTGCCTGGCAAACTCCCGGCATACCATGGGATATGCGCCGGGCATGGAGGCGAACGCCTTCTCAAAGTGGACGTCGAAGGTGTCTGTCGAGATCACCTCGCCAACCGTGAAGCCGACCAATTTCCCATCGGCGAAGAGAACGCCGCCTTCGAGCCCGAGTTCCTTCCAGCGCATGAAGCCGCGGACTATGGCCGCGTGTTCGTCGTCCAGACCTTCGGGCGGCGCCTCGTAACCGCCCTGCCATTCTCCGAGCATACCCATGCACCACGGCATGAGCTCAGGTGTGAGCCTTTTGAACTCCCAGGAGTGCTCTTTCTCGAACCTGTTGCAGAAATTCCGCTTTCCGTGCAGCTTCTTTCCGGCGAAGCTGGAGAGCTTTTCAATGGAATAGACGTAGTCGAAGCAGTCCCTGTCCTCGGCAAAGCTGAACCTGCCGGGATAAGCGGCTTCGAGCAGCTCACGATGTTCCTCGGTGACGCCTCGTATTGCAAGGGGATAGCCCCTGTGCGCCGCAAACTCTTCCAGAGCCTCGATGGATGGCCGGACATCGCCCGAGCCTATCGGAAAGGCAAAGAAGGGCATATCCTCGTACCGGAGCTTTGTCAGCAGCCGTCCGTCGACAGATGCCAGATGCTGACGGAACGCCCCGTCCCACATATAAATGTTGCCGAAGTTGTAGTCGGCGGAACGCGAGTTTTCCGCCTCAATGAACGGAGCCGTCCAGGCTCGGTCGGAGATGGACAGCTTTTTGAAGTGAAGCATAGAGCGCAGCCTTTCTGTGATGATATCAATATGTGCGCACACAAACCGAGCGGATCTCGGCCTGGAGCCGCTTGAGGTCGTCAAAAGTCTCGGGCCTCTTCCCCGGGTCGCGGAGCAGGGCTGCGGGATGGTAGAGGGCCATGACCCGGCGCCCGTTCACGTCGAACCACTTTCCGTGCTCCTTTGTGATGCGGAAATCGGGTTTGATGTATTTCATCGCCGAGATGCGGCCAAGGCAGACGATGAGCTTCGGATTCATGAGCGCTATCTGCCTGTCCAACCACTCGGCGCAGGCGTCCTGCTCCGAGTTGGACGGATCGCGGTTCTTCGGCGGCCTGCATTTGACCATGTTGCCGATGTACACCTTCGTCCTGTCGAGGTCGATGAGCTCCAGCATATCGTCCAGCAGCTTCCCGCCGCGGCCGACAAAGGGCTCGCCCTTCAGGTCTTCCTGCTCTCCCGGGCCCTCGCCGATGAACAGCACCTCCGCGTCCTGAGGGCCGACGCCGAAGACGACGTTGTGCCTCGTCTCATGGAGCGCACAGCGCTTGCAGTTCAGGCACTCTTTTTTCAGTATATCCCAGCTATCCATTCATGTCGCACCTTTCTTTATTCAATAAGCCCAGCAGTATGTCCTCGCGGTTGTCCGCGGGATGGTCGATCACGTGCTCAAGCAGCCCGTCCAGAGCCCGGCCGAGCTCCGGGCCGGAGTAGCCCAAGTCCGCGAGCTGCTTTCCGTCCACGGCCAACTGGCGGAGGTTCCAGCAGTCCCCGGAGCTCAGGACGTCCCGCAGGCCGCGGCTCCACGGATGAGCCGTCAAAACGGCCTGTACGCCGTAGTCGCGCAGGAGCCGCTTCCAATCCCTGCTCCCGGACTTGAGTATTTCCACAGCGGCAGCCGTGTTCTTCACAGAGGCCGCATCCATGCGCAGGCGGATGAGCAGGGCCTCTGTCGAATCGATGTAAGCTCCCGACTCCAGCCCTAAGCAGAACCGTGCCAGCCTCGAGCACAGGGGAGCAGAGGCTGCAATGCTTCTGGGCGCTGCAGGGTCGCCGCTTCCAATAAAGCCGTCCAGCAGCCCGATATCCACCAGCTGCCAGGCAAGACGCGGACGAGGGCTTTGCAGGGTCTTCATCAGCTCGTCCCGCACCCTCTCCGCCGACAGGCCGAGGGCGAGGTGAGAGAGGCGCTGTATGGTCTCCAAGGCCGAAGGCTCGATCCCGAACCCCAGCTGGGCCGAGAACCGCACGGCCCGCAGCATCCTGAGCGCATCCTCCGAAAACCTGCGCTCCGGTTCTCCGACGCAGCGGAGCAGCCCGCGCCCGAGGTCTGTTCGTCCCCCGAAGGGGTCGGTGATGTTCCCGCGCAGATCCAAGGCCATGGCGTTTACGGTGAAGTCCCTCCTGGCCAGGTCGTCCTCCAGCGAGCAGCCGAAGAAAACGCTGTCCGGCCTGCGATGGTCGGTGTATGTGCTCTCGGCTCGGAAAGTGGTGACCTCCACGGGCCTGCCGTAGTCCAAAACGGTGACGGTGCCGTGCTTTATACCCGTGCTCAAACACTTTTTGAATATGCCGAGCACCTCCGCGGGCAGGGCGGAAGTAGCCGCGTCCCAGTCCGAAGGCTTCCTGCCAAGCAGGCTGTCCCTGACACAACCGCCGACAAAAACAGCCTGATGGCCCCGCTCTTCGAGCTTCCGCAGAACCTCCGGCACATTTTTTGGCGAGAGTTTCATTTCATCACCCGTTTTAATCCTTGTAATGTTAAGCATAATGTATTATAATCTCAAGGAAATGACAAGTAAATTTTTCAGGGATTTGGAGCATATATGGCGGACTTTGAACAATTTCTGAAACCTGGCAAGCGCGGCCACCTCATCGGCGCAGGAGGCGTGTCGATGGCGCCTCTGGCCGAGGTGCTCGCGGGCATGGGCCTGGTGATAGACGGCTCCGATATGGCGGAGAGCGACAAGACGAGATATCTGCGCAGCCTGGGTATAGACATAAAAATAGGCCATTCGGCCATGAACGTAGCGCCTGACATCCAGTTCGTTGTCAGGACTGCTGCAGTCAGGGATGACAATCCCGAGATAGTCGAGGCCAAGGCGAGGGGAGTGCCGGTCTTTGAGCGCGCCCAGGCCTGGGGCGCAATAATGAAGGACTACGACAATGCCCTGTGCATTGCCGGCACACACGGGAAGACCACCACGACGAGTATGTGTACGCATATACTTATGGCTGCGGAGCGAGACCCGACAGTCATGATAGGAGGCACCCTGCCTCTGCTCCACGCGGGACACCGAGTCGGAGGCGGTGACACGATAATTCTCGAGAGCTGCGAGTATCACGATTCTTTTCTGTACTTTTGTCCGACAATAGCGGTGATATTGGACATTGAAGCCGACCACCTCGACTATTTCAGCGGGCTTGACGATGTCAAGCGGTCGTTCAGGGAGTTCGCGTCGAAGGTGCCCGAGCGAGGCAGGATCGTCGCGAATATTGACGACCGTAACACGATGGACGCTCTGGCGCCTCTGGGCCGCGAACTGTTTACCTTCGGGCTGACGGATAGGGCGGATGTCTACGCCAGAAATATCAGGAGAGTCGGTGCTAACAGCGAGTTCGATATCTACTGCCACGGCAAGCTGTTCACGAGCGTTACCCTCCACATACCAGGCATTCACAATGTCAAGAACGCCCTGGCGGCAACGGCGGCCTGCATCTGCCTCGGCGTTCGGCCGAACGCAGTCAAATATGGGCTGGCGGGTTTCAACGGCGCGGGACGGAGGTTCGAGTTCAAAGGCAAATACAACGGCGCGGACATCTATGACGATTACGCGCACCACCCGGGCGAGCTGAAGGCCCTGCTGGACGCTGTCGAACCTCTGGGCTACAAAAGGACTATTTTGGTGTTTCAGCCGCATACCTATACCAGAACCGCCGCGCTGTTTGACGATTTTATCGAGCAGCTCGCCCGACCGGATATGACCCTCCTGGCGGAGATCTATGCTGCCAGGGAGAAAAATACCCTCGGCATCTCCTCGGCAGACCTGGCCCGGCACATCGACGGCTGCCGCTTCTTCGGCAGCTTCGACGAGATCGAGCGGAACCTGAAGGAAACGGCAAGGCCCGGCGACATCATTCTCACTGTTGGAGCCGGAGACGTGTATAAGATCGGTGAACACCTCGTAAACGAGTAAAACGGTATATGACCTGAGGCTGAAGGCCGGCGGGAGCACATACTCCCGCCGGCCTTCTTCGGCAAAATGAACGATAGGTTAATAAAAGTTTAATAAAATCTGAATGCAGGCTTCGTTGACATGGAGATACGACGGTGTTATAATCCTCTGTGTTATGCATATTAATACAGAATGCATGGAGGATAACACCGATGAGGAAATTGTGGAGGGGCGCGGCAGTTCTGCTTGTCTGTGCCGCGATGCTTGCGATGTTCTCGGGCTGCGGGAGCCGTCCCGACGATGCGCAGAACTCGAATGCACCGGGAGGCGAGCCGTCGGGCCTGGTCTGGGTGTCTGAGTTCAAGAAGCTCTCCGGCGTAGAGGGCTACATAGAATACCCCGTGTTCTCGGGTGGGAAGGTCTGCTTTTCGCAGAATGATTATGACGAGAAGACTGCCGCGTGGACGAGCAGCCTGTGGTCGGCCGACCTCTCAAGCGGCGAGGTCGTGAAGCTCGAGGGCTATGTGCAGGGCCAGCCGCCTGAGGGTTATGACGACGGCTATTTCAGCATAACGGGCCTGTCTGCGGCCCCGGACGGAGGCTTGTGGGTGGCCGAAAGGATCAGCACCACGAAGTTCAATTTGCCTGAGGGCTTTGATGAAACCACGCAAGACAGGTACCAGTACGCGGAGGAATATACGCATAACAGCCTGCGCCATCTGGACGCTGAAGGCGCGGAGCTGGGGACTATCGACCTCAACGAAGTCGAACAGGCCGTACAGGCTGCGTCTCAGAGCGGCGGGGATATGTACGGCAGCACGAGCTACATGAGCGGCATGGCCGCGGACTCGGAGGGAAACCTCTGCCTGCTCTACGGCCAGAGCACTGTCGCGCTGCTCTCAGCAGAGGGAGAGCTGCTCTGGTGCAATATGCCCGGAGGCTGGTGGGAACAGGTGCTCACCCTGCCCGACGGCAGCCTTGCGATCTACGGCAGCGGCGATGGCGGCACCGTGCTCCGGCCCGTGGACTTTGAAAAGCGCGGCTTCGGCGAGGACATCGACTTGCCGATGAACGCTTACAACCTCCGCATGGGCGGCGGCGGTTATCTCGTTAGCTACATTGACAGCTCCTGCGTCTACGGCCTGAACGCCGAGACCGGAGAGGCCGTGCAGCTCGCCTCGCTCGTAAACTGCGACGTGGACGAGGACAACGTCAACAGTATGTATATAACCGATGAAGGCGAAATCGTCTGCCTGCTTTACAGCTACGATAACGACTCCGCCGAGCTCGTGCGCCTCACTCAGAAGGACGCCTCCGAGATCCCGCCCGTGACTACGCTGCGCCTCGCCTGCCTCAACCTGAACTATGACTTGAGAAAGATGGTGCTTGATTTCAACCGTTCGAACAGCGGAGTCAGGATAGAGGTAGCGGACTACTCGCAGTACAACACGGAGGAGGACTACTCCGCCGGAGTGACAAAGCTCAATGCCGAGATAATCAGCGGGAACGTGCCCGACATCTTTGTCGCGGATGAGCTGCCTATCGAGCAGTACGGCGCAAAGGATTACCTCTTCGACCTGTATCAGCTCATAGACTCCGACCCGGAGCTTGAGCGCGAGGACTTTTTCCCTAACATTCTCAAAGCCATGGAATCGGATGGGAAGCTCTATTCGATAGCGCCGACCTTCGGCATCGCGAGTCTTGTCGGCAACAGCGAGGTCGTCGGCGAGGATATGGGCTGGACGCTTCAGGATATGATGGCCGTTATAGACGCTCACCCGGAGGCGCAGTACGTGATAGAGCCGTACTATACCAAGTCCAATATTCTCCAGACAATGCTGACGCTGAACCTCGGAGAGTACGTGGATTGGGAGACCGGAGAGTGCAGTTTTGACGGGCAGGACTTCATCGATCTGCTGAACTTCTGCGAAATGTTTCCGGAGAACTACGAGCAAACGGGATATGAGAGCACTCCGGCGCTGATATCGAGCGGCAGGCAGCTGCTAGCGGAGTTTTCGGCGACAGATTTTGAGAGTTTCCAGATGTACGAGGCGATGTTCGGCGGCAAGTTGGCCTTCAAGGGTTATCCGACCAGCGAGGGTGTGGGCAACATCGTCATCCCCACAGGCAGCCGCTTGAGCATCAGTTCCGCCTGCAAGGATGTGGACGCAGCCTGGCAGTTCGTGCGCACCATGCTGCTCGATGACTATTACACTGGGGAGCAGTATTATCGCGTCTCAGGATACCCGCTGAATATGACGGGTTACGCCAGCCTAGAGGCAAAGGCCATGGAGAAGCAGTACGAAACAGACCCTGAGACCGGCGAACAGGTCGAGGTCTCCACCAGCGGCTGGAGCTGGGACGACTTCTATGTAGACATCTACGCCATGACCGAGGAACAGTCGCAGCAGCTGCGTGAGCTCATAGCCTCCGCCGAACGCACATACTCCTATGACCTGAATATCATGCAGATAGTAATAGAGGAGTGCTCCGACTTCTTCTCGGGCGCCAAGACCGCCGGACAGACTGCGGAGCTTATCCAGGACAGGGCGTCGACATACGTAAACGAGCAGAGATGAGTTTTGCGGGGCGCGATGCGGAGCAGAAATCCGCACCGCGCCCTTCCTGATACGGCCTTGTTGACAAGACCGTCGGTTGATGTTAAATTGTAGCTGAAGATGCCGGAACGCGGTGACAAGGGAGGTGCATGACTTGAACGAGGAGAATAATGGAAGGGGAAATCAACTCCCCGGTCAGAACGAAGCGGTCGTGAGCCTGATTTTAGGCATAATAGCGGTCGTGCTTTGGTTTTTCGGGTATTCGAGCATAGTCTCGGTAGTCTTGAGTATAGTAGGACTTGTGTATGCCTCAAAGTCCAAACAGCTGGGCTATGACGGGCCGATGCGCACAGCGGGCTTCGTACTCTCGATCGTAGCACTGGCGGGAGGCGTACTCATCTTTATCGCCTGCGTGGCCTGCATAGGCACACTGGGCTTTGCCGGAGCCTTGAGTTATTGATAGAAAAGGTAAGTGTAACGGAGCCGCGCTCCGTTACGCTGATTTTTAGGGATCGTAGGGAGGACTTATGTGCCCATACGTGAGTTTCCTGGGCCTGACGCTGCCGGTGTATGGGCTCATGGGAGTGAGCGGCTTTCTGCTGGGTATGCTGTACGTCTTGCTCAGGGCGCCGCGATTCTCGCTCTCGAGGGACGATGCGGCGTATATTTACGTCTTTTCGGCGATTGGGGCGGTGGCCGGGGCGAAGCTGCTCTATATCCTGACAGTGCTGCCTGAATTGAGGTCGCCCGAGGACTGGATGAACAGCCTCAGGGGCGGCCTGGTATTCTATGGGGGCCTGATAGGCGCGATACCGGCTGCATACCTGAGCGCCCGGGCGTTCAAATGCAGGCTTAGGGATTTCATGCCGGTTCTGACGCCATGCGCGGCGATAATAGGCTGCCTGGGCAGGATAGGCTGCTTTTTTGCGGGCTGCTGCTATGGGACGGAGTGGAACGGTCGGTTCTCGGTTGTGTACCCGGACTGTTCCCTGGGCGCCCCGGCGGGTGTGCCGCTGCTGCCGGTGCAGCTTATTGAGTCGGCAGCCCAGCTCGCGCTCTTCTTGACACTTGATATTTTCTGCGCGGAGAAGAGAAGGGCGCAATATGCGGCGGAACTGTATTTGATCTGCTATTCCTGCATAAGATTCGTCCTGGAGTTCTTCCGCGGAGATGCCGTTCGAGGCTTTTTCCTGGGACTTTCAACCTCGCAATGGCTCTCCGCCATAGCATTTTCAGCGGCATCTTTATGCTTGTTTATGCGCGGTATAAGGAAAAAGTACGATTGATATATATAGAGGGCTGTGCTATAATGTCTTAACTGTGTTTGGTCAAAGGGGACGGTCATCATATGAATAACGTTGTGGTGGATTTGGAGTGGAACCAGGCCATGAGCTCCAAGTCCTCCGTTTTCAACAAGCTGCCCATTCACCTGAGGGGAGAGATCATCCAGATCGGCGCCGTCAGGCTGAATGAGGACATGACGCCGGGAGAGGAGTTCCAGATAGACGTAAAACCGGTGTATTTCAAAAGGATGCACTATAAGGTCAAGAAGCTCACGGGTTTCGATAAGGAGCGGCTCAGCCACGGAGTGAGTTTTCCGGAGGCGCTCCAAAAGTTCCGCGAATGGTGCGGAGACGACGTGGTTTTCTATACCTGGGGCTTTGACGACCAGGGCATCATGGAGCAGAACATCATCATCCACGACTTGGATTGGGATTGGATAAAGGGCTGGATAAATCTCCAGCTGATATACAATATGGAGACGGACGAGGGCGACAGGAACCAGAAATCGCTCTCTACCGCGATGGAGCACTTCGGCATAGAGCAGACGAGAGTTGCACACGATGCTCTGGGCGACGCATATAATACAGGGCTCGTGTGCTCGAAACTGAATATGGGCGAGGGCTTGGAGAAATATGAGAGGGCGGTGGAGCTTTTCAGCAGGAGGCCGCCTAAGGAAGACCGGCCCAGGAAGGAGCTGCCCGAGCCCATAGACCACGCGGCGTTTTCGGGATACAGCTCGAAGGGAGACGCTTTTGCCGACGCCAGGCTGTCCGCACCGGCCTGTCCCATCTGCGGCGCCGCACTGGAGTTCACGAGGTGGGTCAACCAGGGCGACCACAGGTATATGTGCCTGGCTGAGTGCCCGGAGGACGGGAAGCTGCTGCTCAGGATCAAATTCAAACACACTGAGGACGGCTATTCGGCAGGCAGGCTGGCATATCGGGCGGATGAGAATATGCAGAGCTTCTATGCAGAGAAGTCCTCGCAGCCGAGGAGCCGGAGCAGGAGCCGCCGCAGAAGGAAGAAGATTTCCAATATTTAAGGAAAATTAGGAGTAGGGGACATGAAGATCATACTCGTCGGCGCGGGAAGAATGGGCCAGGAGATCGCGGCGCGCCTGACCGAAGAGGGCCACGACCTCACCGTTGTGGACAATGATGCGGGCAGGCTGGGAGAAGTCTCGAACTGCGTGGACGCCATGGTGCTGTTCGGCAACGGAGCCGACTATACCGTGCTGACCGAGGCGGGCGTGAGCGACGCCGACCTGCTCATAGCCGTTACGAGCGACGATTCCGTGAATATGCTCTGCTGCCTGACAGGTAAAAAGCTGGGAGTGAAGAATACCGTCGCCCGGGTCAGAACAATGGAGTATTTCCGGCAGATGGTCTTTCTGAAGGACGAGCTCGGCCTCTCACTGGTTCTGAATCCCGAGCAGGCGGCAGCGGCGGAGATATCCAGGATACTGCGTTTTCCCTCTGCGGCGAAGGTCGAGTCATTTGCAAAGGGCAGGGCCGAAATGGTCGGATTCACCCTGCAGGAAGGGAACCCTCTCTGCGGACTGAGGCTCCTGAAAATGCGCGACCGCTACGGCAGCGGGATACTTGCCTGCGCCGTGGAGCGCGAAGGCAACGTCATCATACCCAAGGGCGACAGCGTGCTCCAGGCGGGGGACGTGGTCAATGTCGTCGGGGCGCCCGCGGCCATGAGCTCGTTTTTCAAGGCGACGGGGACATATAAGCGCAGCGTGAAGGACGTGATGATCCTCGGAGGCAGCAGGATAGCCCTGTACCTGGGCTCGCAGCTGCTGGACGCGGGGATGAGGGTCAAGATAATCGAGCGCAGCGAGGAGCACTGCGACATTATAAAAGGCATACTCCCGAGGGCGGAGGTGCTGCTGGGGGACGGGACTAACCCGAGGATACTCGAAGAGGAGGGCATCCGCAGAACCGACGCCTTTGTGGCGCTGACCGGCAGCGACCAGGACAACATCATCACCTCCATGTTTGCGCAGAGCAGCGGGGTCGGCAAGGTCATCACCAAGGTCAACGACGACTGTTTCAGGAGGATGGTGGATTCGCACAAGCTGGACAGCTTCGTTACGCCGAAGAACATAGCGGCGGACGGCATCGTGAGTTACGTCAGGGCAATGCAGAACTCGATAGACGCGAGCGGAATCGAGTCCCTGCACGAGATAGCCGACGGCAAGGCCGAGGTGCTGGAGTTTTCGATAAGGAACGACGCCGACAGGCTGGGCATTCCGCTGAAGGATCTGAAGATCCGCCGGGACGCTCTGCTGGCCGCCATCATAAGGGGCAACGAGTGCATCATTCCGGGCGGCGGAGACAGCATCAGGCGGCATGACAGCGTCATCGCAGTCACCACGAAGTTCGGAATGCAGCAGTTCGGCGACATATTTGAGGAGCAGCCTGTCAGATGAATTACAGGATGATATCAAAAATACTGGGCCGGGTCATGGGCGTCGAAGCGGTGCTCATGCTTGGGCCTGTCCTCACGGCCGCGGTCTATGGCGAGAGCGCGGTCGCGTTTTTGCTGACGATGCTCATCGCCGCGGCGCTGGCCGCGCTGCTGACCCTGCCGAAGCTGAAATACCGGGACTTCTACGCCAGGGAGGGCTTCATGAGCGTCGCGCTCTCGTGGCTGCTCATGAGTCTCGTGGGCGCCCTGCCGTTTGTGTTTTCCGGAGAGATACCGAGCTATGTGGACGCCTTTTTCGAGATAGTCTCAGGATTCACCACCACCGGAGCTTCAATCGTGGAGAACGTAGAGGAGCTGAGCAAGGCGGCGCTGCTGTGGCGAAGCCTCTCGCACTGGATAGGCGGCATGGGAGTTCTGGTGTTCATCATGGCGGTGCTTCCGCTCTCGGAGGAGCGGAGTATGTATATCATGAGGGCTGAGGTGCCCGGGCCGCAGGTCGGCAAACTGGTGCCGAGGATAAGGCACAGCTCGGCCATAACATACCTCATCTATGTTGCGCTCACCGTCCTGCTCGTCATCCTGCTCTGCGCAGGGGGGATGCCGTTTTTCGACTCCATCAACCATGCAATGGCAACGGCGGCCACGGGCGGCTTCAGCGTGAAGGCCCTGTCGATAGGCTACTATAACAGCGTGTATATCGATATCGTGACCGCAACCTTCATGCTGCTCTTCGGCGTGAACTTCAGCATCTACTTCCTGCTCCTGATGAAGAAATTCAAACCGGCGCTCAAGGACTCGGAGCTGCACCTGTATATCGGCTTCGCAGCCTTCGGAACCGTGACCATCGCCTTGAATATCATGGATCAGTACGAGGGCTTCTGGCAGGCCATGCGGTACTCGTACTTCCAGGTGTCCTCGATAATGACTACAACGGGCTTTGCAACGGCGGATTTCAACCACTGGCCGGCATACTCAAAGGCCATGCTGATCTTGCTGATGTTCACCGGCGCCTCAGCGGGAAGTACGGGCGGCGGCATCAAAGTCTCGAGGATCATCATTCTGTTCCGGGCTGCGGCGGAGGAACTCGGCAAAATGCTCAACCCGAGGAGAACTGTCTCGATAAGGATGAACGGGCATGGCATCGACTCGACGACGATACGCTGCACCTTGGTCTTCTTCGCGTTGTATATCAGCATAACCTTCCTATCTACACTGGCGATTTCAATAGACGGACACGACCTGGAGACGAACTTCTCCGCCGTCGCCGCCTGCATCTCCAATATCGGCCCCGGCATCGGACTGGTAGGGCCGATGGGCAACTATGAGATGTTTTCCGACTTCTCCAAACTGCTGCTCTCCTTCGATATGCTTGCAGGAAGGCTGGAGATATACCCGATGATGCTCCTGTTCCTGCCCTCCACCTGGAGGAAAAATTGAACTGCGGATTTCGACAAGCTGAAGGCGCATACCGGTCTTGTTCCGGTATGCGCCTCGGTTTTGCGCTATAAAATGATTATCAGAGCCAGAAGCAGGGCCGCTCCTGCGGTGCCGATGAAGAGCCAGCGCTTCCAGCGTTCGGGCGCGGCCGGCTCAGGCGCAGCCGACCGAAGGTAATCTCCGGCGGCGCGGCGCGCCTGCCTGAGCACTTCTTCGCAGCTCACACCTCCACTCCTGACATAGTCTTCGCGGACGATGAATATCGCCTCCTCGAAGACCTGGGAGTCCTTGGGGTGTACTATGACGACGCGGCGAGCCACTCCCTTGAGCGTCTTTTGTCCTCCTTTCATATCCGCGTATCCACCCTTACAGCGAGAACCGTCATGTCGTCCGATGTCCCGCATTCCTCTGCCGAGCGCCGGAGCACGAGCCTGGCCAGGGCCTTCATGTCTCCCTCGAGCTTGTCCTCGCGCATAAGCTCGCGGAGCCAGGCGTCGTCGTCCCCGTTCACGACCCCATCGGAGGCTATCACGGCAAGGCTGCCCGGTTTCAAACGCATTCTTACAACGTCGGGCGCCGCGCCCTCACCGGCCACCAGCCCTGCCGCGAGACTCTCGCCGGATACCCGCTTCACGCTCTTGCCTGTGCGCACGTAGGAGGGCGCCGCACCGTACTTGTAGAAACTCGTCTCTCCGGTGAAGAGGTCGACGCACATGAGGTCAACCGTCGCATAGCCCCACTCGTCCCCGTTGCGCAGGAGCATGACGGAGTTCAGGATCTTCATGGCCGTAGCCGGATCTACGCCGGAACGAAGAAAACGCTCGAGAATCTCTACCGCCTCCCGGCTCTCAGCCGCCGCGCCCTCTCCGGTGCCCATGCCGTCGGAAAGTATTACGCACAGAACACCCGCGTCGGTCTTGAAATATGTGCCGCGATCGCCGGAGACGGCTTCGCCTTTCTTCTTCATTGCCGCTATGCCGACAGAAACGGCCAGCGGCTCGGCTTCGAGCAGCGTCAGCCGCCCCTCCGCGCCTGAGTTCGGCCTGCACAGCCTCATGCCGAGCACGGCGGAGAGTTTGTCGAGATAGGCAGGGTCGCTCGTCAGCGCCGAGAGTTTGCCCGACTCGATGACGGCCCTGGAGCCTGCCAGTGGAGTCGCCGAATACGCTGCGTCGGCTTCAATGTCCTGCGACCTCAGATAGCGCATGAGCCTGCGCTCTGCAAGAGGGTCTGCTCCGTTTATGCTGCCCAGTTCCTGGGCAACTCCAGCGAGTATGTCTGCAAAATCCTCGTATTGGCCCCAGGCGGCGGAGCGGCTCTCCTCCATCCTGGCCCGGAACTGTTTGCGCCCGGCGGAGGCTCTCAGCTCTGCATTTACCGCCGTGACAAAGGCGCCGAGGTTTTTGCACTTCTCCCGGAAGTACCCGGGTATGTCCTCTTCCTCCAGCAGCCCGCGCTCGGTCATCGCCGCCGTCGCCTGGTTGAGCGCGTCGAGAGTCTCCATATAGCCTCCGACCCAGCACTCGTCGCGGCGTTTGCAGCGGAGACAGGCAGCGTCTGCCGCCCGGTCGAATATCCGGGCAATGTCGTTGTCGTTCACAAACTCGCTCTGCCGCCTCGCCACCTCAGAGACCTCGCCAAAGGCTCGCGCAATCCCCTCCACCCGCCTTGAGGCATATTTTCTCAGCCCGCTCTCTCCCATGCCCGCCGAGAGAGGCTGAATGACCGAGCCTATCCGCGCCAAAAGTGATGGAGGCAGCAGCATGAAGCATACCGAAGCCGTAAAGACCTCGAAAAGCGCGTCCAGCCTTTGAACATGATTCCAAACGCAGAAAACAGCCAGCGCGTTTGCCAGTATGAAACTGAGCACGAAGCTGAGTCTCCCGAAGCGCGAGAACATCCCTGAAACCAGGCCGGCAAAGGCATAGGCCATCGTGAATACCGGGACACCTCCGGCGGCGGCATCCATTGCGAGCCCGAAGGCCGTGCCCGCGGCGGCGCCGGCCAGGGAGCCGCCCTTGAGCGCCGAGGTCATGACCAGTATAAGGGCCATGGCCCGGCCGATCGAGATGACGCCCATGATATTCAGCCGCGAGAGCGCCATGAGCGCACAGGCCGCAAAGATGATCACAGCCGCATCGTGACGCTTCTCCGAGGCCTCGGTGCTCCTGTCTCCGAGCGAGAGGGCCTCCCTGAAGAAGCAGACGGCACCGGCCGACAGCACAGCCTCCACAACGGCGGGAAGGATGAGCTCCACCGGTTCGTCTCCGGCTGCAAGCCCGCCCAGCAGGCCGGTCGCTGCCATTATGCAGGCGGTGAGCAGCGGCATGAACCATAGCCTCGAGCGGACTTTTGAGTCTATGAAGATGAAACCTGCGGTGAATATGAGCACACAGGCCGCCGCATATCGTATGCCCCATGAGAGCCCGCCAACCGCGAGATAGCCGAGACAGGCCCCGGCCAGTGAGGCAACGCCGTTCAGACCCGCCCCCGCCTGGGCCACCGCCGCTGCACCGAAAGGAGCAGCCGAGCCGGCAAACCTCGCTGCCGACATTAGAAAGCCCGTGAGGAAATAGACGCCCGCAGCCCCGAGCGCCCCCATCTTTCCACGCAAGATGCCCCTTTTCGCCGGTACCTCCGGCCCACCGGCCGCGTTCCTGCCTGTCATACCCTCGCCTCCCGAGTGAAAGTTGACATAAGTATAGAATATCTCGTTATGAAAACCATGTCAGACGGTGCTGTTGAGTTTTGGGATTTTCGAGAAGGCTTTGTAAATGGTTTGAAATGAACGGCATAGTATGCTATACTCGCAGTATTGTAGAAAGAGGTGTGTTGTTATGGATATAGTAGTGCTCTGCGGAGGGCTCTCACCGGAGCGTAACGTCTCGCTCTCCAGCGGAACGAAGATAGCCTCGGCGCTTATGGAACTGGGCCATCGGGTGGCGCTCGTGGATATGTTTTTCGGACTGGAGGACTATGAGGGCAGTCTGGACGAGATATTCTCGAACCCGCCGAAACTCGGCGGAACGAAGATCGACGAGGCGGCGCCGGATCTGGAGACCGTCAGGGCCTCGAGGAAGCTGAGATCGGACTCGATGTTTGGCGACAGGGTGCTGGATGTCTGCGCTATGGCGGATATCGTCTTCATGGCGCTGCACGGCCGCTGCGGCGAGGACGGAAAGGTTCAGGCGGCGTTCGACCTGCTGGGGATAAAATATACCGGAAGCGGACATCTGGGCAGTGCGATAGCCATGGATAAGGATCTCACGAAACGGGTCGTCGCCCCGCTCGGAGTGCTTACACCGGAGTGGAAGCTCTACGGCTCGAGGAGCCTGGACGTGGAAAAAGTCTGCGCCGAGACGGCTTTGCCCTGCGTTGTGAAGCCCGTGGACTCGGGCTCGAGCATAGGAGTGGATATAGCATATGACAAAAACCAGCTGCGCAAAGCTCTGAAAAACGCTGTGGCCGAGGGTGGTTCGGTGGTAGTTGAGAAATACATAGAGGGCCGGGAGATACAGATTGGCATTCTGAACGGCAAGGCGCTGCCGAGCATCGAGATAAGACCGCTTGAGGGCTTTTACGACTATAAGAACAAGTACCAGCCGGGCGCGGCAGAGGAGATAACGCCGGCCCCGATACCCGCAGAGGCCGAGGAGAGCTTGGCGGAAGCGGCCTTGAAAGTATACGGCGCCCTGGGGCTAGCGGCATACTCGAGAGCCGACTTCATCTTCGATCCGGAAGGCAGGTTTTGGTTCCTTGAGATAAATACTCTGCCGGGCATGACGCCTACGAGCCTTGTGCCTCAGGAGGCGGCGGTGCTGGGCATAGGCTATGCAGAACTCTGCCAGATGATAATCGACGCGTCGATGGAGAAATACAAATGATAGATATGACGGTTGCCAAAGTGGCCGATGCAGTGTGTGGGAAACTGCACAACGGCGGAGCGGAGCTGCCGGTGAGCGGCGCGGTCAGGGATAACCGAGAGGTCGCGCCCGGCCTGATGTTCTGCGCTCTTCCGGGCGCAAGGTTCGACGGACACGACTTCATCAAGGCGGCGTTGGACGCGGGAGCGCCCTGCTGCCTGGGCTGCAGGGTGCCGGAGGGCGCTGCCGGGCCGGTGATAACCGTGCCGGACGTGGCTTCTGCCATGGCGAGGCTGGCTGCGGTGTGCCGGAAAAAGACGACGGCCCCGGTAGTAGGCATCACCGGCAGTTCCGGCAAGACCACAGCAAAGGAGATGTGCGCCCGAGTCCTGAGCAGGAAGTTCAATACGCTCAAGACTGAGAAAAATTATAATAACGAGCTCGGCGTGCCGCTGACGATATTCCGCATAATGCCGGAAACAGAGGCGGCGGTCATTGAGTTGGGCATCAGCGATTTTGGAGAGATGTCGAGGCTCGGCGAAATGGCGAGGCCGGATATTGCGGTCTATACGCTGATAGGCCGCTCCCACCTGGAAGCGCTGGGCGACAGACGCGGAGTTCTCCGAGCGAAGACGGAACTGCTGGACTTCATGCCTGATAACGGACTCGTAGTTGTAAACGGAGACGACGATCTGCTTTCAGAGCTCGGGTGCAGGCAGAGGAAACTCAGCTTCGGCCTCGGGATACGCTGCGATGTAAGAGCGGAAGACTACCGCTGCATGGGAGCAAAGGGCTCTGCCTTCACCATTGTGGGAGGCGGCAGGCGCATCGAGACGGAGGTCACGGCGTACGGCAGACACATGGTGTACGCCGCGCTGGCCGCAGCCGCAGTAGGCATGGAGCTGGGCGTTAGCGATTCGGAGATAGCTGAGGGCATCGCAGGATACGAGCCGGTGGGACGCCGCGCCAGTATTGTGGACACGGGTCTCATCACCATAATAGACGACTGCTACAACGCGAACCCGGACTCCACCCAGATGGCGATAAGCTCCGCTTCAGACCTCGGCGGAAGGCTGGTGTGCATACTCGGAGATATGCTGGAGCTGGGCGACAGGAGCGAGGAATTTCACCGGGAGACGGGCCGCAAGGCGCTTGAAACCGGCGCCGTGCTGCTGACGGCTGGGAGCCTGTCGTCCGTGATGGGCGGAGAACACTTCAAAAGCAAGGCCGAGCTGATAGAAGCCCTGCCTGACAGGATACGCAAAGGCGACCGGGTGCTCGTGAAGGCCTCGCACTCCATGGCCTTTGAGGAGATAACCGAGGCGCTCAAGAGACTGAGATAGCGGGACGGAATAAAGGAGGATACCATGCCAAGCGACGTAAGATATTTCGGCGCCCTGCCCGGCACGGGAGATGTGGAGTGCGTGAAGCTGAAAAATGGAGAGCTCAGCTGCGAGATCCTGAGCTACGGCGCCACGCTCCGAAGCCTGAACGTGCCCGACGCGGGAGGCCGGAGCCGCGATGTGCTCCTGGGTTTCGACAGTATCGAGGACTATGCGCGGCAGGCGGGCTACCTGGGCGCAATGGTAGGCAGAGTCTGCAACCGTATAGGAGGGGCGGGCTTCGAGCTCAACGGCAAGAGCTATGAGCTCTTCAAAAACGACGGGGAGAACACCCTCCACGGCGGCAGACGCGGCTTTGATAAGCGGCTGTGGAAAATCGAATCTGCGGGAGAAGCCGTTCTCCGTCTCTCCCTGGTGAGCGAGGATGGGGAAGAGGGCTTCCCGGGCCGGTTGGAGGTCGGCGTGACTTACGAGCTGAAGCAGGACGCCTTGGAGATAAGCTGCCGCGCCGTTTCGGACGCGGATACGCTGTGCAACCTCACGAACCACGCCTATTTCAACCTGAACGGACACGGTTCCGGCTCAGTTCTGGGCCATAAGCTCAGGATATGCGCCTCGCGCTATACTCCGACGGACGCGGAACTGATACCTACCGGCGAACTCGCCGATGTCTCGGGAACTCCAATGGACTTGCGCGAGCCCGTCAGGATAGGGGACAGGATCGATATGGACTTTGAACCGCTCAAGCTCGCCGGTGGCTTTGACCACAACTACGCAGTTGACGGAGCCGACGGCAGCCTGAGACTCGCGGCTGTGGCAAGCTCGGACGAAAGCGGAATAGTCATGGAGACCTGGACTACCCAGCCCGGCATACAGCTCTATACCGGAAACGGTATGTCGGGTCTGCCCAAAGGCAAGGATGGAGCGGAGTATCTGCCGCGCACAGCCTTCTGCCTTGAGACTCAGCTCTTCCCGGACGCCATACACCACACTGACTTCCCGTCCTGCATCCTGAGAAAAGGCGGAGTCTTTCGCTGCAAAACCGTTTACGCATTTAAGACGAAATAAAAAATTGCCGCCGTCTCTGCAAACTGGAGACGGCGGCAGTTGATCTGTCTGAGAAGCGGGAGCCCTGCCAGACGAGCCGATTTTGATTTATGTATCAAAGGAAGTTCTGGATAAGCACCAGCAGGACGATGCCCGGTATCCCGAGCACCCCCGCCACGAGCGCGTTCACCGCGTTGACGCCAAGAGCGAAGTCGAAAAAGCCCCCGATAAAGTTGAATACGAAGAGCAGCACCAGCCCCGACAGCATATTCAGAAGCAGCTTGAAAAGGAACTTGATGGGGAGCCGGATGATGCTGATGAGCAGCCAGATGAGCAGGCCGCAGACGATGACGGTGATGATGGTCGCGAGGGACGGCATTTTTGTGCCTCCTTTACAGATAAAACGATTTCAGGTTGCGCACGGCGCAGTTGTACTTGGACTTGAGGGCGCTTATCTCGAAGATACAGGTGTCGAGCTGCGCCGGGTCGGTCACGCTGTTGAATCTTGTGTAGGTGTCGTCGAGCTGGGAACGGACGGCGTTTATCTCCTCCACGGCCTTTTTGATATCGGCTTTGAGCGCCTTGGCCTGTCTTGAACGTTTGGACAAAGTATATCACACTCCTTGTCCATATTGTATTCAAAGCCGGGGCGTTTTAACCAATAAGAACAAAAATTGCCGCTGATAATGAGAGCGAGACGTGCCATACTAGACTCGGACTTCAAAAGAGAGAGCGATCCGGCAGGGCGAGAGAAAAAGACCCGAGGCCGGTGCCCGGTGCGGAAAGCGCCAGATGGGCGAATGGCCGTCCGTTTGAGGAAAACGGGCTGCCGGAAGGATGAGAGTTCTGTTCCGATAGGGACATCGAGCGCCGTCCAGAGCGCGAGAAAATGAAGTCAAGTGCCTGAGCACGGAGCGATAGTTCCGAGAGCGACGGCGCGGCGGGGGAACGCGAGAGCGGGCCTCCGCTTTTTTTCTTGCAATTTGGGGACGGGTGGGCTATACTATATAAGTAAAATTATGCAATTTTGCGCTACAACATATTGATAATGTG
>CABVBV010000009.1 GCA_902496595.1 uncultured Eubacteriales bacterium | reverse complement strand
GGTTGTCCCAGCCGGGGTAGTAGATGGCCTGCCAGCCGGACATGGATTTATATCTGGTGATGAAGTCCTTGATGCACTTGTTCAGGGCCGTGCCCATGTGGATGGCGCCGTTGGAGAACGGGGGGCCGTCGTGCAGGTCGAAGATGGGCCTGCCCTCAGTCCTCTTGAGCATCTCGTGGTAGAGGTCGAGGTCGTACCACTCCTTGAGCATATCCGGCTCGCGCTTCGGCAGGGCGGCGCGCATCGGGAAACCGGTCTTCGGCAGATTCACGGTAGAATTGTAGTCCTGTGCCATTTATTTTCTCTCTCCCTTTGTAGGCTTATAAACATGGTTAGGGGCAGCGCCTTTGCCGCGCCGCCCCACTCGGTTCCGGTAAAATCAGTTGCCGCCCATACTGAAAAGGCGGGTTATCTCTTCCGGCGTGATCGTCTCGCGGGGTGCGGCCTCGCCCATGACGGGGCTTATGTCTATCTTCGGAGCGGGCTCGTCCGGTATTCGGGCGACCGAGTCCTCTATGCTTTTGACCGTGGCGTCCACAGCCTCCTCCTGCCTGGCAGGGGCGGCGGACTTCGATATCCTCTCGAGACTCTCAAGCTGCTTGGTGCATACGGACTTCGCTTCCTCGAAGAAACGGTTGAAGGACTCCTTCGCCTCACGGAGCTTCGCCTGCTCCTTCGCCGTCTCGGCCTTGAGCGCCTCAAGGCTCCGCGACGCCGTCGCCTGGGCCTCCGCCACCAGCTTGTCGGCCTTCGCCCTCGCCTCGGCCTCTATCTGGCTCGAGAGCTTCTGCGCGGACATGAGCGTCATCCTCATCGCGTCCTCACTGGCGCGGTATTCCTCGATCTTGTCCACCAGTACCTTCATCTTCGCCCTGAGCGTCGCGTTCTCCCTCTGCGCGGACTCCAGTTCCGCCGCGGCCTCCTCCATGAAATCGTCCACGCCGCCCATATCGTAGCCACCGAACATGGCCTTCTCAAATGTCTTCTCCCTGATGTCCTGAGGCGTCATATCCGTTTCTCCTTCCCTGTCCTTTAATTATATATGTATATTCTGTCCGGCCGCCTCAGAAATACAGGCCGCCGCTCTCTATCTGGCTCATCATCTCTCCTGATACGTCCACTCCCGCAGGCGTTACCAGATATATCATGCCCGAGACCCGGCTCAGCTTGCCGTTTCTCGCATATGCCACTCCCGAGAGGAAGTCAAGCGCCCGCCTCGACGTGACCTTGTCCGTCTGGCTCAGGTCGAGCATTATCGTCTTGCCCAGAGCGAAGCTGTCCGCAATGCCGGTGCAGTCCTCAAACTCCTTCGGCTTGGCGAGCATGAAACCCGAGGACTGGCCCTGCGGCGGCTGCGCAGCCTGCTGCAGCGGCTTGTTGGCCTGTATCCTCTCGGCCCGCTTCGGAAGATGGAAACTCGGCTTCGGTATGCTGATGCTGGGCGGCTCGGCCTCTTCTTCATCGGTGAAAAAGCTCTCCCTCCGCTCCGTGGGAGCTATCGGAGGCCCCGCCTCCTCCTGCTGGTTCCCGGACTCGAAGAACTCGTTCTCGTCCTCGCCGCTGGGCTGAGCCAGCTTTTTCAGTTCGTTGAAAAATCCCATCGCCTAGTCTCCTCAGTGCTTCGCGCCGTAGTCTCTTGCCCCAAATATGGCGGAGCCGACCCGAACCATGTTCGCGCCTTCCTTTATGGCGTCCTCAAAGTCGCCGCTCATACCCATGGACAGTAAATCCATAGAGGTATTATCGTATTTTTTTCTCCCGATGTCAACAAAAAGCTCGCGCATTCTGGCAAAATAAGGCCTGTTCGCCCCCGGAGTTTCGGAAATCGGCGGTATCGACATCAGCCCTCGCACCTTGAGCGCCGTCAGGCCCGCCGCATAATTGAGAAGTTCTTCCAATTTCTCCGGCTCCACGCCGCTCTTCGACAGCTCCCCGGCAATGTTCACCTCGATGAGCACATCCTGAACGACGCCCAGCTTCTGAGCCCTCGCGTCTATGTCGTGCAGCAGCTCGACGGAGTCGACGGATTCTATCAGATCCACTCCGCAGCCCACGAGATATTTTATCTTGTTCCTCTGAAGGTGGCCTATGAAATGCAGCGGAGCGCCGGCATAGGCCCCGGCCTCGCGCTTTTCCACGAGCTCCTGGACGCGGTTCTCTCCGCAGGCGTCCACTCCCGCCGCGACCGCCTCGCGCACCCTGGCCGCGTCGTTCATCTTGCTCGCTGCCACGAGCAGTACGGGCCTGCCTCCGGAGGCCCGGTCTATCCTCTCGCGCACCCTCATGACGTTCTCAGCTATGCCCATGTCTCTTTCTCCTTTCATGGGACTTCAATAACGGCCGTCGTCCTCCGTATATCCGCCATCCTGTCCATGCCCCCGGTACCCGAGAGCAGCAGTACGCCCTCTCCCGAGCGCTCGACTCTCGCCTCGAACTCCTCGTCTCCAAGCCTGAGCTCCACCGTCTTTCCGGCCTCTACCGAAGCTCCGGTCAGCAGGGCGCAGTACCAGCGGAGCCCGGTCACGAGCCTCAGCCCGGGCTGTTCCTGCGCCTGCGCTGCGAGCAGCCGGCGGAGCTCGGCCTCGTCCATTTGGAGGGCGGAGTCAGTGCCGAGATACTCAAAACCGTCCATACCCTCGCAGCAGAGCCCGGCGTTTCCGGCAAAGAGCGGCTCGGCCCCCGAGAGATCCGGGGCCTCGGCCTCGCCTGTCAGCGCGGCGCTCATGAGCCGGAAACTGCCGGTCTGCCTGGCTTCCGAGAGGGCCAGGGCCCTGTCCCCGAGCTGCGCGAGCCGCCTGGCCTCCAGGCTCAGCCCCAGTTCCTCCGGGTTCTCCGCTACAACGGCGTAGGCGGAGTATGCCGCCAGCCGCTTTCCCGGCTCGACGAGAGGCACCGCCCCTTCCGGCAGCTCCAGCGACCTCTCGTCCCTGATCACGAAGGCCTCGGCCTCGATGCTGAGAGGCTCCGGCTCTGCGGCGGCGTCCGCACGTCCGCCCGAGTAGCTCCGATCCAGAGTTCCCGGCCAGCTGGCCGCGGTGCAGAGTATCGCCGCCGAGCAGAGCCAGAGCAGCAGTTCGGCCTTTCCCGGTCTATGTAGCCTGCCCATCGCTCTCGCCGAGGCTTATCGGCCGCATCGGCGCGATGGTCGATATCGCGTGTTTGTAAATGAGCTGCTGTTTGCCCTCGGAATCCAGCACGACTGTAAAACTGTCGAAGGCTTTGAGGGTGCCTCTGAGCTGGAAACCGTTCATGAGGAACAGCGTGAGCGGCACGCGCTCGGCTCTGGCGCGGCAGAGGAAGGTGTCCTGCAGGTTCTTTGTCTTTTCCATTTCTCGCTCCTTGCCGGAGCGGCCGATTTACATAATACCACATATCTCCGCTCCGTTAAATAGTAAATTTGTACAAAACGGGCTTGTACGCAAACTATCTTATACCGCAGCGGAGCAGAAATGCTGTCGAATCGCGGAGCGCGGCGGCAAAATCGGGCGCGGCGTCCCAGTCGATGCGGAGGGCGTCCTCTCTCTGCCGGAGCCAGGTGAGCTGCCGCTTGGCGTAGCGCCTGGTCTCTCTCTTGATCTTCTCAACCGCCTCGTCGGCGGAGCACAGGCCCCTTATCGCCTGCGCGGCCTCCTTGTAGCCTATGGCCTGCATTGCGGTCGCATTTGCATCCAGGCCCTCGTCCAGCAGGGCCTCCACCTCGCGGAAGAGCCCCTGTGCGACCATCTCATCCACCCGCTCGTCTATCCTGCGGTACAGCTCCTCACGGGACTTCCAGCCGAGGATTATGTACTTCGCATCGAAGTCGGGCTCGCGCTCGCGGCTCTCCCGGTCGAGCTCCGTTATCGTCCTGCCTGTGAGCAGGTAGACCTCGAAGGCCCTGACGATGCGCTTTTTGTCGGCCGGGTGGAGCTTTGCCGCCCGCTCCGGGTCGAGCTGTGAGAGTTCGCGGAGCATGGCGGGGCCTCCGATCTCGTCGTAGCGCTCCTCCAGCTCTCGCCGCGTCTCGCCCGTCTCGTCCACCGCTCCGAAGCTGCGGCCTTGGACGAGGGAATCGATGTACAGCCCCGTGCCTCCGACAACGATGGGCAGCCTGCCCCTGGCGGCGATCTCCAGGCAGGCGGCTTTTGCCGCGTCCACGAACTTCGCCGCAGACCAGCTCTCGGCAGGCTCCGCAACGTCGATGAGATGGTGGGGGACGCCCTGCGTCTCCTCCGGCGTGGGCTTGGCCGTGCCTATGTCCATGCGCCGGTATATCTGCATCGAGTCGGCCGATACGACCTCTCCGTCCAGCTCCTTCGCGAGCATGACCCCGAGCCTGGTCTTGCCCGTCGCCGTCGGGCCGGTTATCACAACTATTCTGGGCGGCACAAAAACACTTCCATTCTTTGAAGTAATGTGTTATGATAGGGGGGTATATGATAAGGAGGCAAATTATTTCATGAAAATCAAGATCTCGACGGACAGTACCTGCGATCTGCCTGCTGAGCTAATCTCCGCGCACGATATCGGCGTGCTGCCGCTGTATATCATCCGGGACGGCGAGGCCCTGCGCGACGGCGTCGACGTAAAGCCGGAGGATCTCTACGCCTATACCAAGCAGACGGGCAAGCTCTGCGGCACTTCGGCCGTTACGATCACGGACTATCTGACCGCGTGGAACGGCTGGCTGGAGGACTGTGACGCAATCGTCCACGTGGCTTTTTCGTCGGAGCTCTCGGCGAGCTGCAACAATGCGAGGCTCGCGGCCATGGATCTGCCCGGGAAGGTCTGGGTCGTGGACTCGCTGAATCTCTCGACGGGCTTCGGCCACCTGGTGCTCGACGCGGCGCTCATGGCCGAGGGCGGCACGGCTCCGGCGGAGATCGCCGCCGAGCTCGAGCGGCTGGTGCCGAAGGTGGACGTCAGCTTTGTGCTCGACACGCTGGATTACCTGAAAAAAGGCGGACGCTGCACCTCGCTCCAGGCGCTTGGCGCGAACCTGCTGGGGCTCAAGCCCTGCATCGAGGTCAGGGGCGGGAAGATGACCGTCGGAAAGAAATACCGGGGCAAAATAGAGAACGCATACGTCCAGTACATAAAGGACAGGCTGGCGAACCGGGACGATATAGACACGAGGCGGGTGTTCATCACGGACTCGGGCTTGCCCGAGGAGCTGCGCACGAGGCTGCGCGAGGTGGTGCTCAGCTGCCAGCCATTCGAGGAAGTCCACAACAACCAGGCGGGCTGCACGATAAGCGGCCACTGCGGGCCGTGGTGCATGGGAGTCCTATATTACCACAAATAAGCCGAATTGAAAACCGGGAAGGCCCGATCTGCCTTCCCGGTTTTTTCTTAAAATAACGCTTGACTGTAAAGCCCCTTTATAGTCTACCATAGCGT
Source organism: uncultured Eubacteriales bacterium (assembly GCA_902496595.1). Lineage (GTDB taxonomy): Bacteria > Bacillota > Clostridia > Oscillospirales > Oscillospiraceae > Scatomorpha. Next base: position 23,726 of record CABVBV010000009.1, on the reverse strand, counting down.
CAAGACGAAACAGGGGGAGGGCGGCAGCCTTGACGATAGCGGAGCTGGAGGCCAGAAGCGGGATGACCCGCGCAAATATAAGGTTCTATGAGGCGGAGGGTTTTATCCGGCCCGAGAGACGGGAGAACGGGTACCGGGACTACTCGGAGGCGGAGCTGGAGCTGCTGTTGCGGCTGAAGCTGCTGCGGGCGCTGGGCCTGCCGCTGGCGGAGATACGCGAGCTGCAGCACGGCGAGCTGGGGCTGTCGGCGGCTCTGGAGCGGCACATGGGCCGTCTCGCGCAGGAGCGCAGGCAGCTCCAAGGCGCCGAGGCGGTATGCAGGGGCATCTGTTCCTCGGGCGAGAGTTTTGAGGGCCTCGACACGGAAAGATGGCTCGGCGAGCTGCAGGCCGGAATGGGCCTGCCCGACGAGGACGCGGAGCCGAAGCTCGTCTGCCCCTGGCGCAGATACTTTGCCCGAACATTGGATTTTATACTCTGCGAACTGCTGCTTCTCACGCCCATCATGCTGGTTTTCCGGCCGAACGTCGACCTCTCGGGCTTCGGCGTCTCGGTGGCGCTCGTCGCCGGGGCGATGCTGCTCATGCTGCTGCTTGAACCGCTCTGCCTGCACCTCTTCGGCTCCACGCCGGGCAAGGCGCTGCTGGGCCTGCACATAGAGCGCCCGGACGGCGGCAGGCTGGGCTATGGCGAAGCCGCACGCCGAACGTTCGACGTGCTCACCTATGGTCTGGGCTTTCACGTGCCCATCCTGTCACAAGTGCTGCTCATACGCAGCTGGCTGAGGCACAGGGAGGGCCGGGCCCTGAGTTGGGAGTCCGGCTCGGAGCTGCGGCTGCATCGGAAGCATCTGGGCCTTCTGACCTCCGGCTTCGTCGCCCTCGCCGTTTTTGCGGGCTTTCTCCTCTTCGTGAACGAACAGCTCTCGCAGATGCCCAAAAACCGCGGCGACATCACGGCGGCGGAGTTCTGTGAAAACTACAACGGCCTCGCGCACATGGACGGCTATTTGCGCTCGTACATCTCGCTCACGCCCGGGGGCTGGGAGCGCACGAGCATGAACCCGACGAAGCTCGAGGTACAGGGCTATGAGGCCGAGTACAGCTTTTACGAGGCGGACGGCGTGCTCGAAAGGCTCGAGCTGCGCCTGGAGAAGATCCCCGGGCGCACCGGCCTGATTTTTTCGACGCAGGAACTGGAGCTGGCGCTTCGGAGCAGCGTCTGGGGCCGCGAGGGCAGCGGCGTGCTGGACTTCTACGAGCGGAGTATGCAGCTTGCCGATATACGGCAGATGGTGAACTACGGCGGCTCGGAGCCGGAGGATTTCAGGCTGGAGCTGCCCTCAGCCGTCGTCACCCTCGAGTTGGACGGCAGCCCCGACTCCTCGGTCGGGCTGCTGATGACCATAGAGCTGGTCTGAACCCCCAAAGACGGCAAAGCGGAGCGCATCGAGTGATGCGCTCCGCTTATTGTTATTCCTTTCAGCCGATCTCCAAACCCGAGGCCGGGACGATGGCTCCCTCCGCCTGAGTCGCGTGGAAGCTGACCCTGTCGCCGACGTTCAGGATGGCGGCCTCGGGGCAGTCCGCCGCGCTGAGGCTGTAGTAGACGTCGGAGCCCTCGAGCAGTATATAATACACGCTGTTGCCGTTTATGACCGAGCTGCGGATGTCCTCGATGACGCCCTCGACCTCGTTCGTGTCAACGCTCACGCTGCCCTCGATGTTTATGCCGTTCTCCGCCAGCAGCCGCTCGTAGTTCTCGATGCAGCTCGAGACGGAGGTGCCGGTCGCGACCACGTTGTACTGCTGGACGTTCACCATGGCGTACATCTTCACGAGCTGGCTCGCGTCCTTGAGCGCCATGAAATAGGTCGGCTGGCCGCCGATGTTCAGGAGCAGCGGGCTCGTCGCGATATACTCGTACTGCTGCACCGCGCCCTCGGCCGAGGCCATGGCCGAGCTCTCCTCCGCGCCGGCGCAGGGATAGTAGTTGGCCTCCTTCGTCCTCTGGTTCACGAGGATGAAGCCGATGTTGCCCCTGTCGCCCGTCACGGACGTGATGCCCGTGTAGAGCCACACGTCGTCGTCCTGGGCGATGTAGTTGTACTGGCTCGTCGTCTCCGTGCAGCCGCTCTGGCCGAAGAGGCTGTTCCAGAAGCCGTTTTGGTAGAGGCCCTTGTAGTTGTACTGCTCGAGTATCAGCTCTGCCGTATAGACCCTGTCCACCCACTGCGGCACGTCGGCGACGTCGTAATAGGTGCTCTCGCCCGTGACGGCGTTCACCAGCACGGCGCCTATGGCGTCCTCGCCGCCGAAGAGGCCGACCTTCCTCGTCACCACCGTGGCCACCCAGTAGGGCTCGCCCTCCTCGTTGACCTCGAAGTTCACGTCCGTGAACATCTTCGTCGGGTATTTGAAGCGCAGGTAGCGGTTTATGTCGCGGAAGAAATACTCCGAGGGCGAGTAGCGTATGCCCTCCTCGAGCCGTTCCACCGTGACCTCCTGCGTCACCATGTCGATGACCATGTAGGCCGGTATGCCCTCCTTCTGGTTGTTCCACCACTTGAAGAAGTCGCCGTAGTTGAGGTAGGTCACGCGCACGGGCCGGTTCTGGTAGTTTATCTGGAAGCTGTCGGCGTAGATCTCGAACTGGCTGACGAGGTCGGAGAGCTCGCCGAGCTTGCGGTTCGCGAGCACGTTCGCCGAGGCGGAGTCGAGCATGGGTATCTGGTCGAAGGAGATCTCCGCCACGTCCGTTGCGAAGTCCCCGTCCTCGACGGGCAGCAGCGCCGCGTAGTCCCGGGCCCGGAACAGCTTCCAGCCTATGAGGCTGCCGACGACGGCCACGACGAGGCAGAGGCAGATGATGTAGAAGGGTATGGCTGCCTTCTTCCTCGCCTCGGAGACATAGCCCTTCACCCCTGCGCCCTGGAAGCTGAAACCTTCGAGAATGAGCGCGCTGACGCAGTATACCGCGCACAGCAGGATGATGAAGAAGTAGAAGTCGCCCGAATGTATGTTTATCGCGGGCAGTTTGAAATAGAAGTAGAAAAAGCCGAAGACCAGGGTTATGACGAGGCTTATTAGGAAGCTCGCCGTTTTGGAATGGGCCTTTCTCGGTCTTTTTGCGCCTCCGTTCTGCGCCCTCTCGGGCGGCACCCAGCTGTACTCGCCGGTGTCGGGGTCACGGTTGAAACTGCCGAAGTTGCCGAACCAGGATCTCATTTGTTACCTCCAAGTGTTATTTACCGCAGGGACTGTACCCCTTGCATGATAAAGTCGCCGCCCAGCTTCGCCAGCTCCGCCGGGGACTCCTTCAGGCCGGAATTCATCCACTCCTTCGTTATGGACAGCATACCCTGGACGGCGAAGGAGCAGAAGAGGTCGAGCTTCCGGTGATCCGCCGTGCAGGTGCGCTCCAGGAAGCTGCGCATATATTGGTTTTTCAGGGTCTCGAAGAGCCTCTGCTGAAATTCCATGTCGTTGTTCCGGCAGATGAGCGCCCGGTACACGTCCGCGCTGTCGTAGCAGAGTTTCAGCACGTCTTCCAGATAGTGATATGTGCTCTGATCCCAGTCCGGGGAGCTGTTGATGACGCTGATCTCCTCGAGCCTGACGAAAATGGTCTCCTCGAGCTGGGTCAGCAGGTCGTATACGTCCTTGTAGTGCGCGTAGAAGGTGCCGCGGTTCACGTCGGCCAGCTCGGCTATCTCCCTGACCGTGATCTCGCCCACGCTCTTTTCCATCATCAGACTTGTGAGCGCCATGCGGAGCTGCTTCTTCGTCTTCCTGACCCTGCGGTCGGTTCTCGGTTCTTCCATTCTCGTCATCTCCTGACTGTATTTGAAAATATCGTGCACAGTATCCACTTATGCTTATAGTATAAACGACGAGTGAGCGTTATTCAACCACGAGTTTGTTTTTGTACCGTCATTTTTCGCACAGCCCCAAACACTTGAGGCCGAATATGTCGGATAGCGCCATAATTTTCACAATGTGGTTGACGATTTTTCACAATGCAATTATAATAGAGGTAGCGACTGTTTGACATTTTGACAACAATGCAGAGGGGGAAAGAGACTTGAAAGACCTGAAGCACCTGATAAAATTCGAGGAGCTGCTCCGCGCCGCGCACAACGAGCTGGTTCAGCAGGCCTGCGCGGAGGGGAAGCTGGCGCTGGGCTATAACTGCTCCTACATACCAGAGGTGCTGCTGGACGTGGAGGGCCTGTTCGGCCTGCGCCTTCGAGCGCCGGGCTGCACGAGTCCCGACATGGCGACCTATTACATGACGAACCGGTCATGTCCATATTCAAAAAGCATACTCGAGCGGGCCTTCGAGGGCGGCTACAATTTCCTGGACGCGCTCATAGGCCAGGAGTGCTGCTGCACGATGAACAGGATGGAGCAGTACTTTGAATACTGCGGGCTCATACCGAAGGAGAAGTTCTTCGTCGCCTGCATAGATATGCCGATAAACCGGAGCGACTGGCACGTCGGCTACTACAAGCGGCAGATGGAAAAGAAGATCCTCGCCCCGCTCACGGAGGTCTACGGAGCGGACTTCTCGGAGGACAAGCTCCGCGCCGCCATAGCCGAGCACAACGAGCTCTGCCGCATCATAACCGAGATGGGCGAGATGAGGAAGGCGGAGAACCCGGTCATAACGGGCTACGAGTTCCACGTCATGCAGCTCGTGAGCCTGACCTGCCCGAAGTACCTCATCCTGCCGCTCCTGAGGGAGACGCTGGAGGAGCTGAAGACGCGGGAGCCGGAGCCGAAGCCCTGGTTCCGGGCCCGGGTCATGGTCACGGGCGCGGAGATAGACGATCCGGAGTTCACGAAGATGCTGGAGATGTGCGGGGCCATGGTCGTGGCCGACCGCTACTGCTTCGGCTCCATGCCGGGCCGGGAGGAGATAGAGATAAAAGAGGGCGAGACGGCGCTCGACGCCATTGCGCGGCACTATCTCTACAACAACCACTGCCCGAGGGCGATGGGCCCGAAGAACCTGAAGTCGAGGAAACAGTACATCTACGAAAAGGCCCTCGAATACGGGGCCGAAGGCGTCATTGTCGAGAGCATGAAGTTCTGCGAGTACTGGGGTTACGAGCGGGCGCAGGACGCGGCCTGGCTGACGGAGGGCTTCGAGGTGCCGGGCACGCTGCCGGTGTGCCAGATAGAGCGGGACTACACCTGCGCGGCCTCGGGCCAGCTCAGGACGAGGTTCCAGGCCTTCGTGGAGTCGCTCGAAATAAAGCGCATTCAGGGCGCGGAGCAGAAGGAGGGCGCGTGAGATGGCAAAGCGGAAGCACAGCTTTAAGGAAAAATGGGGCAGCTTCAAAAACTTCGCAAAGGGCGAGCCGCTCTGCGCCTTCATGGGCGACAGCTATATAGAGAAGACGAACATCATGAACCGGCGAGAGTGGCGCGGCTTTGTGGACACGGCCTACGACTTCGGCTGGTGGCTGGGCACCTGGGGCAAGATGTCGGGGCTCATCATGCGCGACCCCGTGAGGATGGTGCGGGCCTTCTGGCGCTACCGCTGGCTCTCCGGCTACCTCTGCACTCCTGCAATGGTGGACAGGTGGACTTCGGGCGACAGGGGCATACCGCTCAGGGCCGACCACCACGCCATAAACGCCATGGTGTCCGACTCTATCGACACCATCTGGAAGCTCATCCGCGCCGACCGGCGCTTCGGCGAGACGAAGTGGACGGAGCGGACGATCGGCTTCGACTACACCCTGCCGAAGCACATCATGTTCGGCTTCCCGGGCTACGAGGCCGTCAACATCCAGCAGCACCCGGCCTTCATGATCCCCATCATGAACAAGCACTACGGCTGCTACTACATCGACCAGGCGGTGTCCACTGGCATACCGCAGGATATGTGTACGCTGCCGCTCGTCGAGGTGGGCGTCGCGGTGGAGGACGAGTACCCGGACATCGGCAACTGCTATCTGGCGACGAACAACCCCTGCGACGCGAACATGATGGACAATGCCGCCATGTACCGACGGCTCTCGGGCGACGGGAAGAAGGCCGTCCACGCCTTCGTCACGCCGCTCATGTACGACGACCCGACGACGAAAGAGCTCGGCATACACGAGATATACTCGGCCATAGAGTTCCTCGAGGAGCAGTTCGGCCGGAAGTTCGACTGGGACGCCTTCGCGGACGGCATGAGAAGGTTCAACGAGCTGAACATCCACGAGACGAACAAGTGGGACGTCTACGCCAAGTGCGACAATATCGCCATGAACAGCATGGCCCAGGCCTTCTGGCGCATCTATATGTACCAGCAGGGCGCGAACAAGCACTTCGAGCGCGAGGCGAAGACCATCTGGAAGTATTTCGAGAAATGTCTCGAGAAGGATATAAGGCCCTTCAAGTACCGGCACCGCGCACTGGCCTGGAGCTGCGGCTCGACCTATTACGACAACGCCACCTGCTGGCTGTACCAGTGCTGGGGCATCCTGACGGTCATCAACATGGACTCGCTCACCGGCCACAACATCGTGGACACGGAGGACAGGGACGAGATGATGAGCGACCTGGCCGACCTCTACGCCAGGTCTCCGATGCGGACGCATACGGTGGGCGGCAACCGGCACATTCTGATGATGTTCGAGACGGCGGCGAAATTCAACTGCGACATGATAGTCATGTACGACGACATCGGCTGCAAGGGCATGGCGGGCTGCCAGGGACTGCTTGAGGAGGAGTTCCGGAAGCACCCCGAGTTCCACATCATGTGGATGCCGCACGCGCTGATGGACTGCCGGACTGTGCCGACGGCGGAGGCGAGGAAGGTCGTGAACGACTACATGACGACGGTGCTGCACGAGGAGCCTGTCGACCCCTCGCTCATGGACTTTGACGACTCCGAGGGCTGGTAAGGAGGAAATGAAATGAAACTGTTCTGGAAGATATTCGCGGCCTTTGCAGCCGTGCTGGCGCTGCTGTTCACGGTGTATTATTTCAACCTGGACATGAAGCTGATGCGGAGCGTTGTGCTGCCGTTTCTGAACAAGCATTACGACAGGCAGAAGCGCGAGCACGTCATATAGGAGGCGGGCCATGATAGTAAATAAAAACATTAAGCCGCGGCCTCTGACGGAGGCTGAGCTTGCGGACAGGAAGCGCGGCGTGTTCGACAGCTATGCGAACTACCTGGTCTTCTGCGGCAAGTGCGGAAAGATGAGAAAGACCAATATGTACGTCATGCGGGCGGAGGCCTACATAGACGAGCTGAACGCGAAGGGCGAGAGCTGCCCGGACTGCGGCGCGCAGGGCTGGACTCTGGGCTACCCCCAGAACAGCGTCTCCGGCTTCGTGAAGTATTGATTGAGAGCGCAGCGACAAATTGAGGCCGGGATTCAGCTGAAGCTGAATCCCGGCCTGTTCATATTGCGGTTCACGTTATTTTCAGCTGATGGTGCCGGTCGCAACGATCTTGGGCAGTTCTGTGCCGCCGTAGCTGCCCTGGAAGTTCCAGGTCAGGGTCGCCGTCGCAGGCAGGACGGAGCTGTTCACGGTGACTTTAAGGCTGCCGAGCTCGTTCGTGCCTATGCCCGGGCCGTCGTACTCCACCGCCTTCGTGTCAAACTCCCAGCTGCTTCCGCCGAGCTCCAGCTTCGCAGCGTGCCAGGAATCCACCGTGTACAGGCTGTACGACTCCGCAGAGAGCTTGAGCTCCAGCGTGGAAGTGCCGTCCCCGTTCGGAGTGAGAGTCCAGTCCGCAACTATGTTGAGGCCCGTGCCCGTATCGCTTTTGAAGCTGCCGCTCGTCGCCTGAGCCGCAGGCGTCGGTGTCGGCGTCGGGGTGGGGCTCGGAGCAGGCTCCGCTGTCGGTTCCACAGGTTCAGTGGGATTCGTAGTGGGCGGAGCGGACGAATCTGCGCCATCGGTGGGGATCGACGTCTCTTCAGGGGCATCGGTATCCAAAGGCAGGTCGGTCGATATTCCGGGCTCCTGCGACTCCTGAACGTCCCCGTCGCCGTCTCCGCCGCCGCGCAGGATGAAGATGAGCGCGACAACGATTATCACCAGTATAAGCAGCGCGAGTATCGCGCCTGCCGGGCTTTTTTTGCTGTTTCCGGACATGAAGTATCACCTCTCGCCTATTATCGTTCCTTAGACGAGCAAAGTCAAACAAAGTTTCGGTTACAAACTTTTAACTTTCAGTGTCCGCATGGAGTTCATGACCGCCAGAACCATGACGCCGACGTCCGCGAAAATCGCAAGGGACATACCGGCCAGCCCCAGGGCGCCGAGCACGAGAAAGGCCAGTTTTACGGAGATCGCAAAGACAATGTTGGCCTTGACGATGCCCATGCAGCGTCTCGACAGGCGAATCGCCAGCGGCAGCTTCCTCGGGTCGTCGTCCATTATCACCACGTCGGCGGCTTCGATCGCCGCGTCCGAGCCGAGGGCGCCCATCGCCACGCCCACGTCCGACCTGGCCAGCACCGGGGCGTCGTTCACTCCGTCCCCGACGAAGGCCGTTTTCCCTTCAGTCAGGGCCATCAGCTGCTCAAGGGCCTCTACCTTGCCCCCGGGCAGAAGCGAGGCCCGGTAGTCGGAGATGCCGAGCTGCGAAGCCGCCAGGGCGGCCGCTCTCTCGGAGTCCCCGGTCAGCATAGCCGTCTTCGCTCCCAGGGCCTCGACCTCGGCAACCGCCTGCCTCGCGCCCTCCTTCGGCTCGTCTGCAAGCAGGATGCTGCCCATGTACTTTCCACCGGCCGCGACATACACCACGGTGCCCGGGTCTTGGCCGGCGCCGCAGTCTATGCCCAGTTTCTGCAGGAACCTGCGGTTCCCGACGGCGACCTCGACTCCGTCCACCTCGGCCCTGACTCCGCCGCCCTGCTCCTCAGAGGCCCGCGTCACCCTCGACCTGGCGTCCGAAACTCCGGCGGCATTTGCCAGGCTCCGGCTTATCGGGTGATCAGACCAGCTCTCGGCCAGCGCCGCGAGCTCCAGCAGCCTCTCGCCTGAGATGTCCGGCCCCGGCCTCGTGCCCACTACTCTGAATCCTCCACCGGTCAGAGTCCCGGTCTTGTCGAAAACGACCAGGCGAGTCCCGGCCAGGGCTTCTATCCCCGCCGCGCCCTTGAATAGCACGCCCCTGGTGGACGCCCCGCCAATACCCCCGAAAAAGCCCAGAGGCACCGAGATCACCAGGGCGCATGGGCAGCTGATGACCAGGAAGGTCAGGGCGCTCTCGATATGTGAGCTCCAGTTCGCATCCATACCCAGCGCGAGCCTCAGCAGCGGGGGCAGGACGGCGAGCAGCAGCGCCGCCGCGCAGACCACCGGAGTGTATATTCTGGCAAATCTGGTGATAAAACGCTCCGACCTCGACTTTCTCTGCGAGGATTCCTCCGCCATCTCCAGTATTCGGGAAACCGCGCTCTCCCCAAAGGGCTTGGTCGTGCGGATCCTCAAAAGCCCGGTGAGGCTGACGCAGCCGCTGGAGATCTCATCCCCGGCCGCACAGGGCCTCGGCAGGCTCTCTCCCGTAAGAGCAGAGGTGTCGAGCGTCGACTCCCCGTCTATCACCGTCCCGTCTATCGGCACGCGCTCTCCGGGCTTCACGACGATGACGCTGCCCGGCTCCACCTCGTCCGGCTCCACAGTCACAAGCTCCCCGTCTCTCTCGAGCACGGCCCTGTCCGGCCTCAAATCCATGAGCGCCGCGATGCTGCCCCGGCTCCTGCCCACGGCATACTCCTCGAAGAGCGCGCCCAGCTGGTAGAATACCATTACCGCCACAGCCTCCGCCATGTCCCCAAGCGCTATCGCCCCGACCGTCGCCGCCGCCATCAGAAAGTTCTCGTCGAATACCCGGCCCTTCAAAATGCCCCGGACGGCGCTCAAAAGCACGTCGAAGCCCGCAACAAGATACGGCGCCAGCAAGAACAGCCTGCGGTAAAGCCCCTCCGGCACAAGATACGAGGCGGCAAACAGCGCCGCAGCCAGCGCGAGACGGATGACCGCGCCCCTCAGGCCGCCCTCTCTGCCATGCCCGTGCCCGCAGCCGCAGCCGCCGTCCCCGCAGCAATGTTCGTGCCCATGCTCATGAGAATGCCTGCAGCAATGTTCATGTCCATGCTCGAGTTCATGCTCATGCTCGTGTTCGTGTCCGTGTTCGTGTTCGTGTTCACTCGTGGACATGGTCGAGGCCCCCTTCCAGCATCTTGTATACATGGTCGTCGTCAATGGAGTAGAAGACGCTCTTGCCCTCTCTCCTGCACTTCACCAGCCTCGCCGACCTGAGCGTGCCCAGCTGATGGCTCACCGCGCTCTTCGTCATTCCCAGGGCCGCGGCTATGTCGCAGACGCAGAGCTCCCGGACGGCAAGCGCGGAGATTATCCTCATCCTCGTCCCATCTCCAAGCACCTTGAAGAAACCCGCTACCGTGTCCAGCGTCTCAGTATCGTGCATCCTCTCGCGCACCTCGGCCACCGCCGCCTCGTGTATGACATTTTCTGAACAGCAGAACTCTCCCTTTGCCATTCCCGCGCCTCCTTGTGTTGAACAGTTGAACATTCATTCAATCGTCTTTGCAGTCGGTATTATAGTTGAACGACAGTCAACTGTCAAGGGGTATCCGAAAAAACTGCTTTGCCGTGGAGGGGGTCTGTGGTGTATAATTGAGAAAAATGCGGAAGGGAGGCGCGGCATGGACAACGTCAGGGACAGGGGCTCGGAGGCCACAAAGTACCGCCTGGCCAGGGCCATGGAGGAGTGTATGCGCTCGCAGCCGGTCGAGTCGGTGACAGTGACCAATATTGCCGAGAGGTGCGGGGTCACGAGGCAGACCTTCTACCGGAACTTCCTCGACAAGTACGACCTCATCAACTGGTACTTCGGGAAGCTGCTGGAGCGCTCCTTTGAGCACATGGGCAGCGGCAGGACGGTGGCGGAGGGCCTGGAGCGGAAGTTCGAGTACATACGCAAAGAGAGGGTCTTTTTCACCGCAGCCTTCAGGGCGGACGGCACGAACAGCCTCAAGGAACACGACTTCGAGGCCATCATGGACTTCTATCTCAAACTCATCGAAAAGAAGACCGGCGCTGCGCCCGGGGAAGACATACGCTTCACTCTGGAGCTGTACTGCCGCGGCTCCGTGGCGATGACAGTCAAATGGGTGCTGGGCGGCATGAAGGAGGCTCCGTCGGAAATGTCGAAAAGGCTGGTCTCAGCCCTGCCGGAGAACCTGAAAGAGCTGTTTTCCCGTCTGTCCTTCCTGTGAGGACGGACGGGTTACATTTTTGCCTGTTTGTCACTTTACGCGGGGCGCCGGAGGGAATAAAATACACTCAGATAGTTAATATTTTAACCAAACTGCTCGATAACTGAAAGGAGTAAAATCAAATGGCAAACCGCATCATGCTCAACGAGACCTCCTACCACGGCGCGGGCGCTGTGAGCGCCATCCCCGGCGAGATCAAGGCGAGGGGCCTGAAGAAGCCGCTGGTCTGCTGCGGCCCGTCCATACTGAAGCACGGCGTCGTCGCGAAGGTGACGGATCTGCTGGACGCCGAGGGCATCGCGTACGAGATCTTCTCCGACATCAAGGCCAACCCGACCATAGAGAACGTGCAGGCGGGCGTCGCGGCCTTCAAGGCGGCGGGCGCGGACTGCATCGTGGCCATCGGCGGCGGCAGCCCCATGGACACCTCCAAGGCCATAGGCATCATCATAAACAACCCCGAGTTCGCCGACGTGCGCAGCCTTGAGGGCGTGGCGGACACGAAGAAGCCCTGCGTGCCCATCATCGCCGTGCCGACCACGGCGGGCACCGCGGCCGAGGTCACGATAAACTACGTCATTACGGACGTGGAGCGCCGCCGCAAGTTCGTCTGCGTCGACCCTCACGATATGCCGGTCGTCGCCGTGGTCGACCCCGAGATGATGGATTCCATGCCGAAGGGCCTCACCGCCGCCACGGGCATGGACGCCCTGACCCACGCCATCGAGGGCTACACCACGCTGGCCGCCTGGGAGATGACGGATATGTTCCACCTGAAGGCCATCGAGCTCATTTCGAAGAACCTGCGCGGCGCGGTCGCGGGCACGAAGGAGGGCCGCGAGGGCATGGCCCTGGGCCAGTACATCGCGGGCATGGGCTTCTCGAACGTCGGTCTCGGCATAGCGCACAGCATGGCCCACACCCTGGGCGCGGTGTACGACACGCCGCACGGCGTGGCCTGCGCGATGATGCTGCCCATAGTGATGGAGTATAACGCCGAGTGCACCGGAGAGAGGTACAGGGAGATCGCCAGGGCCATGGGCGTCAAGGGCGTGGACGAGATGAGCCAGGCGGAGTACCGCAAGGCGGCCATAGAGGCCGTGCGCAAGCTCTCCGAGGACGTGGGCATCCCGGCGAAGCTCGAAGCCCTGAAGGAAGAGGATCTGCCCTTCCTCGCCGAGAGCGCCTACAACGACGCCTGCCGTCCCGGCAACCCCAAGGAGACCTGCGTAGAAGACCTCACGAATCTCTTCCGCAAGCTCATGTAAAATAAAATATACGATAGGAGCCCCGGCAGTTTACACACTGCCGGGGCTCCTCTGTCTGTTCAAATAACCGATGGCCTCAAAGTCCGAAGAGCTCCTTCAGGTCGAGGTTCTCAAAATCCGGAGCCCAGACCGTCTCGGCGTTCTGGATCCATTCGCTTATCTTTGCGTCGTAGATGTTCGCGGCGGCGACGGCCCTTATCGTGTACGGCGTGCCGCTCGAGTCGAAACGCATGACCTTGTCCTCGGGGGTGAGGGGCAGCCTGAGTATGATGTGGTAGCCGAAGGGGCTCTCGACTATCTCCGACATCTGGCCCGGCTCCAGGGCCTGCGCGGCGGTCTCAAAGTCCTCCACCATCTCTCCGGAGCTGAAGCAGTAGCCGTCCGGGAATGCGGCCAGGCCCGTGTCCTCGCTCTTTTCCTGCATAAGCTCGTCGAAGGCGGCCTCGAGTTCCTCTCCGCTCTTGCCGGCGAGCTGGGAATAGATATCCTCGATCTCGGCCCTCTTTTCAGCCTTCGCCTCGTCGTCAAGGGGCTCTCCCTCGGCGTCGGTGGTCTGGATGAGGATGTGCTTCGCGGTCACGAAGCCGTATTCGGAGGCAAAATCCGTGACTTCCTGTTCCGTGAGTTTCTCTCCCGCGCCGCCGTACAGGGTGGTGTAGGCCCTGGAGTAGAGAGCTGCCGTCCGGTTCATAAATTCGTAGAGCTCGCGGCTGACGAAGGTCTCTTCAAGCGCCGCGAAAAGCTCATCCTCGGTGCCGTCCTCACCCGCAATCTCATTAATGTCGCTCTTGAGCAGCTCCTGGAGGGCCGCCTCGTCCTCCTCCGTCAGCTCCACTCCGGCTTTCACGGCGTTCACCTCAAGGGCGTGATACTGGACGCAGTAGCTCTTGGCGGCGTCTATGAGCATTTCGCCCATGGTCATGTTCTCGTCGTAGATGTACGGCGTGTCGAAATCCGATATCGTCCCGTAGTTGGAATTGTACTGCGTGTAGCAGTAGTATAGCCAGTAGAAGAACTCGCCCCAGTCGGCATCCGAACCGTCGACGGTGAGCACGACGTCTTCGATATCGTGCTTTTCCCTGGCTGCAGCCCAGTCGAGCTGCAGGGAGCCGGCGTCGTCGGGCTCTGCGCTCTCCGGCGGCTCGCTGGCGCCGGTTCCATCGTCGACAGACCCGCAGCCGGCCAGAAGCCCCAGAGAGAGCGTCAGGCACAGGCAGGCGGCAATCAGCTTTTTCATTTTATCTTATCCTCCTTGTTCGTCCCTTGTATTCTTGTCGGTCGAGGCCCAAGCCGAGGCGAAGCGCGAGGCCTCGTCCAGCACCCGGGCCTTCGGCTGGAGTTTTAGCGAAATTCTGGGCACGGAACCGGCTTCTACCCTTATCCTGCCCCTGTATTCAGGCCTCGCGTACAGCTCCGATACCCTTCTCATGTCGAAGTCGGAGAGCGTGAACCTGAGCGTTCCCGCCTTCTGCGAGATGTCCGTTATTCCGGCCCTTCCGGCCTCGCCCCTCAGCAGGGCGACCCGGACTAGAGCGGTAACGCAGTCCGGCGGCTCCCCGAAACGGTCTATGAGCTCGTCGAGCACATCGTCTGCGTCCGCCTCGCTCCTTATCAGCGCTATCCTCCGGTAGAGATCCATCCTCTGCTCCGAGGACTGTATGTAGCTCTCGGGTATGTTCGCCGAGACCGCAAGGTCTGCCGTCGAGGAGGCGCGGTTCACGGGCTTTTCCCCCTTCTCCTCGAGCACCGCCTCCTCGAGCAGCTTCAGATACATATCGTAGCCCACGTCGATGAGGTGCCCCGATTGCTCTGCGCCCAGGAGATTTCCCGCTCCGCGTATCTCCAGATCCCTCATGGCTATCCTGAAGCCCGAGTTGAACTCCGCAAACTCCCTGATGGCCTCCAGGCGCTTTTCCGCTATCTCGGTCAGAACCTTGTCCCGCTTGAAGGTCAGATAGGCGCTGGCCCTTCTGGATGAGCGTCCGACCCGGCCGCGTATCTGATGGAGCTGGGCGAGGCCGAGCTTGTCGGCGTCCTCGATTATCAGCGTGTTGACGTTCGGGATATCTATCCCCGTCTCGATTATCGTCGTGCAGACGAGCACCTGGACTCTGCCCTCTATCATGTCCTCCATGACCCTCGAGAGCTGTTCCTCGTCCATCTTCCCGTGAGCAACGGCAACCGCCGCCCCGTCCAGCAGCTCTGATATTTTTAACGCAGTCCGCTCTATGTTGTCAACCCTGTTGTGCAGATAATATACCTGACCTCCGCGGGCGAGCTCTCTGCGCATGGCGTCGGCCAGGGTGCCCCAGTCGTGCTCCATCACGAAGGTCTGTACGGGCAGCCTGTCCTGAGGCGGTTCCTCTATCGTCGACATATCGCGTATGCCGGCGAGCGCCATGTTGAGCGTCCTCGGTATGGGGGTGGCGGAGAGCGTCAGCACGTCGACTTGACGCGACATCTCCTTGATGTGCTCCTTGTGCGAGACGCCGAAGCGCTGCTCCTCGTCGACTATGAGCAGGCCCAGCTTTTTAAATTCTATGTCCTTCTGCAGCAGCCTGTGCGTGCCTATGACGAGGTCGCATTTGCCGCTCTTGAGGTTTTTGAGCGTCTCCCTTACCTGCGCCGGAGACCTGAATCTGCTGAGCACTTCAATATCCACCGGATACCCGAAAAACCTCTGCATCGCCGTCTGATAGTGCTGCTGGGCAAGCACGGTGGTCGGCACCAGGATGGCGGCCTGGCAGCCGTCCAGGATGCACTTCATAACTGCCCTGAGCGCAACTTCGGTCTTGCCGTAGCCCACGTCGCCGCAGAGCAGCCTGTCCATGGGCACGGGCTTTTCCATGTCCCTTTTTATCTCTTCCACACACCTGAGCTGGTCGTCCGTCTCCTCGAATCCGAAGCGTTCCTCGAACTCCTGCTGCCAGGCGGAGTCGGCGGCGAAGGCATGGCCCTCCATACGGCTGCGCTCGGCATAGAGCTGGATGAGCCCCTTCGCAAGCTGCTTTGCCGCAGCCTTCGCCCTGGACTTCGTCCTCTGCCACTCGGCTCCGCCGAGCTTCGAGAGCCGCACGGGCGCGTCCTCTCCCGCTCCGACGTACTTCGTCACGAGATCCAGCTGCGTCGCCGGGACGTAGAGACTGTCCGTACCGGCGTAGCTTATCTTCATGTAGTCCTTCTCAGCCCCGTCCACAGGTATGCGGACGACACCGGCAAAGCGGCCTATGCCGTGCTGCTCGTGTACCACGAGATCGCCGACGGCGAGGTCTGCGCAGGAGCCTATCTTCTCTCCAACAGCCTTTTTTCGCCGCTTCTGACGCCGCAGCCCCGCAGACATTAGCTGCGTGTCGGTCAATACCGCCAGCCTGAGCGTCGGATACTCGATACCGGACGAGAGCCCTCCCGTCGTGACAATGCACTCGCGTGGTTCCGGCAGGCGCTTCAGCTTCTCCGAGAGCATCGCTCCGCCGCTCTCGCGGAACATACCGCAGAGTATGTTCGCCCGTCTGGAATCCCCGGCCAGCACCAGGACGCCGCAGCCCGCCTCCCGATAGTGGGCCAGATCCTCCTTGGCCTGTTCCGCCGAACCTCCGTAGGAGGGCAGCTGCTTGGCCTGTATCTGTATCACGCTCTCAGGCTCGAGCGGATACCTGCCCGCCGTGAAGGCGTCTGCAAAATACACGCTGTGCTCCGCCAGCTTCTGCCATACCTGCTGCTCCGAGACGTGGAAATCCTCCGCCTTCGCCTGCATCCTGCCTGAAGATACAAGCGCCGAAACATCCTCCTGTATGCTCTTTATATAGTCCCTGGCCCGCTCCATGAACCTGCCGGGCTGCTCGCAGACCACCACGGCTCCTTCCGCAATGTAGTCCGCAGCTGATACGGCTTCTCCATATATCAGGTTTGCATATTTATCCGCTGCCCGGAGCTCCACTCCGTTTTCCAGCCTCTCAGCGTCCTCAATGATGGAGGAAACAAGCTGCTTTGGAGCCCCACCCTTTTTCTCGTATTTTGAAGCCATCCTTTTGAGGCTCCCGGCCAGCGCCCCCGAGCCGCCCGCGGTCAGTCCCGGAAGAGTCTCCGCGGCGGGAAGCACGGTGCAGCGCTCAAGGCTCTCCGTCCTCCTCTGGCTGAGAATGTCGAAGTGGGACATCGAGTCTATCTCGTCTCCCCAAAACTCTATCCTGACCGGCTGATCGTGCGCCGGTGAAAAAAAGTCCAGTATACCGCCTCTTTTTGAGAACTGTCCCGGGCCCTCCACCTGGTCTGAACGAGAGTAGCCGCAGCGGATGAGCGCATCCTCCAGATCCTCAGGCGGCATTTTTGTATCCATGCCCAGGTCGAACGCCGTTCTCTCGAACGCGGACACCGGCATGGCCCGTTGAAAGAGCCCCTGCGCGGTTATAATCACTGTATCCGAACCGCCCCTGAGCGTTTTGAGCGCTCCTAGCCGCCTCTGCTCAAGCTGTCTCGAAGCTGCGTCCGCCTGGATGAAGACGTAGTCGCGGCCGGTGAGGACGCATGGTTTTTCATCAATAAACGAATATATATCCGCTGCCAGCGCATCCGCCGAGGTCTCGTCCGGGGAGAGGATCACGAGCGGTCTTCCAGTTCTGAGCCTTATCGCCGCGCAGAGATGCGCCCTGTGTACAGACGATAACCCCGTCACGAGCGCACGTATCCGTCCGCTCTCCACGCTCAAGGGGAGGGCGGCGGCTTCCGGTATTTTTAAAAAGGCTTCCGCCAGGACTTTCTTTTCCATGATTGAACCATTATAGCAAAACGCCTTGTCAAATTCAATAAAAACAAGCCGTACAACTTTGCTATATTTTCCGCCGGTCAGAAAAAAATGTGGGCAAATTCCTAGACAAAAGGTAAAATTGTTATTATAATAGTAAGGGTCAAACTGTGCGTCCCTTGTATGGTTAGGGGGCGTTTTTTTCTGAGGGGAGAGATGAGATGGATTCGCTCAAGACTGTGTGGCAGAGCGTGCTGGACGCGATAGCCAGAGAGATCACGCCGACGGCCTTCAACACCTGGTTCGGGGACTGCGAGCCGTACAAGCTGGACGAGGACTCCCTTACCGTGCTGACGACCTCCGAGTTCAAAATGAAAATAATTCTCGAGCGCTTCGGCGACGTTATACACAAGGCTCTGTTCGAGGTCTTCTCGAGCGACCTCAACTTCTACGTCATGACCGTTGAAGACGCCAGGATGCAGGAGTCCAGGCACTTTGTGGCCGACACTCCGGCGGAAATGCCCGCCTACACCTTTGAGAACTTCATCGTGGGGCCGTCGAACGAGTTTGCGCACGCGGCTTCGATAGCCGTTGCGAACAAGCCCGGCAAGGTCTACAACCCTCTCTTCATCTACGGCAACTCGGGCCTCGGCAAGACCCACCTGCTGCTGGCTGTCTGCAACGCCATACACGCGGCCAATCCGGAGCTGCCCGTCGCCTACGTCTGCGGAGACGATTTCACGAACGAGGTCATAGGCGCCATCAGAAACGGAACCATGGACGAGCTCAGAAACAAGTACCGCAACGTCGGGCTCTTTCTCATGGACGACATACAGTTCATCGCCGGAAAACGCAGCACTCAGGAGGAATTTTTCAATATCTTCAACACGATATACCGGGCCGGGGGCCAGATAGTCATAACGGCCGACCGTCCTCCAATAGATATGTCCCTGCTTGACGACAGGCTTCGCACCAGGCTGGAGGGCGGGCTAATGGCGGACGTACAGCCTCCGGACATAGAGACGAGGACGGCCATCATAAGAAACAAGGCCTCACAGCTGGGCATGACTCTTCCGGACAACGTGGTCTCCTTCATTGCGGAGAACATAACCTCCAACGTCAGGCAGATAGAGGGCGTCGTGAAGAGGCTCACGGCGTACAAGGAGATCCTGAACGACAACATCACTACGGCCACGGTCAAGAGGGCCATCAAAGACGTCGTCAGGGTCGGAGCATACGTCCCCACACCGGATGTCATCATCGAGGAGACGGCCACATATTTCTCCATCACCCCTGCCGACATAAAAGGCCAGAGAAGGTCAAAAAACGTCGCAAAGGCGAGACAGATCTCCATGTACCTCATCCGCAGCCTCACAAACCTCTCTCTCGTGGACATAGGCAACCAGTACGAGGGCAGGAACCACTCCACCGTGCTCAACAGCATACGCAAGATAGAAGAGCTCCTCAAGACCGACCAGGAGACAGCGGACACGGTGAGAGATATCTCCTCAAATATAAACTCCAGGAGCTGAACTTTGCACACGGGCCTGACGGCTGTATGTCAACAGCTGTTGAAAACTGTTCAAAGAGAGATCTATCAATATTTACCTGTTGAAACAGGTCTGAGGCTGTGCAAAACCATGTTCACGTATTTTTCATGGATTACAGGCGCTTTCCGGAGTTTTCAACATTTCAAACAACCTACTTCTACTTTCACTACATAGATAATCCTATCCTGCTATCCTGAAGGGAAGCGGGAAGATCTAAGGAGGACAAAATGAAATTTTCCTGTGAGAAACATCTGCTCCAGTCGGCCGTGCTCGCCGCGTCGAGGGCCGCATCGGCCAAGAGCCCCATTTCCGCCCTTGAGGGCCTGCTCATCCAGGCCGGAGCCGGAGTGAGGGTCACGGGCTACGACCTGAAAAAAGGCATCTACATGAACATAGAGGCCGACGTGGCCCAGACGGGCTCCGCCGTGCTCATGACGGCGAAGCTGTTCTCTGAGATGATGCGCCTGCTTCCCGACGGCATCGTCACCGTCGAGGTGGGGGACGACAGCAGGGCGACCGTGAGATGCGGCCAGAGCGAGTACAGCTTCATGGCTCTGCCCGCGGCGGACTACCCGGAGCTTCCGGATGTGGACGTCTCCGAAGCCATCATGATCCCGCAGAAGAAGCTCAGGAGCATGATAGACGAGAGCATTTTCGCCGTATCGACGAACGAGAGCCGTCCCGTGTACATGGGCAGCCTCTTCGAGCTGGAGGGCGGCAGGCTCACCATGGTCTCCGTGGACGGTTACAGGATGGCTGTGAGAAGGGAAGAGGTCAAAGGCGGCACCGAAGGAATGCGCTTCATAATTCCCGGTTCCGCGCTGCTGGACGTTGAAAGGCTCTGCGGCGACTCGGACGAGGAAGTTCTGCTGAACGTCGGCACGAAACACAGCTCGTTCACCATTGGAAGCACCGTTGTGGTTTCAAGAAAGCTGGAAGGCGACTTCCTCAACTATAAAAAATCGCTGCCGGAGAACTTCAAACATATACTCACCGTGCTCAGAGAGGATATGCTCGGGGCGACGGACAGGGTGTCGCTGGTAGTGGACGAGAAGATGAAGAGCCCCGTGCGCCTCCTGTTTGGAGACGGGCGCATAGACTTCGTCTGCACCACTCCGCTCGGAAAGGCGGGAGATATATGCCCCTGCGAGGGAGAAGGCGGAGATACGGAGATCGGCTTCAACGACAGATACCTGAGGGACGCTTTGAGGGCGGCTCCTGCGAAGGAACTTTGCGTCTGCATCAACACCGGCTCATCCCCCTGCGTCATCAAGGCCGCCGACGGAGGGGACTCCTTTGTGTATATGATCCTTCCGGTCAGGCTAAAAGCCGGTGAGTGAGTATGGATAAGATAGAAATAACTACCGAGTTTATAAAATTGGACGCGCTGCTCAAGTTTGCGGGCCTGTGCGAGACCGGAGGAGAGGCAAAGCTCTGCGTGGAGGACGGGCTGGTGAAGGTGAACGGCGAGACCTGCCTTCAGAGGGGCAGAAAGATAAGGCCTGGGGATACTGTCGAGCTGGACGGCGAGGCCGTCGAGGTGGCTTCGGCATGAGGGTGAGCCGGATAGCGCTCTCGGGCTTTCGGAACTACGAGTGGGAGAGCTTCACTTTCGAGCCGGGTACCAACGTCATAAGAGGCAAGAACGGCCAGGGGAAGACGAATCTGCTCGAGGCGGTCTTCATGCTGACGGGCGGCAGGAGTTTCAGAACCAGGTTCGATAAGGAGATCGTGGGTTTCGGCTTTTCAAGCGCCGAGATATTGGCAGACGTGGAGGCCGCGGGAAGGGAGCAGACCGTCAAGCTCACCATGGCCCCTGGCCAGAGGAAGCAGATACTCGTAAACTCCGTCAAGAAGAGCTCCTCGGAGCTCGCCGGGACGATGACCGCCGTGCTCTTCTGCCCTGACGACCTCGCGCTCGTGAGAGAGGGAGCCGCAGTGAGAAGAAAGCTCATGGATACGGCAATAAGCCAGCTGCGCCCGGGCTACGCCTCGATACTCTCCGACTACAACAGGCTGTATGAGCAAAAGAGCGCCATACTCAGGGACTGGCGGGAAAAGCCCAGCCTGCTCGACACGCTGGACGACTTCTCCGAGCGTATGTGCCGGCTCTCAGCCAAGCTCACGAGATACAGGGCGGCCTTCTCACAGAGGCTCGCCGAGGCGGCGGCGCCTATAAACCTGGAGTTTTCCGGTGGAACGGACAAGCTCGCTATGAGCTATAAACCGGTCTCGAGCGTGGAAGACCCTTTCGCTTCCGAGAGGGAGATATACTATTCCATCTGCGACCACCAGGAGAAGCACAGAGAGGCCGAGCTGGCCTCCGGCCAGTGCCTGACCGGAGCGCACAAGGACGATTTGGAGCTGCTCATAAATGGACGGAGCGCAAGGAGCTTCGCCTCCCAGGGCCAGGCCAGGACGGCGGCTCTCTCCGTGAAGCTGGCGGAGAGGGAGATATTCCTTGCAGAGACGGGAGAATATCCCGTGCTGCTCCTGGACGACGTGCTCTCGGAGCTCGACGCCGAGAGGCAGGAGTTTGTCCTGAACAGAATAGGCGGAGGCCAGACTCTCATCACCTGCTGCGAGGACGACGGGATCGCCAGGAGGACTGGCGGGAAGGTCATGACCATATCCGGAGGCAGGCTGATATGATCTACCTCAACATAGGCGGAGGAAACGTCGTGAGACGCAGCTCCGTAGTCGCGGTCTGCGATATCGACAATACCACCTGCTCGCGTGCCACACGCGAGCTGCTCGCCGTCTCGGAGAAGAACGGCGAAGTAGTAAACGCCGCGGAGGATCTGCCGAGATCCTTCATACTCTGCGAGGAAAACGGGAGAAGAAAAGTCTGGCTCTCGTCTCTCTCGCCGGCGGCACTATCCAGAAGATAAGGGGAAGCTATATGTCCGACATAAGCGAAAAGATAACTCAGGAATACGACGCTAGCCAGATCCAGGTGCTCGAAGGCCTCGAGGCTGTAAGGCTCCGGCCCGGTATGTATATCGGCTCGACCTCGGCCTCGGGCCTGCACCACCTCGTGTATGAGATCGTCGACAACGCCATAGACGAGTCGCTGGCGGGCTACTGCGACAATATCGAGGTCGTCATAGAGCCGGGAGACGTCATCATGGTCTCGGATAACGGCCGCGGCATACCGGTAGATATCCAGGAGCAGACGGGCAAGCCCGCGCTCGAGGTCGTCTATACCGTTCTGCACGCGGGCGGAAAGTTCGGCGGCGGGGGCTACAAGGTCTCCGGCGGCCTGCACGGCGTCGGCGCCTCGGTCGTCAACGCCCTCTCCGACTGGCTCGAGGTCAGCGTCCACAAGAACGGGAAGATCTATCAGATGAAATTTTCCCGGGGCGAGATAACGCAGAAGATGACCGTCGTCGGCGATACGGACAGGACGGGCACGGTGGTCAGGTTCCACCCCGACCCCGAGATGTTCGACGAGACGGTGTACGATTACGACACCCTGCACACGAGGATGCGCGAGCAGGCCTTCCTGAACGCGGGCCTTCGGATAAGCACCGAGGACAGGCGCGAGGGCAAGGAGCAGAAGGACGTCATGCACTACGCGGGCGGCATCCGCGAGTTCGTGAGCTATATAAATAGAAACAAGAACGCGCTGCACGAGGACGTCATCTATATGTCCGGTTCGAGAGAGGACTCCGAGTGCGAGATAGCGCTGCAGTATAACGACGGCTATAACGAGATACTCGTCTCCTTTGCGAACAACATCCACACTCCCGAGGGAGGTATGCACGAGACGGGCTTCAAGGCCGCGCTGACGAGGGTGCTCAACGCCTACGGCAAGAAGACGAATATTCTCAAAGAGGGCGAGAGCGTCTCCGGCGAGGACTGCCGCGAGGGCCTGACGGCCATCATCTCCGTGAAGCTGACGAACCCGCAGTTCGAGGGCCAGACGAAGGCCAAACTCGGCAACTCCGACATGCGCACGCTGGTGGACAGCGTGGTGTCGGACAAGCTGGAGCAGTTTTTGGAGGAGAACCCGGCGGTGGGCCGGACGATACTGGACAAGGCCATGACGGCCTCGAGGGCCAGGGAGGCCGCGAGAAAGGCCAGGGAGAACGTCAGGAGGAAGAACGCGCTGGAGGGCTCCACCCTGCCCGGCAAGCTCAGGGACTGCAACGAGCGCGACCCGGCGCTGACGGAGCTCTATATCGTCGAGGGCGACTCTGCAGGCGGCTCGGCGACGAGCGGCAGGGACAGCCGCTTCCAGGCCATCCTGCCGCTCTGGGGCAAGATGCTGAACGTGGAGAAGGTGCGCGAGGAGAAGGTCTACGGCAACGACAAGCTGAACCCGGTCATAACGGCCCTGGGCGCCGGTCTGGGCGAGGACTTTGACCTCTCCAAGCTGCGGTACCACAAGATAATAATCATGGCGGATGCGGACGTGGACGGCAGCCACATCAGGACTCTGCTTCTGACCTTCTTCTTCCGCTATATGCGCCCGCTCATTGAGCACGGCTACGTGTACGCTGCGGTGCCGCCGCTCTTCAAGCTGACGAGGGGCAAGACGGTGCGCGTGGCCTACGACGAGAAGGAGCGCGACAGGGTGAGCGCGGAGCTGCGCGGGGACAACCCGAACGCCAAGGTAGAGATAAGCCGCTTCAAGGGTCTCGGCGAGATGGACGCCCACGAGCTCTGGGAGACCACCATGGATCCCGAGCGCCGCACCCTCAAGCGCATAGAACTCGACGACGCAGTAAAAGCCGACGAAATCTTCACCATCCTCATGGGCGAGAAGGTCGAACCGAGAAAGGAATATATCGAGAAAAACGCACAGTATGTCGTGAATCTGGATATATGAGCGAATACAGAAAAGAACTTCGATTAAAAAGCTTCAGTTATTCCGAAACAGCGGCATATTTCATCA
>CABVBV010000008.1 GCA_902496595.1 uncultured Eubacteriales bacterium | reverse complement strand
ACGAGCGGCTTTGAGGCCGTACTTCTTGCGCTCTTTCATCCTCGGGTCGCGGGTCAGGAAACCGGCGGCCTTCAGAGGGGCGCGGAAGCTCTCGTCAACAGCGAGCAGGGCGCGGGCGATGCCGTGGCGGATGGCGCCGGCCTGGCCGGTAACACCGCCGCCGGAAACCGTCGCCTCGATGTCCACCTTGCCCAGCGTGCCGGTCGTCACCAGCGGCTGGCGCACGATGAGCTTCAGAGTCTCAAGACCAAAGTAGTCGTCTATGTCACGGCCGTTTATAGTGATGCTGCCGCTGCCGCCCGGATACAGATGCACACGGGCGACCGAGCTCTTCCTGCGGCCGGTGCCGTACATATAAGCCTTCTTGCTCTTATAGGTAGCCATTATTCCTTACCTCCCTTAGCGATCCCAGACTTCCGGCTTCTGCGCCGCGTGGGTGTGCTCGGCGCCGCGGAACACGCGGAGCCTCTTCAGCTGCCAGTCGGCGATCGTGTTCTTCTGAAGCATCCCCCTCACCGCAAGCCTCATGGCCAGCTCCGGCTTCTGCTTCATCAGACGGTCATACCTCGTCTCCTTCAGTCCGCCGGGATAGCCCGAGTGCGTCCTGTAATACTTCTGCTCCAGCTTCTTGCCGGTCAGCACGGCCTTCTCGGCATTGATGACGATGACATAGTCGCCGCAGTCAACGTGCGGAGTGTAATCGACCCTCAGCTTGCCGCGAAGCAGATCGGCCGCCAGCGCCGCAGTCTTGCCCAGGGGCTTGCCCGCCGCGTCGATAACGTACCACTTGCGGACAACTGTCTCCTTGTTCAGCATGGTAGTGGACATTTCTTTGCCTCCAATTGTATATGATAAATGCTTTGACAAATCATACCGCGTCTCTTACAATACCCTTGACGCGCCTTATTTTTATACCATCATGGCGGCGGCTTGTCAACAGCATTTTTTATTTCTGCCATGAGAGCTCCGTTTTTCTCTCGTTTTCTCTCTATTACTCGCTTATTCTCATTTTCATTTTTCGTTTTTTTGGAGTTTTCAAATGAACCTGAACAGATTCACCGGTTTCGTCCGCCGCTGTGCTGACGACTACGATATGCTCCTGCCCGGCGACAGAGTGGCCGTCGGAGTCTCCGGGGGCAAGGACAGCATGGCCCTGCTCGCTTCACTGCTGCACCTGCGCCGCTTCCATCCCTCGAATTTCGGGCTGGAGGCAATAACGATCGACATGGGCTTTCCGGACATGGACTTCTCCCCTGTCGCGGCCTGGTGCGCGGAGCGCGGCGTCCCATACACAATAATAAAAACCGACATCCGCGAGATAGTCTTCGACGCAAGGCAGGAGGAAAACCCCTGCTCGCTCTGTTCCAAGATGCGCCGCGGTGCGCTCAACGACGCGATAAAGGAGCGCGGCTGCAACAAGCTCGCCCTCGGCCACCACTTCGACGATGCGGTGGAGACTTTCATGATGAGCCTGCTCTTCGAGGGCAGGATAAGCTGCTTCAAGCCTGTGACCTATATGTCGAGGGCCGGGGTCACGCAGATACGGCCCATGCTGTACCTCGGCGAAGGCAGTGTGGAGGCATTGGTGCGCGAGGAACGCCTGCCGGTAGTCCCCACGACCTGCCCTGAGGACAAGGAATCGAAGAGAGCCGAGATCAAGGCCCTGCTGTCCGGCCTGTCCCGTGATTACCCAGACCTCAAGAGCAAGGTGTTCGGCGCCATGCAGCGTCTGCCGCTCGACGGTTGGGGAACAGACCTAAATATTGACGAAAAAATGAAGAAATGAATTGTACACCCCTCTCTCTTGTGGTAAACTGCTCTGTATGAGGGGGGTGTATTCTCTTTGTTTGATCCAAACAACACTTTTATGTACTGCCTCGTCGCCGTGGTGATAGTGTTCGTCATCGCCATGTCGGTGAGGTTCATCGTTCTTGCGTGGCGCAGGGCGAAAAAGCTGGGTATCAGCAGCCAGCTGCTCAGGAGGACTGCCGTCTCGGCCGCGGTCTTCACGGTTGTGCCGGCGATATCCATCCTGCTCGGAGTCATCGCGCTCTCGAAGGCGCTGGGCTTCCCGCTGCCATGGCTGAGGCTCTCCGTCATCGGAGCGCTCACCTATGAGACGCCCGCAGCTGCCGCCGCAGCTCAGAGCGCCGGCGTAGACCTCAGCAGCCTGATAACAGACCCTGAGACCTTCGCAACCATCGCCTGGGTCATGACCCTCGGCATCGTGCCCGGCACGATCCTCGTCCCGGCCTTCGGCAAGAAGATCGAAAACGGCATCATGCGCATCCGCTCCAAGGACGAGAAATGGGGCTCCATCTTCATGTCGGCGCTCTTTCTCGGCATGATAAGCGCCTTCCTCGGCATGGTCTTCGGCACCATCCGGGATGGGCTGCGCGGCTGGATACCCTTCTTTGTGATGATCGTCTCCGCCATTCTGATGTGCGTCTGCGCAGTGTTCGTGAAAGTGCTCAAGTGGAAGTGGGTGGAGCAATATGCCCTGCCGCTGAGTATGCTCGGGGGTATGTTCCTCGCCATCCCCATCACGAACCTCGTGGATTCGCTGGTTTGAAGGAGGTAAAGACATGGACAGCTACGATGCTTTCAGGGATTATGAACACCGCGTCGGCCGCTGGTGGATGCTCACGGGCTTTGCCCTGCTGCTCGCCGTGCCGGCCGCGATCTGCGTAAGATACGACGCCTGGCCGCCCATCACCTGGGTGCTCAAGGGCCTGCTCGGAGTCGCGCCCATCTACTGGACGGTCGGCACCATCGAAGTCCTGACCTACGTGCCCATGCTCGGCACGGGCGGCTCCTACCTCGGCTTCTTCACCGGCAACCTCACGAGCCTGAAGGTGCCCTGTGCGCTCAACGCCATGGAGGCCGCGGGCGTCGAGCCCGGCACGGAGGCCGGCGAGGTCATCTCCACCATCGCCATCGCCGTCTCGGCCCTCGTCACCACCGCCGTCATCGCCATAGGCGTGCTGTTTTTGAGCCAGATACGCGGCTTTCTCGAGTCGCCCGCGCTCCAGCCCGCCTTTGACAACATACTGCCCGCGCTCTTCGGGCCGCTCGCGGTCGTCTATGTGGCGAAGAACTGGAAGGTCGCTATGACTCCGCTCGTGTTCATGGTGACGCTGTTCATATGCGTGCCCAGCCTCGCGTCCTCCGCGAGCGTACTGGTGCCGGTGGGCGCGCTGCTCGCCATCGGCGCGGCCCGCATCCTCTACAAGAAAGGACTGATCTGATGAAGAAGCTCGTCGCCGCCGGAGCGGCCGGGGCCTTTGCCGCGCTGGCCGGGGTCGTGACCATAAGGGGCCTGGCGTTCAGGCCGAGGAAGGAGACGCGGCCCGCGCCGGACAGCGTCTCGGTGGACGGGGCGAAGGTCATAGCCGACCTCGCGGACATGATACGCTGCCGCACCGTCTCGAACCTCGACCACAGCCTCGAGGACGAGGCGGAGTTCGAGAAGTTCAGGGCTCTGCTAAAAGAGCGCTTCCCGCTCATGCACGAGCGCTGCGCCCCGGAGCGGATAGGCCGCTGCGGCCTGCTGTTCAAGTGGCCGGGCCGGACGAGCGAGGCCCCTGGCGTCCTCATGGCGCACTACGACGTCGTGCCCGCGGACAAGGCCAACTGGTCTAAGCCGCCCTTTGAGGGAGTCATCGAGGACGGGGTGCTCTGGGGCCGGGGCACACTGGATACCAAGAGCACGCTCTGCTGTGCCCTCGAGGCAGCCGAGCAGCTCCAGAAGGAGGGCTTCACGCCCGAGCACGACCTCTACTTCGCCTTCTCCGGCGAGGAGGAGATAGCGGGGGACTCCGCCTCGGACATAGTGTCGGAGCTCGAAAGGCGCGGCGTCGCGCCCGCCTTCGTGCTGGACGAGGGCGGCGCGGTCGTGACCGGCGTGTTCCCGGGCGTGGACGCCCCCTGTGCGCTCGTGGGCACCTCCGAGAAGGGGCAGATGCAGCTTTTCATGGACATGAAGAGCGAGGGCGGGCACGCCTCCGCGCCGCCCAGGAGCACGATAGCCGGGAAGCTCGCGAAGGCAGTGACGCGGGTGGAAAAGAGGCCCGCGCCCTTCACGCTGACCCCGCCGGCGAGGGAGATGTTCGACACCCTTGCGAGACGCTCCATATTCCCGGTGAGGCTGGTGTTCGCAAACCTCTGGCTGTTCAGGCCGGTGCTGGATCTCGCCACGCGCATGATGGGCGGGGAGCTGAACGCGCTCGTGCGCACGACCTGCGCGGTCACGCAGATGCAGGGCAGCCCTGCGAACAACGTCATGCCTCCTTACGCCTCTGTGGGCCTCAATCTGCGCATCATGTGCGGGGACAGCTGCGACGAGGCAGAGGCGAGGATAAAGAAGACGATAAGGAACGAGGACATCGCGCTCCGGCGAGGGCCGTATTCCGAGCCGTCGCCGTATTCGGAAACAGGCGATTCCGAGGGCTGGCTGAGGCTGAAGGACGCCATAGAGCGCACCTGGCCGGAGGCCATAGTCTCGCCCTATCTCATGCTCGCGGGCTCGGACTCGCGGCACTACGGAAGGATAAGCCGGAACGTCTACCGTTTCGGCCCGCTGGAGCTGACGAAGGAGGAGCGCGGAACCATCCACGGCAATAACGAGAGGGTGCCGGTGCAGAAGGTTGTCAAATGCGCCGAGTTCTACCTGAGACTCATCCGCTCCTGCTGAGTTTGGAGGTATGTCCATATGGTAAAAACCTTTTCCCGCGTCACCGCGCTCGTGGCGGGCACGGCAATGATGCTAATAAACGGCGTCGTATACGCCTGGAGCATCTACTCCGTCCCATTCAGGGACGGCTTCGGCTGGTCGAGCACGCAGCTCGGCATATGCTTCACGGTCATGTTGGGCAGCTTCTGCCTGGGCGGAGTCATAGGCGGCACCATCGCCAACAGGAAGGGAGTCGGTTTCACGATACCCGCAGGCGGAGTTCTGGGCTTTGTCGGTTTTCTGCTGTGTATGTTCCTGACGAAAGACCGCATATGGCTGCTGTTCATCTCCTTCGCAATAGCGGGTATAGGCGTGGGCTTCGTGTATAACGGGGTGATATCCGCAGTAGTGCCGAGGTTCCCGGATAAGAAGGGCCTGGCTTCGGGCGTTCTGCTCATGGGCTACGGCGCGAGCTCGCTCGTCCTCGGCTCCCTGGCCTCGAAACTCATGACCTCACCGAGCTTCGGCTGGCACCTCACCTATATCCTCACCGGAGCCCTGCTGCTGGCCGCCGCCGTCATCGGGCGCTTCTTCGTCCTCCCGCCAAAGGTCAAAAAAGACACCGGCTCGCAGGTGAAGCCCCGGGGCCTCACCCCGACGCAAATGCTCAGGACGAAGCGCTTCTGGCTCTTCTTCCTCCCCGCCGTCATCGGCACAGGCTACGGCTCGGGCCTGATCGCCCATGCCCAGTACATTTTCCAGGAGGGCGGGGCGGAGTATTCGCTCGCTACGCTCGGGGTCGGGCTAGTCTCGGTCATGAACGGCCTGGGCAGGATACTCTTCGGTATGCTCCACGACCGCTGCGGATTCAGAGTCTCGCTCGCGGTGGATGCAATAGTGTATATCGTGGTCGGCATCCTCGGCTACTTTGCTCTGGACGGGACGACCTGGCTGCTGCTCGCCTCCATGATGGCGATCGGAGCCTGCTACGGGGCGGTGCCCACCATCTCCGCCTCTGTGGCGGAGGAGTTCTTCGGGCCCGCACACTACGGCAGGAACCTGGGCCTCGTGAACCTCAACATCCTCTTTGCCGCCTTCGCCTCCACCATCGCCGGCGCGCTCCAGACCGCAAACGGAAGCTACGCACCGGCCTTCCTGCTCTTCGTGATACTCGAGGCCGTCGCGCTGGTGCTCATAATGCTGCTCAGCCGCACCAAAAACCTTGAATTTTGAGCGAAAGGAGCCGCCATGGACGAGGTTTACAGGGATAAAGACGTACTGTTTCCCACCGAATACGGCGGCTATATGACCGCCGGACTGGCCGAGATGGTGCTGGAGAGCTCGCACGACGGCATCTTCATCACCGACGGCCAGGCCAACGTGCTCTATATCAACAAAAGCTACGAGAGCATCAGCGGCCTGAAACGAGAGGATATGTTCGGCAGGAATATGCGCGAACTGGTGAACGAGGGGATAATCTCCGCCTCCGGAACCCTGCAGGTGCTCGGCTCCGGCAGGCCCGTAACCATGGAGCAGACCTTCAGAACCGGGAAACGCGCCGTCATCACCAGCACCCCCGCCTTCGGGGAAGACGGCCGCGCCGTGCTCGTAGTTACCAACGTCCGCGATATCACCGAGCTGCATATGGTAAAGAAGGAGCTCCAACGCAAGGAATCCCTTAACCGGCGCTACTTCAAAGAGCTGGAAAGCATCCGGCAGGAGCTGACCGGAGGCGAAAACATCGTCGCCGAAGACAAGACCATGCTGAGCATACTCAGGCTCGCCAAAAGAGTCGCGCACGTGGACAGCCCCCTGCTGCTGACCGGCGAGAGCGGCTGCGGCAAGCGCCGGCTCGCAAAATATATCCACGCCGGCTCCGAGCGCAAGAAGGGCCCTTTCCTGGTCTGCGACCTGGAAAACTTGAGTCAGGACTCGATGGAAGCCGAGCTTTTCGGTTCCGCCGGAGGCGAACAGCTGGGTATGCTCGAGCTGGCGGACGGCGGGACGATATATATTGGCGGGGTACAGCTGCTGCCCATGGCTGCGCAGGCCAGGCTGGCCCGTTTCCTCAGCGGCGGCGAACCGGGTGAAAAGCGCCCCGACGCCAGGGTCATAGCAGCCTCCAGCCACAGTGCGGAGGAGCTCATCAGCCGGAGGATGCTCAAGGACGACCTGTATTACAGCCTCAGCATCTTCGCGATAGCCATCCCTCCGCTCAGGGAGCGGCGCGACGATATCCTGCCCCTGGCCGAGCTGTTCCTGTCCGAGATAAACCAACAGTTCGGCGCAGATAAATGCTTCAGCCAGGCCGCCCGCGAGCGCCTGCTCACCTATGACTGGCCGGGCAACGTGCAGGAGCTGCGCAACAGCGTCCAGAGAGCCGTCATCATCTCTGAAGACAGGGCCATAGGCGGAGAAGACCTTTTCATCGGGGCTTCCGTCGCCGCCGTTCGCGCCCACTTCGAGGAGCTTCCCGAACAGGTAGACCTGAAAGAGATACTCGAGCAGGTCGAGCTCAGCTATATGAACCGCGCTTTCGAGAAATACGGCTCCACCCGCGCAGCAGCAAAGAGCCTGGGCATGGACGCCTCGACCTTCGTTCGGAAGCGGCAGAAGTATATAAAGGCCGGGTTGTTGCAAAATCGCAACGAATAACCTTTTGTAAACCCAGTTAGGCCCCTCAAGTGATGCATTATCGCAACGCTTGAGGGGCCTTTTCGCGCTTTTGCGAGGCAATATTTCAGAATATTTGCGAAAATTATGTGCAACTTGCACAAAAATAATGCACAAATTCGGCGTTTTGCTTTTGTGGCACATAGACGAACTTTTTAGATTGTTGCATTTTTAACTTGATTTCAGCTTTGGGGCCTTGTATTATCTTACCGAAGGCCGGGCGGACAGCGTCCGGACGCAAAAAGAGAAAAACGGAGGAAAGAAAATGGACAAGGCCCCGAAAAAGCTCTGCAAGCAGGCCGCCCTCATCGTGCTGTGCGTCTGCATAGTTGTAATGTTCGCGACTGCGCTGATAGGCCAGAGCATCCAGACCAGCGGCGGCAGCGTAGAAAGGCTGGAGCTGAACTTCACCACCGACACCGGCGCGGAGAGCCACGCCATACTCTACGTACCTGAGACGGCCACGGCCGAGAGCCCGGCGCCCGCCGTCATACTCTGCCACGGCTACACGGCCTCGCTCGACGCCATGGAGCCCAACGCGATCGAGCTCTCCAGGCGTGGCTACGTTGTCATGGCCCTCGATATGTACGGCCACGGCGAGAGCAGCCTGCCTCCCGACGGTTACAGTCAGGTCGAGATGGGCGGAGTCCTCAACTACGCTCCCGACCTCGGCAGCTACTCAGCCCTTCAGGAGCTGAAGAACTATGACTTCGTCGACCTCACGAAAGTCGGTATGCTCGGCCACTCCATGGGCACTGCCGCCATCCAGGAGGGCGCATACATAGCCTACACCAAGTGGACAGCCGCTTACACCGCCGCCTACGCCGCCGCCATTGAGGCCGGAGCGGAGGAGGCCGACGCCATCGCCGCCGGTTATGTCGCAGGCTCCGAGTACGTCCTGCCCGGCTCCATGGTGCTCACCGGCTACAACTACAACGTCCGCAACATCAACGACCTGACCTACAACGGCGTCACAGCCGAGAACGGCGTGTTCCCGCTCTACGCCGCCCCGGTCAATATGTGTACGATAACCGCCAAGTACGACGAGTTCTCGAGCTTCCTCTGGGGCCAGCCCGCCGGTGAGGACTACACCACCAGCTTCAAGTTCGCCTACGGCACCGGCGGTGCGACCAATGTGCCCTCCGGCACCTACTTCATGTACGGCGACGCCGCCGCCACCCCGCTCTCCCGCGAGGAGGCCGTGACCGCCGCCGCCTCCGCCGCGCTCACCATGGTGCCCATACGCGCCGCCTATACTTTCGACGGCACGCACTCCGACACCTATTACGATGAGACGGCCATCAGCTACGGCATCGACTTCTTCGACATCACCCTAAAGGGCGGAGTCACCGACATCGCCCCGACCGACCAGGTCTGGCACGGCAGGGCCGCCTGCGGCCTCATCGGCCTCATCGCCACGCTCGTTGCCTTCGTCGCCCTGGCGCTGACGCTGCTGAACGTGCCCTTCTTCGCCTCCATCAAGCGCCTGCCCGCGGCCTCCATCACCACCATCGACAACACCGCCCACGGCATCCGTTATGCGGTGATCTACATCCTCTGCCTGCTGCCTGCGCCGCTGCTTTACTACTGGCTGGTGGGGTACCCCTACTATATGCAGCCGCAGTGGTTCATGTTCCTGACCAAGTTCATGCCCAATGAGTTCTTCAACATGGCGCCCATGAACAGCCTGATGCTCTTCAACCTCGTTGTCGGGGGCATCCTGCTCGTCGTCTACCTCGCCGTGTTCCTGCTCGTGGCCAAGAAGGCGGGGCTGCGCTTTGAGAATACGGGCCTGGCCATTTCCCTGGGCAAGATCGTGAAGACCCTGATCCTCGCCGTCGTGTCCTTCGGCGTCATCTACGCCCTCGTCTACGTCTGCCATGCGATCTCCGGCACCTACTTCTCCTTCTTCAAGTTCAATATTATGCCCATGGACGGCGAACACTGGGTCGCGTTCCTGAAGTATCTGCCCACCTGGCTGTTCTTCTTCCTGCTCATGAGCGTGCTATTCAACTCTTTCACCAGCATCAACAAGGCTCCCGAGTGGCTCAATTACCTGCTGGTCATCGTGGCCTCCTGCGGCGGCCTCGCCGTGATGTTCGGCTACGACTACGGTTCTCTGTTCTCCACCGGAGTCCGCGGCATCCAGTACATACCAGGCACCACTTCCGAGGAGTGGATCTCCACCATCGGCATGGCTTTCCCGACCTCGCTCGCGGGCATCATGTGCTTCGGCCTGCTGTTCATACTCCCGCTCGCGGCCGTGGCGATCAGGCTCCTCTACAAGAAAACCGGCTCCGCCTGGCTCGGCGGCCTCCTCACCTCGCTCGTGGTTCTCACTTTCACCATCTCGCACATGGTTATCAGCATAGCCTGACAAGGTAAAATTTAAAGGGCCCGCCCGTTGCAGGGCGGGCCGGACAGAAAGGACTGTTCAAAAATGGCACTTATGACCGGAGAGCAATATATCGAGAGCATTCGCAAGATGAATATGTGCGTCTATATGTTCGGGGAGCGCGTGGCCTGTCCTGTGGACGACCCCATCCTGCGCCCGAGCCTGAACTCCGTGCGCATGACCTACGATCTGGCCCAGATGCCGGAGTACGAGGATCTCATGACCGCCGTCTCCCCCGAGACCGGCGAGCGCATCAACCGCTTCACCCACATCCACCGCTCAGCCGAGGATCTTGTCAAGAAGGTCAAGATGCAGCGCCTGCTGGGCCAGAAGACCGCGGCCTGCTTCCAGCGCTGCGTCGGCATGGACGCCTTCAATGCCGTTTACAGCACGACGTTTGAGGTCGACAAGGCCCACGGCACGAGCTACCACGAGAACTTCAAAAAGTTCATGGCCTACGTCCAGGCCAACGACCTGACCGTCGACGGCGCCATGACCGACCCGAAGGGCGACCGCAGCCTCGCCCCCCATGCCCAGGAAGACCCCGACCTCTACCTGCACGTCGTTGAGCGCAGGCCCGACGGCATCGTGGTTCGCGGCGCGAAGGCGCATCAGACCGGCGTCCTGAACTCGCACGAGGTGATCGTTATGCCCACCCAGGCCATGCGCGAGGATGACGCCGACTACGCCGTCTGCTTCGCCGTCCCGATGGATACCCCGGGCATCACCATGATAATCGGCCGGCAGAGCTGCGACACCCGCAAGCGCGAAGGCAGCCAGATGGACGTCGGCAACAGCGAGTTCGGCGGAGTCGAGGCTCTCACCGTGTTCGACAACGTCTTTGTCCCGAACGAGCGCATCTTCCTCAACGGCGAGTACGAGTTTGCCGGTATGCTGGTCGAGCGTTTTGCCGGCTACCACAGGCAGAGCTACGGCGGCTGCAAGGTCGGCGTCGGAGATGTGCTCATCGGCGCCGCCGCCGTTGCGGCGGACTACAACGGCGCGGCCAAGGCCAGCCACATCAAGGACAAGCTCATTGAGATGACCCATCTGAATGAGACCCTCTACTGCTGCGGCATCGCCTGCTCTTCCGAGGGCCACAAGACCGCCAGCGGCAACTACATGATAGACCTGCTGCTGGCGAACGTCTGCAAGCAGAACGTCACCCGCTTCCCCTACGAGATCGTGCGTCTCGCCGAGGACATTGCGGGCGGACTGATGGTCACCGCTCCCTCCGAGGCCGACCTGCGCTCCGAGGCGGTCGGCGGTTATGTTGAGAAGTACCTTCGCGGCGTTTCCGGCGTCAGCACCGAGAACAGGCTGCGCATCCTGAGGCTCATCGAGAACCTCGCCCTGGGCACCGCAGCCGTCGGCTACCGCACCGAGAGTATGCACGGCGCAGGCTCGCCCCAGGCCCAGAGGATCATGATCGCCCGCCAGGGCAACCTCCCGATGAAGAAAGAGCTCGCAAAAGCCCTTGCCCACATCGAGGACTGAGTGTAAACTTGAAGTATTGAGAGGAGGAGAGCGCCATGACAGCGATGGAAAGGCTCGAAGACGCCGTCGAGAGGCTCGTGAGGCCGGAACTGGCCGAGCACGGCGGAGATATCGAGATCGTCGGATACGAGGACGGCGTGGCAAAGGTGCGCCTGCTCGGCCGCTGTTCGGGCTGCCCCTCTGCCCAGCTGACCACGGAGGAACTGATCTCGGCAAAGCTCAAGGAGGAGCTGCCGGAGCTCAGGGATGTCGTGCTTGTCACCGGCGTGAGCCGGGAGACGCTGGACATGGCGCTCAACATCCTCAGAGGCCGCGGCAAATGAAGCTGGCCCTGAAATACTGCGGAGGCTGTAACCCCCGCTACGACCGCAGCCGTGCGGTGGAGGAACTGAAGCGGAGGCTTCCCCGGCTCAGTTTCCTCCGCCCCGGAGAGGCCGGCGCCGACGCGGCTCTGGTCGTCTGCGGCTGCACCGCGGCCTGCGCCTCGACCGAGGGGCTGGGCCGCGTGGCCTTTACACTGACCGATATCTCCCGGCTGGATGAGGCTGAAGCCGCTCTGAAGCGGCTCGCTTCGGACTTGGGAGAAGATATATCATAATATGACTGCGCACAGGCGCGTGGAGGTTAATATGGACTGGAAAAGCATCTATAACGGCCGCAGGATGACGGCTCAGGAGGCCCTGTCAAAGATCAAGTCCGGAGACCGGGTGGCCGTCGGGCACGCGGCGGGCGAGCCGACATACCTGCTCGACACGCTGGCCGAGAACTGCGACAAATACGAAAACGTCGAAATCGTGCATATGGTGCCGTTGGGCGAGTGCCGCTACGCCGCGCCGGGTATGGAGCGGCATTTCCGCCACAACGGCCTCTTCCTCGGCGGAGCGACGAGGGAACCCATCGCCGCCGGCAGGGGCGACTTTACACCGATCTTCTTCTCCGAAGTCCCGGCCCTCTTCAGGGACGGCCTGCCCCTCGACGTAGCTCTCATCCAGGTCACTCCCCCGGATTCGCACGGATATTGCAGCCTCGGCGTCTCCGTCGACTATACCAAGCCCGCCGCCGAGAGCGCGAGGCTCGTCATCGCCCAGGTGAACCCTCATATGCCGCGCACCCACGGCGACAGCTTCCTCCACGTCTCGGAGATCGACTGCTTCGTAGAGCATGACGCGCCGCTCATAGAGCTCAAGCCCGCCAGGATAGGCGAAGTCGAGCGCGCCATCGGCGAGAATTGCGCCAAGCTCGTCAGAGACGGCGACACGCTCCAGCTCGGCATCGGGGCCATCCCGGACGCCGTGCTGCTCTTCCTCAAGGATAAGAAAGACCTCGGCATCCACTCCGAGATGGTGTCCGATGGTGTCGTGGAACTGGTCGAAGCCGGCGTCATCACCAACAGCCGCAAGACCCTCAACCCCGGCAAGTGCGTCGTCACCTTCCTCATGGGCACCCAGAGGCTCTATGACTTCGCCGACGACAACCCCTCCGTTGAGCTGTACCCTGTGGATTATGTAAACAATCCTGTCGTCATCGCCCAGAACGACAACCTGGTCTCGATAAACTCCTGCGTACAGGTAGACCTGATGGGCCAGGTCGTATCCGAAGCCATCGGGCTCAGGCAGATCTCCGGAGTAGGAGGGCAGGTGGACTTCGTTCGCGGCGCCGCCATGAGCCGCGGCGGCAGGAGCATCATCGCCATCCCCTCCACAGCTGCGAAAGGCAGCGTTTCCAGGATCGTCCCCTTCCTCGACCAGGGCGCGGCCGTAACTACCAGCCGCTGCGACGTGAGCTGCATCGTCACCGAATACGGCGTCGCCCAACTACATGGCAGAACGCTCCGCGACAGGGCCAGAGCCCTCATCTCCATAGCCCACCCGAGCTTCCGGGAAGGGCTTGCTGAGGAGTTTGAGCGCCGCTTCCACTGTGCGCTCTGAGCGGGAACGGAGGCTCTGGTATCATGTCTTATGTAAACTACGAGGCCCGCGGTCATGTGGGCATACTCACGATAAACAGGCCCGAGGCGCTCAACGCGCTGAACTTCGATGTGTTTTCAGACATCTCGAAGGCGCTGGACGGGCTGGAGCTCAGCGAGCTGCGCTGCCTCATCATCACCGGCGCCGGGGACAAGAGCTTTGTCGCCGGGGCGGACATCGGGACGATGAGCGGCTTTGACTGCGAGGGCGCGGTCGAGTGGGGCCGAATGGGCGGCGGCGTCATGCTCAGAATAGAGAGGCTGCCCATCCCCGTCATTGCGGCGGTGAACGGCTTTGCGCTGGGCGGGGGCTGTGAGCTGGCCATGGCCTGCGACATAAGGCTCTGCTCTGAGAACGCGGTGTTCGGCCAGCCGGAGGTCGGCCTGGGCATAATCCCCGGCTTTGGCGGCACGCAGAGGCTCTCGAGGCTCGTCGGCGCGGGCATGGCGAAATACCTCATCTATTCCGGCCTGAACATAAAGGCTCCGGAGGCGCTGCGCATCGGCCTGGTGTCGGCGGTATACCCGCAGGAGGAACTGCTCGACGCGGCGCTGAAGCTGGCGAACAAAATAGCGTCCAACGCCCCGCTCGCCGTGAGCTGCGCCAAGGAGGCCATAGACCGCGGAGGAGAAATGACTGTTGAGGAGGGCTGCGGGCTCGAGGCCGAGCTCTTCGGCAAGTGCTTTGGAACACACGACCAGATAGAGGGCATGGCCTGCTTCCTCTCGAAGGAAAAACCGAGGCCCAAGCCCGTCTTTACCGGCAATTGACAGAGCTTCAAGGAGGAAATACACAATGGATTTCAAACTGACTGAAGAACAGAGCATGATGCGCGATATGTTCCGCGACTTTGCAGAGCGCGAAGTGAAGCCGCTTGCCGCCGAGATCGACGAGCAGGAACGTTTCCCGAAGGAGACGGTGAAAAAAATGGCG
Organism: uncultured Eubacteriales bacterium; assembly: GCA_902496595.1. Lineage (GTDB taxonomy): Bacteria > Bacillota > Clostridia > Oscillospirales > Oscillospiraceae > Scatomorpha. The sequence goes on along the minus strand of CABVBV010000008.1, from coordinate 17,486 downwards.
GAGCTGGGCCTCTTCGGTATCCCCGTCCCCGAGGAGTACGGCGGCCAGGGCGCGGACATCCTGACCTATATCCTCTGCGTTGAGGAGCTGTGCCGCTGCTGCGCGACGACGGGGCTGATAGTGTCCTGCCACACTTCTCTCTGCGTCGACCCCATCCTGAGGTACGGCACTGAGGAACAGAAGCGCAAGTACCTGCCCGGGCTCGCCTCCGGCGAGCTGCTGGGCGCCTTCGCTCTGACCGAGCCCGGAGCAGGCACCGACGCCTCGAGGCAGCAGACCACCGCCCGGTTGACGGAGGAGGGCTATGTGCTCAACGGCAGCAAATGCTTCATCACGAACGGCGAGGTCGGAGACGTGTACATCGTCTTCGCCATGACCGACAGGAGCCTCGGCAACAAGGGCATCTCCGCCTTCATCGTCGAGAAGGGCACCCCCGGCTTCAGCTTCGGCGCTCATGAGCGGAAGATGGGCATCCGCGCCTCCTCCACCTGCGAACTGGTGTTCGAGGACTGCCTCATTCCGAAGGAGAACCTGCTGGGCGCAGAAGGCAAGGGCTTCGGCATAGCCATGGCCACCCTGGACGGCGGACGCATCGGCATTGCCGCGCAGGCCCTGGGCATAGCCGAGGGCGCCATAGCCGAGACCCTCAATTATACCTCCGAGCGCGTGCAGTTCGGCAAGAAGATCAGCCAGTTCCAGAACACCCAGTTCAAGATGGCCGACATCTACGCCCAGACCGAGGCGGCGAGGTTCCTGGTCTACTCAGCCGCCTGCAAGAAGCAGGAGGCTGTGTCGAACCCGAAGGTGCGCTATTCGGTCGAGGCCGCCATGGCGAAGCTGGTGGCGGCCGAAAACGCCAGCCGCGTGACCAATGTCTGCCTCCAGTTCTTCGGAGGCTACGGCTTCTCAAGAGACTACCCCATCGAGAGGATGCTCCGCGACGCCCGCGTGACCGAGATCTACGAGGGCACTTCCGAAGTCCAGCGCATGGTCATAAGCGCAAGCCTCGGCATGAAGTAAAAAACTGCAAAGCTGAAGCCCCGGCAGCCGTGTGTGACTGCCGGGGCTTTTGTCGCCTAAAGAGCTCCGCCCTCTGACCAAACTGAAATGACATCAGCTCTTTTCCTCAGAGCTTCCGCTTCTGACCTCGTCCAGATAGCTGTACAGCGTGAACTTGGAAATGCCGAAAAACTCGCAGAGCCGGACATTCGCCTTCACGATCTGGAAAACTCCCTTGCTGTCCAGATACGCCAGCGCACGCTTTTTCTCGCTCTTGTCCATCTCCGTCGCCGGCTTTCCTATCTCGTTTTCTGCGGAGCGGAGATATTGCTCTACTATTTCGTTCAGGCTCTGCGCATACTGTTCACGCCGGTTCTCAGATGCGTCGTACCCGACGTGCTCCGCCAGCTCCTGCTGGGCCCGGAGCAGCTTGGTCACGTCCATGTTGATGCAGACCGCTCCGGTCACGCCTCCCTTTTTGTCAAAGATGAAGGTGGTGGACGACTTTATCACCCGTCCGTTGTCCTCCGTGAAATACACCGGCACATCCGACAAGCCTCCGCTCTGCTCCCGTACCTTCTCAAAGAACAGATTCGTAGGCGGGCAGCCCACCGTCCTGCCGGAGACATGGCCGTTCACCAGTTTCACGATGGTCGCGTCGTAGCCCTTGGTGAAATCGTGCAGGGCCACCTCGCAGTCCGTGCCCAGAAACGCCCCCAGATTCTCCACCAGCCTGTTCAGAAAGTCGCCCTCATTCGTCAAATACTCTCAGCTCCCTCTTGTAACTTCCATCCTTCCTATCTGGATTATACCAAATCTTCCGGCAAAGGGCAACAGCCTGACAAACCGACTGATAAATTTGCATATTCCATTTACTTCGCTAATTCGACAATTTGTATCTTCCGACAAAATGTCATATTTCTTGGGCGTAATTTCAAAATATGATTGACAATCAAACTATTATTCTGTAATCTTGCGTTATATCAGGCCATTATATAACTGTTTGTTAGCTGTATTTCTGTGCGGTCAAACAGACTGTTTGTTATGTTGAACGAAGGGAGAGGTGTGAATGCTGGCCGAAAAAAGGCTTGAAGAGCTGGGTATCGCGCTTCCGGAGGACTCCGAGGCCAAGGCGATGTACATCCCTGTAAAACAGAGCGGGAGGCTGCTGTTCGTCTCGGGTCAGATACCGGTGAAGGGGCCGGAGATGCCTTACAGGGGCAGGGTCGGCGCCGAGCTCTCCGTTGAGAAGGCGCAGGAGGCGGCGAGGCTCTGCGTTATAAATATGCTCGCCGCAGTCAGGCGGCACACGGGGGATCTCGACCGTGTCTCCGGCGTTGTGAAACTTCAGGCCTTTGTGAGCAGCGCCCCCGGTTTCGATCGGCAGCACATAGTTGCGAATGCGGCCTCTCAGCTGCTCTTCGACGTGTTCGGCGAGCGCGGCAGGCACGCGAGGACGGCGGTCGGCACGAGCCAGCTCCCGCTCGATATGCCCGTAGAGATCGAGGCGATCTTCGAGCTGGAAGAGGAATGACGAGGGAGGAGCGGACATGAACTACGAAGAGATTATTGACCGCGAATTTGGATATTTTAACAACGACATAGCATTTTTCAACGTCGCTTCCATCTCCATGCCGCCCAGGTGTTCCAGGGAGGCCCTGGCTTCTTACTACGACAAGTTCGTGATCTCGAGGAACGGCGACCACTCCATGCTCGAGGGCCTCGCAATGGCGAACGAGACGCGCAAGAAGCTCGCCGCCTACTTCAACTGCGAACCCGACGAGGTCGCGTACACGGCGAACACCAACGCCGGCATCACGATAATCGCCGAGGCATTCCCCTGGAAGCGGGGCGACAGCGTCGTCATCCCGGACAGCGAGATGATGAGCAACAGCTACATCTGGAAGCACCTCGGCAGGCTGGGCGTCGAGCTGCGCGTGATAAAGACCCGCGACAGCGTTTTCGAGCCCGCCGACGTGGAGGCGCTTATTGACGAGACCACGAAGCTGGTATCCGTCTCCGCCGTTGGCTACCACAACGGCTTCAGGGCAGACCTGAAGGCGATAGGCGAGCTCTGCCGCAGCAGGGGCGTTGTATTCGTTGTGGACGCCATCCAGGCAGCGGGCAGGATCAGGCTCGACATGAAGGACATGAACATCGACTTTCTGGCCTCCGGCTGTCACAAGGCCATGCTCGCCGCCTTCGGCTGCGGCTTCATCTGCTGCCGAAGGGAGCTGATGGACAGGCTCACCCCGGCGCACGCAGCCATGCAGAGCGTCTCCAGGCAGCTGGAGCCGGAAGAGCTGGGAGACAGCTCGGTGCCGATATACTGGTATGACGACGCCAGGAAGTTCGAGGCCGGCAGTCTGCCGCAGGTGATCATCTACGCGCTCTCGAAGGCCATGGAGCTCTTCTTCGAGCTGGGGCCCGAAAACTCGGAGCGCAGGGTGTTCGAGCTCGAAGCGCAGCTCAGGCGCCAGCTCGAGGGCGTCCAATCCTTCCACTTTGTCGGAGGCCTGGACAAGCCGGAAAAGAACCGCAGCGGCATCCTGGTGCTCACCTATCCGGAGGAGTATTTCGGGCAGGCAGAGAGGATACTGAAGGAAAACAAGATATTCATCACGCATTCGGCGGGTTTCATGCGCATTGCCATAGGCATACACAACACCGCCGCTCAGATACGCACTCTGTCGGAAGCGCTCAGGGCCATAGACGGCGTATGCCGCTCCGGCTCCAACTGAGACGCCGCACGACAAAATAATATTGTGGGGTGACAAGTATGAAAGCAAAGAAGAAAATCGGATTCATGACCAAGGTGCTGCTCGGCCTTATCCTGGGCGTACTGGCCGGGGTCATCTTTGGAGAGAAGATGAGCCAGGTCGGGTTTATCGGTACGATTTTTCTACGCTTGCTTAGAGTCGGCGTCGTTCCCCTCATCCTGTGCAATATCGTCATGGCCGTCGCGGGCATCGGCGACCTCAAGAAACTCGGCCGCATAGGCATCAAGATGTTCATCCTCTTCATGGCCACCACCCTTGTCGCGGCGGTCATCGGCCTTGCCTCCGGCCTCATAGTGAACCCCGGCCTGGGCTATACCATGACGGAGGCCGGTGAAGTCGCGGAGCAGACCGCCCCGACGGTCTCGAGCGTGATACTCGGCTTCTTCGGCACCAACATCATCAGCTCCATGGCAAACGCCGAGATGCTGCCCATCATCTCCTTCGCTATTCTCTCGGGCATCGGCCTCATCTATGCCCCCGAGGAGGACAGGGAAAAGATAATAGGCGGGGTGAGTTACGTTGCGAAGTACATCATGTTCTTCCTCCGCTTCGTCATCCGCTTCGCGCCCATAGGCGTGTTTTTCCTCATCTCCAACACGATCGGCCTCTACGGGGCGGAAGTGCTGGGCGCTCTGGGCAAGTTCCTCGGCGCCATTATCGGGGCCGCGCTGGTGCATATGCTCATCATTTACAGTCTGCTCTACTACGGCGGGACGAGGAAAAACCCGTTCGCCATGTGGAAGGCCATCTCCCCCGTCTGGGTCACCAGCTTCTCCTCTTGCAGCACTGCGGCCACCATGCCCGTGTCGATCACCACCTGCAAGGACAACCTCAAGCTCAAGAGCGAAGTCTCCGACCTCGTCATTCCTCTCGGCGCGAACCTGAACATGGACGGCAACGCCATCTGGTTCGGAGTGGTCGCGGTTTTCGTGGCTCAGGTCTGCGGCATAGAGATGACGCCGGCCATCATGGTCACATCCGTGCTCATGGGCGTGCTCATGACCCTTGGCAGCCCCGGCATCCCCGGAGGCATCTTTGTCGCGACGACCATCTTCCTCCAGACCCTGGGCTTCCCCATCGAGTTCGCCGCCCTGCTGAGCGGAGTCGTCAGCGTCGTCGATCCGCTGCTCACCACCTGCAACTGCGTCGGTTCCGTCATCGTTGCCGCCGTTGTGAACAAGACCGAGGAAAAGGGTGCTCAGAACGCCTGAGTCCGTTTCGGTTTCAAAAGCAAAAAATGGCGCCCCGCACTCTTCGGAATGCGGGGCGCCTCAGCTTTGCCGCCACGTCACGATTTGTCCTTCGGTTTGAAGACCAGGGATACCAGGAAACCGAAGAAAACCGCTGCGGCGATTCCGGCGGAGGATGCGGTGATGCCTCCGGTGAAGGCGCCGAGGACTCCATGTTCCTCCACGGCCTCGCGCACGCCCCGGGCGAGCGTGTTTCCAAAGCCGGTCAGCGGCACGCAGGCCCCGGCTCCGGCCCAGTCGGCAAACGGCTGGTAAAGGCCCAGGGCGCCGAGCAGCACCCCGGCGACGACATAGGCTGTGAGGATACGCGCAGGAGTCAGCCGGGTCTTGTCTATGAGCAGCTGTCCGATAACGCAGAGCGCGCCTCCGACTGCGAAGGACTTTGCACAGGATAGCAGTATCTCCATTCAGCACCTCTCGTTTTCTATCGCCACGGCGTGGCAGATGCCGGGTATGCTCTCGCCCTGGAGCGTCGTCGTAGGACTCATGAGCGCGCCCGTTGCGGCGAAGAGCACGCGCTTCCAAACTCCATCCCTGAGGCAGCGAAGGATGTGCCCGGCGAGCACGGAGGCGGAGCAGCCGCAGCCGGAGCCGCCGGAGCAGGTGCCCTGCGCAGCGCTGTCGTAGATGAGCACGCCGCAGTCGGTGTAGGCCGGGCCGAGGTCGACCCCCTGCATACCCATGAGCTCCCGTACAATGTCTCTGCCAAGCAGGCCCAGGTCTCCTGTTATGACAGCGTCGTAATACGACGGCGCACGGCCCGTGTCCCGAAAATGCGCAAGGAGGCTGTCGCAGGCGGCCGGAGCCATCGCGGCGCCCATGTTGTTCGCGTCGGTTATGCCCGCATCCACTATGCGCCCCGTAGTGACCATGGTGACGTAAGGCCCCGGGCCCTCGTCCGAGAGTATAAGCGCCCCCGCGCCCGTCACCGTCCACTGGCTGGTCGGCGTCCTGACGCTGCCGTACTCGAGCGGGAAACGGAATTGCCGCTCGGCGGAACAGAAGTGAGAGCTGGTAAGCGCTGCAACTTTTTTGCCGCAGCCTCCGTCTATGAGCAGTGAGGCGAGCAGCAGCGATTCCGCCATGGTTGAGCAGGCCCCGTACAGGCCCAGATACGGCGCTGAGAGCCCGCGCAGCGCATAGGCCGAGCCCGCGCACTGGTTAAGCAGGTCTCCGGATAGTATGATGTCCAGCTCTGAGGGCGCGATCTTCGCCTTGTCGCAGGCCAGGTCGAAACACAACCTCAGCATGGCGCTCTCAGCCTTTTCCCAGCTCGACTCTCCGAAATACGCGTCGCCGCTGATGTAGTCGAAACTCCGGGCGAGCGGGCCCCGGCCTTCCCTCTTGCCCGCCACCGAGGCGCCCTCCGTTATCGAAGGCGGCTTGTCCAGCGCCAGAGTCTGCATTCCAACTCGCCTTGCCACGGCAAAACACTTCCTTTCACAAGGCAGTGTTCCGCAGCTGGGATAAAATAATTCATTCGCCGCATAAATGTGGTGACTTTTTCGCCTGTCTTTGGTAAAATATCCTGTATCATGGCAAAGCGCCGAGAGGAGGAGCTTTATTATGACCGAGCCGACGCTCGTGATCCTGGCCGCGGGCCTGAGCAGCCGCTACGGAAGCCCGAAGCAGATAGAGCCCGTGGGGCCGTACGGACAATTTATCATCGACTACTCGGTCTACGACGCAATAAGGGCCGGGTTCAGGAAAGTCGTGTTCCTGATAGCGCCCGGAATGCTCGAGGACTTTGAAGAGGCCATCGGCAGGAGGATCTCCGGCAAGATAGAAACGGCCTATGCCTTCCAGAGCCTGGACAGGCTGCTGCCCGAGGGCTATTCCGTTCCCAAGAGCAGGGTGAGGCCCTGGGGGACGTCGCACGCCGTCCTCTGCTGCCGCGAAGCGGTGGACGGGCCCTTCGCCATGATAAATGCCGACGATTTTTACGGGCCGGGAGCTTACAGGATAATCTATGACTGGCTGAAGAACGTGGACGAATCCGCCCGCCCGATGCGCTTTTCCATGGTCGGTTACAAGCTGGGCAATACCGTCACTCCGAACGGAAAGGTCTGCCGCGGCATCTGCCGGACGAGCGACGGCAGACTGGAGAGCATACAGGAGCGCACATATGTCGTGAGAACCCAGAGCGGCCCGGCATACAGCCTTGACGCCGGGAAAACGCTCATACCTCTCCCCGAGGACTGCACCGTGTCCATGAACTTCTGGGGTTTCACCACCGCCATTTTCGATGAGATAGAGCGGCGCTTTCCCGTGTTTCTGGACGAGGGCCTGCGGGAAAATCCCGAGGCCGAGATGCTGATACCGAATCTGGTCGGCCGCCTGCTGAACGAGGGCCTGTGTACCGTGGACGTCATGCGCAGCGGAGACGTCTGGCACGGCATGACCTATAAGGAAGATAAGCCCGGAGTCGTCGCCGCCGTAAAAGAGCTCACGAGCAAGGGCCTGTACCCCGAATCTCTTTGGAAATGAGCGTATGACGATGCAAAAGCCGCCCATCCGCGTTTGGATACGCGGATGGGCGGCTTTTCTCTGCGGCCCGGAACAGAAATTCAGTCCTTGTTCTTCCAGGGATAGTCCTGCCACGAGCCCCCGTTCAGGCGGTGCAGCTCCTCCGTCGCCTGCATCCAGAGCTCGGCGGAGTCGCGCTCTGGATAAAACTCGCAAAATTCCCCGTCCACAAAGGTGTAAAACCTCGAGACATCAGTACACATCCCGTAGGTCGGAACCTGCTTGATCGGCAGGAAGAAGCTCCAGGGCTCGCCGTTCTTCGTGCCCTCGTAATGCAGGCCCTCGGCGTTTACCCAGAGCTCTCCCTCTCCTACGATCTCCGAGGTCGCCTGGTTCTTCAGGAGCCTGTCCTCGGGCAGCATACCCAGTCTCATGCGCTCCCTGAGCTCAAAGCCCGGCTCGGAGGCCAGCTTCCTTATGTGAGCACGCTGCTCGTCGAACCACACCCTCGGCGTATCGGGTATGACGCTGTCCTCTCCCTCCGGAATGAGGTCGTAATACTCGTTCAAATGCGCGGCGTTCCCGCATTCTTTGCACCAGATACGGTCGCCTGCGCTCGCCGTCACAAGCATTTTGCCGCATTTCGGGCACCAGTAGAGCAGCTGATGGAGGTTCTCCGCCATTTTCCCCTTGCCGTCGTACTTCACCCTCGCGGTCTTGTTCCACTCGTAATCGTCGTGGTAGAGCTTCTCATCCATTATGGCCTGGATCTCGTCTGCGGAAAGTTCCGCGAGCTGCTCGGGCGTGAAAAGCACTCCGACCTTGACCTCCACCTTGCCCGGCCTGTCTACAAGGTTGAACTTCGGCGCGGTGAGGTAGCCTCCCGCGATCTTCGTGTAGAGCACCGGGACTTTTAGGCTCTTGAGCAAGTGCCCGCCTCCTATCGCGCAGGGCTGGCTCGCCCCGGATATGCTGCTCATGCCCTCCGGCAGAATTATTATGCGGCCGCCGGAGCGGATTATCCGGAGTATCTGCCTTATCGAGTTCGGCTGCTTTGTGAAGTTCTTCTTGGGCACGGTCTGCATCTGGGTCAGCACCCCGTGCAGATGGCCCCGGAAAAACTCGTTGTAGCCCACGACGAAGTTGAAGGTGTCCGGCCAGAAAGCCGGGGCCGTGAAGACATAGTCCTCCCTCGAGGCGTGGTTTGAAACGACTATATAGGGCTTGCCCCGGTAAGGCTTGATGTCGTCCACATACGTGAAGCTGACGCCCAGCTTCTTCCTGAACAGGGTGTTGGCCACGCCGACCATGACTCTGAATTTCAGCTTGTTTACCGGCTTGAGCTTGCAGTTGTCTATGCTCTGCTTTAACGTTGGCTTCTCCATTCGCAACGCTCCCATCAAAGTTCAAAGGCAGGGATATCCTCCCTGCCTTTGATTATAGACACAATGTCGGAAAATTTCAAGCACTATCTCCTTGCCTTTCGAGCAGGGCGAGCCTGGTCTCGTGCTTTCCAACGGAGCTTTCAAGGCCGTCGATACGGCCGTGCAGTTTGGCGTGGCTGCGGCTGTTGTCTCCGGTGAGGGTGTCGAGGCTCTTGGCGAGGCCGTCCACCGTTGCTCCCAGCTTTGTGATGATGGTGTTGAGCTTGATTATCGGCGTGACGAGGCTCACGGCCAGTCCCACGAGAGCCGCGGCCACGCTCAGTGCGGCCAGGTCGCTCATGGCTACCACCTCGAGAACTCGCCCTGGCCGACGCCGCCGTAAAGCAGCTCGATGTCCTCGATATCCGCCTTGCGCCTCGCCAGATATACTGCGCGGAGCTCCTCGTAGCGCTGCTGGAAGAAGCTGGCCGGAGCCGGGTTCTCATCCACGAGCAGGTTGGCGGCGAGGCCGTAGGGCAGGGCCGAGAGGCCGTAGTTTACATCCACTGGCAGGCTGTCGCCCATCCCTTCGGCCGGAAGCCAGTCGGAGCCCTCCCCGGTGAGCGTCCGAAGCTCGGCCGTCAGGGCGTTCAGGATGGCCGGGGTACGCAGTTCATACTCATGTGTGTCGGAGTTCGCGGCCTCGCCGGAGACGTTCAGCTCGTCCATGAGCCCCATTGCGACGGCGAACACGCTCTCTACCGTTGTCATGTGTAACAGCTCCTTTCTCTCCCGCCGCCCGCTGGCGCGGACGGCGGGAGCGCATATCCTCAGTTCTTTTTCGGCTCTTCGTAACTCATGGCGAGCTTGCTGTCCGCGACCCCCTCGGTCGTCGGGTCGGCCACGACTCCGAGTATCGTGAGCAAGGCGAAAACCGCGTTCACGAGCTCGAGCAGCTTGGCCTGTACTCCCTCCAGCTCAAGGCTGAAACCGAAGAGCCCGGCCGCGACCTGGACGAGCAGGAGCAGGGCGGGGATCATAGAGAGCCAGAACAGCTTGTTTTTGAGCCTGACTTTCCAGTTTATCATTCGTCATTTACCTCCGTTCATTCGATAGAGCATAGTCCAGACCTGCTGCCTGGTGGCAGGTGAATCGGGGTTGGCGCCGTCGGAGATGTCCGAGGCCATCACCCACTCCCTGGCCAGCTCGTCTTCAGTCTTTTCCGGCACGGGCTGGGGTTCCGGCTCGGGCTTGCCGGCCCCGGAGCCGGGCTTGTTCATACCCGCTGCGGCGATGACATCGGGGTAGTCGATATAGGCAGCGTCCATGTCCACCCTTCCGGATATCCCGGATACCGAGCCCGAGCTGCTGTACTGCCAGATACCCCCGGCCTGAGCGGGCTTTGCCTCGAGGTTCGGCTTTGACGGCCACTGGGCCAGCCAGATATCAAACTCCTTCGGAATATCCGCGTCGTAATATTGATTCAGATACGCCGGGTTGGTGTATACCATGGCATAGTAGCCTGCGCTCTCCACGGCCTTGCAAAAGGCTCTTGCGAGGGAACTCACGAGCGCCTTTGTGACGGGGACTCCATTTTTCTTGGCCGAGCTCTGGCTGTCGCCCTCGTAGTCAAAGGCGATGGGGAAATCGAGCCTGTATGGTCTCACGGCCTCCAAGGCGAAGAGCGCTTCCTTTGCGGCCATGTCCGGGGTGTAGGCATAGGAAAACCAGTAGATGCCGCAGGGGATGCCCAGCCTGTTGCACTCGGAGATGTTTCTCTTGAACTTCGTGTCCGGGCTGCCCTGGCCGAAACCCGCCCTGAGCATGGCGAAGCCTATCCCATCGGCCTTTGCCTTTTCCCAGTCGATGTCGCCCTGCCATTGCGAGACGTCGATCCCTTTTATCGGGCCTGTGTTTGTGTTCTGAGTCGTTGTGCCCACCTCCTTGACTTCGTCTCCGGTGTCGAACCAGAGCAGCAGATAGCTGTATATCGTCCTTCCGTCTCCGTTTAGCTTTATCTGCCCGTCATACCACTGGGAGCTTCCGCCTCCGTCCAGGATGAGGCCGTTCACGATGCCGAGGCTCTGCATACGGTCGGTGAGGGCCTCGAGGGTGTAGCCGGAGCCCGTGACTTCGACCGTGCAGTTTCCCGCTCTGTCGAAGCCCCACCAGGTGCGGGTGGTGCTGCGGCGCACATTTGCGGCCTGTCTGGCCATAGTGTCGTCCCGGCGCTTGCCGTCCACAAGGACGGGTATGGTCGAGAGGTAGTTGTCCTTCGAGATATCCGCCGCCATGGCGGGCATGGCCCCGTCGTCCCAGGCGAAGCCGTAATCGAGCCAGTCCTCTCTGGAGATGAGGCTGCCCGATATCTTGTAGTTGCCGACGGGCGAGGGCTTCGCCCCGACGGTGTACCAGTGCGCGTTCGTGACTATGAGCTTGCCGGGGTATCTTGCCCTGTTGGCCTCGTATACGCGCTTTACGTCCGTGTATGGTGAAACGTGATCGTCAAAAAGCTCCGCTCGGAGCAGTTTGCCGGAAAAAATCATGTGTTCTCACCTTTCCGGCCGCTATTGGGCCTGAATATAGTCAGCGTATTCGCTCCAACCCTCCGCCGCGAGGTAGGCGCTGAGCGAGCCCGGCGGCACCAGGATCACGCAGTCGTCCTGCAGACCGTCGAAGATTGCGTCTCCGGCGGAGGGCGGGACTAGAGTCTGGAGCACGAACCTGCCCGCGCCCTGGCAGAAGCCGAAGGCCGCGTCTCCAATGCCTGCAAGCCCGGAGGGAAGGGTGACGGAGGCGAATGCGGAGCAGCAGTTGAAGGCGCTCGCACCGATGTCCTCGAGACCGGCGCCCATGTCCAGCTTACTCAGCGAGTAGCAGAGATAGAACGCGCTGTCGCCCAGGCTGACGAGACTGTCCGGCAGGCTGAGCCCGGTCAGGCCCGAGCAGGAATAGAAGGCATATGCCCCGATCGAGAGCAGCCCCTCGGGCAGAGAGAGCCTGTCGATGCCGGTACAGCCGAAAAATGCCTCGTCGGCGATCGCCTCCACACCACCGGGCAGGCAGACAGAGCGCAGGGCTGCGCAGGTGCTGAAAGCGGCGTAGCCGACGTCGCAGGGCGCGAACACCACGTCGCGCAGGGCCGAACACATGAGGAAGGCCATGTCGCCTATGCTAAGCAGGCTCGGAGGCAGCACGGCGGCTGTGAGCGCCGTACAGCCCTGGAAAGCGCACTCTCCCAGCTCCGTCACGGAGTTCGGCAGGGTGAGGCAGCGGAGCCCGCAGCAGCCGTTGAAGGCATAGTCCCCCACCACCGTCCTTGCTCCGAGATGAAGGCGCTTGAGCGAGGCCGCCTGAGCCCGGGAGAGGGCATAGGCGTCTCCCATGAGCCCGTTGTCCGCCGTGCCGTCTCCCAAAGTCAGAACGCAGCCCTCAGCCGGGAGCAGAGAAAGGGTGTAGTCCCCGGGCGAGGCATAGTCGTGACTGCAGAACACCGTGCTGTCCGGGAAAGTCTCCGCCGCCGAACCGTCGCCCCAGTCAACCTCGACACCGCTGCCGACGCTCTGCCGGAACACCAGGGAGATGTCGCCCCGGCAGACGTCGCCAATGCTCAGCATCAGCCTGGTAGCCCCGTCGTCCGTGCCGTATACCGCTCCCACATCGGCAGGTCTGGCCTCTGAACGCAGGCTCTCGAGGCTCTGCGTCCAGCAGAGGAAAACCAGGCCCTCATGCTCCGGCGCGGCAGGCGGCGCACCGAGCCCCTCCAGCTCATCGAGGGTGAAGGAGGCGACGATGCCGCCGTCGTAGTCGAGGAAGTTCACATCCTTGCGCGGAGAGGAGCCCTCGAGCCCCAGTATCAGCTGCGCATACTCCCTGAAAGTTGCGGCCGAAGCGGCGCCAGCGCCCTTCGCCTCGAGCGCCCCGCATATCTCGGCCTTCGTCTCTTCAAGATATGCCAGCTTATCCGCAGTCGTTCCCACTAGACCACCTCCCCGTTTATCTCATCCAGTACGGCGTTGATGTCCCCGAGGGCAAGCAGAGCTGCGTAAAAGTCCGCCTCGGTGCCCGTGTAACCCTCGGCCGCAGCGGCCTCATAGGGGCTCTCGCCCGGTTCGCCCTGGGGGCCCCGTATGTCTGCGGGCTCCGGGTTCGGCAGGCCCGCGTCGTTTGTCCAGCTTATCACCCCGTCGGCCACTTCCGGTACGAACACCGCTCCCGGTTCGCCCCGGGGCCCCTGCACCAGTTTGGCCGCGCCGATGTCGCCTTCGAGCGCATTCGGGGAGCTCAGCTCGACCTCGATCACGTTCACAAAACCACCTCCGAAGTCGCGTCATACACGGCAAGGGCGTCGGGACGCAGGACGCCGATGACGTCGCCGCCGGTGAACTTCACGCGGATATCCAGCGTCACGGAGCCGTTCGCCGGGAAGGAAAACGTCTCGTCCTGCGTCAGAGGCAGGTAAAAGGTGTTGTCGCCGGGCTCGTATGTCACATCGCCGGGGTAGAGCTTGCGCAGTGCGTCGCTCAGGTAAAATTCTACGGTCTCGACGTCGTCGGCGTTTATGAGCTCGCCGTTGAGCCTTATCTGTATGGGCAGGGCGTAGGCGTCGCCCTGTTTTATCTTGGTCGCCATGTGTCACCTCACATATCCCGTGCCGCGCACGCGGATGTCCACGGAGACCACCGTGGCCGTCGTGTCGGCGCTGTCGTTTGAGAGTTTGAGCTTGTAGTAGGTGAATTTCTTCGCCTTGAGTTTGATGCGGTTCATCTCCGGCACGCCGGCGGCGTCGCCGGTGGTGAAGCTGTACTCGGCAAAGTCCGCCTTGCGGTCGGTCTCCGCCGTGACGGCTAGGTAGCCGTTGTCCTCGGGCTTGATGCCCACCCAGAGCATTGCGGAGTACTTGCGCTTGAAGTCCTGGTCAAAGGCCATGGAGCCGGATTCCCAGTAGGCGTCGATGGCCTCGCCCTCGTCGGAGAAGTAATCCGTGGAGAAGTGCCTGAGCTGCCCGTCCGAGGTGCCGTAGTAGAGCTCGTCCTTGTAGTTTATGAGGCAGGTGGCCTTGAGGTTCGTGTAGACGTACCAGGCGTCAGGCTCTATGCCGTGGACGAGCGCCGTGCCGTCCGCGCCGATGACGTAGTACTCGTGCGCATACTTGTCGTAGAAGGTCTTGGCCGTCGTGAGGTCGAAGGTGCGGATGGTGTCGTCCACGCGCTGGGAGATGCGCTCGGCGTTGCGCTCGTCGCCGTTGATGTTGCCGGAGGATGAGGTGGGCTTCCATTCCACGACGCTTCTGCCGTCCAGCGTCCGGGGCCTGTTCTCCACGAGCACCGCCTGACCGGGGGCGCAGTTGCCTATGCTCCTGTTGACGGGCGTGACGTAGAAGCCGGCGGTGACGGAGCCGTCCGCGAGCGTGATGGCGCTGTAACTGATGCTCCAGGCGCTGTCCAGCTTGAAGGCCAGCAGGCGGTTGTAATGGCGTATCATGGCCGTGATGGGCGTGTTGGAGTCGCCGACCTGCGCGACGTTGAGATCCGGGAAGTAGTCGGCTCTCGGTATGCCGTCGTAGTCGATGCCGGTGTAGAAGCAGCGGTTCGTGCCGTCGCCGTAGACGAAGATGCGAGAGTCCTGAGCGCCGTTGTAGAGCTCTGCGTAGCGCATGGCCTTTATCTCCGAGGCGGTGTTCCCCGTGACAGACCAGCCTATCTCGATGGTGTTCGTACCCTCTGCCGGCGCGTTCGTGAACGTGACCTTGCCGTTCGTCACGTCGGGCGACCAGCCCGTCATGTCCGAGCCGTCGGCGGTGGAGCGCACGTAGTCGATGGAGGCGAGGCCCTTTTCCGGCAGGATGAAGGCCGTCGACGTCCCGTCCGGGGAAAAGCGGGCGCGGCGCTGTGAGCTGAGCTTGTTTATCTGCTCGAGCGATGTTCCGCCGCCCGTGGGCGGCACGGAGACGGCCACCATGGGCCGGTAGCCCGCGACGTTCGAGAGCGTGGTGCCGTCCCAGACCTTGTACTCGGAGCCGTTGAGCAGGTACATATTCCCGCCGAAGCCGAACATGAAAACGTCGTCGGAGGTGTCAATGGCCCCGCAGGCGGTCTTGCCCCATTCGCCGTCCTCCTGCTGCTCGAGTTCCCATAGGTAGCCGTTGCAGGCTGCGCAGAGCACCTCGCGCCCGCCGACAAAGCCCGACCAGATGCCGCGCACGACGCTGTCGGCGCTGTTGCCCTTGGCCGTGACGGGGTTAAACTGCCAGCTGTATGTGAGCTCCGTCCACTGCGCGTAGAGGTTCACGGAGGACGTGGGTGTGTAGTTGTCTCCGGCCATGCCGACGTAGGTGCCGCCGGAGGAGGCTGTGTACCAGCCCTTGAAGCTGTAACCCGAGCGCGTGACGGCGGGCAGCTGGACGCTGCCGTTCGTCCACTGGGCATAATAGGTGCGGTCGAAGCCCCCGACGAAGTTTTTCACGTTGTGGCCGGAGGAATCGTAGAACTTGTTCCCTCCTCCAACCGCGTCGAAGTAGCCGTTGAAAGCCGAGGCGGCGGCGAGTACAGTGCTGTTGTTTGAGCCGTAGTTCTGATAGCAGCGCACGGTGTAGCTGCGCGTCGGAGGCACTATGTCGGGCATCGGCTCACCCGTGTAGGCGAGAACGCTGTCCGTGCCTCCTGTGCCCCCGCGCTTGTCGAAGGTGACAACATTGGCGCCCTCGAAGGTGCCGCTCAATACGCCCCTGTCGATAGCCGTGAGGTTGTGCGAGGCCGAAGAGCCGCCGTTCCAGATGTAGAGATAGACATAGCCTTCCGGGAAGTCTTCCCCATCTGCGGATTTGAGCGCCGCCGTGTCCGAGCTGAGGTCGAAGTAAAAGCTGCCGTCCCTGGGTGTGCTCGGCCCGGCGTTGGAGTAAGTGCCGCTCTCTTCAGACAGGAACTTGTAGTAAAGCGGGAGCGAGGCGCTGCAGCTCACGAAGCCCCTCGGGCCGACGGTGACGTTCACCGAGAAATCCCGGCCCGCGCTCACCTGCTCGCAGCGTATGACCATGACATAGTTGCCGTTCTCGAGGTCGTCGGCCTGGAGCGTGTTCATACCGGCCCAGCCGCTGCGCACGGAAGCCGCCTGACGATATGCGGAGTCCTCGCTCATCCAGTCCTGATATACATAGCCGTTTCTGAGGGTCTTGGAGTAGAAGTGTTGTAAGATAGTAGCCACTCAGACCTCACCTCTCTCATACAGCGATGCCGGTGAAGCGGTAAACGTTCCCGGCGTCGTCCTTGTAGTAGTAGCCGATGTAATCCTCGCTGTTCTCATAGTCGACGGATACCGGCTGGCCGACGAGCACGAGCGCCCCCACGCTGTCCGCCTCGACGCTGGGATACATGGTGAGCTCGGCGGTGCTGGCCCCCGGCTCTGTGAGCAGGACGCTGGTGGTGCCCGTGTCGACCTCGACGGTGTAGCCGCTCATGAGCCCCGCGATGTTCTTGCTGCCGGAGCGCTTCTTGAGCGCCCCGCCGTCCGTGACCTTGAAGTTGCGCATGACCGCCGCCTCGCCCATCTTCAGCGAAGCCTCGCCCTCCTGCGCCTCGTTGACTCCAAGCCACTTCTTAATCTGATATACTGCCTCCCGAACGGAGGTCACGATCTGTGCCATGTCGTCCTCCTTTGCTTGAAAGTGGAAACGGGGCCGGGAACGGATCCCGGCCCCTGCCGGGTCAGGCGGAGTAGGCCTTCTCGACGACCGGGGAAGGATACGCCGAGTCGGTGAAGGCGTAGGCGCGGAGCACCTGGCCGCTCTCGAGGGTGACGGAGGCGCCGGAGCTCACGAGGGAACGGCTGCTGCTGTACCTGGGGTCGGTGCCGTCCGTGGTGACGTAGATGGTCGCTCCCGCGGCGGTGACGGTGACGGAGGCGCCGGAGCCGCCGAGAGTCGGCGCAGCCTGGACGTTCGCCGATGCGGCGTAGACATAAACTCCGTCGCACTTCTCCGCGAGCACACCGGCCCAGTAGCGGACTCGGCCCTCGATGACGTTGCCGTCAATTCCCATGGGATCCTTCTGGATCTTGTACTTGGTGAGCTTCTGGGCGAAGGGGCAGGCGTCCTTGTGCTGGAGTATGAAGTATACGTTCGCAGGCATATCCGCATCGGGGACGACATGGACGTCGAAACCCGCGACGCGGGGCAGGCTGTTCTCCGTCAGGGCCTGGGAACCGAGCTTCTCGAGGTAGGTGAGGTTGGCGAGGTTCGGCAGCATGGCGGCATAGGTCTCTGCGATGAACATACCTCGTCCGGCCCTGGGCACGTGGCAGTTGTTCATGTGGGAGGCGCCGGTCTGGATGAGCCCGAGCAGGGTCTCGGCCGTGGGTGCGGAGCCGCCGACGACCTTGCCCGCGCCGTAGGCCCATTTCATCATGACATAGGCCTCGGTCTCGGGGATTACCACGTCGCGGATCTGGACATGGAGTCTGGCGGAGGCGTCCTTGACGTTGTACTGATCCTGGGCGTTGCCCTCGTCGATGGAACCGGTGAAGGAGCGGTCGCGCTCGATGCGGAAAGTCTGGACGCGGTCGCCGATCTCCTTGATCTCGCCGTAGCGGGAGGTGCCGCTCTTGACGTAGTCGTTCATCTCCATCTTGTC
>CABVBV010000007.1 GCA_902496595.1 uncultured Eubacteriales bacterium | reverse complement strand
ATACGTCGGCCGGAGGCTGCGCGTGCTGGTCGACGGCGAGACGGGCCGGGGCGAGTACAATCTGTCCGCCCGGACGAACGGCGGCAGGCTCGTGCATCTCAAGGGAGGGCCGGAGCTCGTCGGAAGGTTCATCGAGGCGGAGATAACGGACGGGAACACCTGGGCGCTCTATGGAGTTCCCGTGGACTGAGGGGGATTGGCAATGGCGGATCTGACGCCGATGAAAAAGCAATACAGGCAGATAAAAGAGGAAAATCCCGACTGCCTGCTGTTTTTCCGGCTCGGCGACTTTTACGAGATGTTCGAGGACGACGCGATAACCGCTTCCAAGGCTCTGAATCTCACTCTCACCACCCGTGACAGGAACAAGCCCCAGGACGAGCAGACCCCGATGTGCGGCGTGCCCTACCACGCGGCGCAGACCTACATCAGCAAGCTCATGGCCCAGGGCTACAAGATAGCCATCTGCGACCAGGTGGAGAAGCCCGGGCGGGGCAAGACCCTGCTCCGGCGCGAGGTGATACGCATCATCAGCCCCGGCACGGTGACGGACGAGGGTATGCTGGACGCGGGCAGCTCGAACTACATCTGCGCCCTGTATCTGGACAAGGACGCCGGGGCGGCGGCCTTCTGCGACATCTCCACAGGCGAGTTTTGCGCCGCGGCTTTCGACAGCGACTGTCGCTGCCACATGGCCAACGAGCTGGGCCGTTTCCTGCCCAGGGAGGCCGTGCTCTCAGACGGCGCCGCCGAGGACAAGGAGCTGCGGCTCTTCATGAAGCACCGGCTGCAGTGCCTCTGCGAAGCCCGGGGCGAGCGCTTTGAATACGACAGCTGTGCAAAGAGGGTCTGCGCCCAATTCGCGGTGGAAGACCCGAAGCGGCTGCTGGGCGGCAGCGAGGCGGCGGTCAGGGCCTGCGGCGCCCTGCTGGGCTACGTCTCCGAGATGCAGAAATGCGATATGTCGAACATCCGGAGCGTGGATATGTTCGAGGGCGGCAAGTACATGGAGATGGACTTCGCCACCAGGCGCAACCTGGAGCTCACCCGGAACCTGCGCACCGGTGAGAAGCGAGGGAGCCTCCTCTCGGTGCTGGACAGGACGAGGACGCCCATGGGCGGCAGGCTGCTCCGCTCCTGGATAGAGCGGCCGCTGCTCTCTCCTGTGGCCATAAAGCGCAGGCTCTCCGCCGTCTCCGAGCTGCGCGAGGACGGGGTGCTGAGGGCCGAGCTGATGCACAGCCTCGGCAACATAGCCGATATGCAGCGGCTCATAAGCCGGGTGGTGCTCGGCGAGGCCGGGCCCAGGGACGTGAGCACCCTGGGCGTCTGCTGCGCCCAGCTGCCGCAGCTGGCGAAGCTGCTCTCCGGCAGCAGGAGCGCGCTTTTGCGCTCCGTTGCGGAGATGGACGCGCTCGAGGACGTCTGCTGGACTATTCAGTGGGCCATAGGCGACGAGCCCCCGATCGGAGCGAAGGACGGGGGCATTTTGAGAGAGCACTACTCCGAGAAGGTCGACAGGCTCAGAGAGGTCAGAGACAACGGGGCGAAACTCGTCTCCGAGCTGGAGGCCAGGGAGAGGGAAAAGACCGGCATAAAAAAGCTCAAGGTAGGCTACAACAAGGTCTTCGGCTACTATATCGATATACCCAACAGCGCAAGAGCCGGGGAACTGCCTCCGGAGTATATCAGGAAGCAGACCACCACCTCCGGGGAGCGCTATTTCACGGCGGAGCTCAAAGACCTCGAGACGGAGATTAGCTCTGCGCATGAAAAGCTCTGCGAGCTGGAGTATGAGCTCTTCTGCGAGCTGAGGGACAAGGTCGCGGCGCAGGTCGCCAGGATACAGGACGCGGCGGACACTGTCGGCAGTCTCGACGTGCTCTGCTCCCTGGCCGAAGTGGCCGTGAGGAACAGGTATGTCTGCCCTGAGATAGACCTCTCGGGCGCCATCGAGATAAAGGAAGGCCGGCACCCCGTTGTCGAGCAGGTGCAGTCGGACAGCCTCTTCGTGCCGAACGACAGCCTGCTGAACATGGGCGCAGACCGGGTGGCCATCATAACGGGGCCCAACATGGCCGGTAAGAGCACCTTCATGCGCCAGACCGCGCTCATAACGCTCATGGCGCAGATGGGCTCGCACGTCCCGGCCAAGAGCGCCACGATCGGGCTCGTGGACAGGGTATTCACCAGGATCGGGGCCTCCGACGACCTGGCCGGGGGCCAGAGCACCTTCATGGTGGAGATGACCGAGGTCTCGGACATACTCAAGTACGCCACGAACCGGAGCCTCATAATCCTCGACGAAGTCGGCAGGGGCACCTCCACCTACGACGGCATGGCCATCGCCAGGGCGGTGCTCGAATACTGCGCAGACCCGAAGTGCCTCGGAGCGAAGACCATGTTCGCCACGCACTATCACGAGCTCACCGCGCTGGAGGGCGGCATCCCCGGGGTCAGGAACTACCACATTACCGCAAGAAAGCAGGGCGACAGCCTCACCTTCCTCCGCAAGATCGTGCGCGGGGCTGCGGACGAGAGCTACGGCATCGAGGTGGCTCAGCTCGCCGGGGTACCGGCCAGGGTCGTCCGCAGGGCCAGGGCCTGCCTGAAAGAGCTCAACGATTCCGGGGCCCCGGCCCCGGCGGGGCCGGCGCAGTCCGTGGACGAAGACGCCCAGCTCAGCTTCGGAGACGCGGCGGAGGACGAGGTCATCGAGAAGCTCAGGCTCGCGCCGCTCGACACGCTCTCGCCCATCGAGGCGATGAATCTGCTCTACGAACTCAAGAGAAAGCTGGAGGGCTGATGGAGAACCGACCGATCCGCGAAAACGACTTTACCAATCTCATGTCCAGAGGCGAGATCATCGCCGCGGCCGTATACCTGCCCATCCATGCCGTGGGCCTGCCCTTCGGCCTGGGCTGGCTGCTGGCCCTGATACCGGGCTCCGCCGCGCTGACGGACATGGAGATAAACTTCATATACTACGGCCTGGGCATGGCCTGTATGCTCATTTTCCTGAGACGCTACCTGAGGCGCAGTTTCGACGCGGCGCTGGACAGGAAGGGCAGGTTCCTGCTCGGCATTCTCGGCGGCTATGCCGTGAACATCGGCCTGAGCTTCATCCTGTCCGCCCTGATGCTGGTATTCGGCCTCGACCTCGGCGCCTCTCCCAACAACGAGGCCATCATGGCCGGGGCCTCGTCCGACTGGAGGCGGCTCGCGGTCATGGTCGTCGTCATGGCCCCCATCGTCGAGGAGCCGCTCTTCCGGGGTCTGCTCTTCGGCTGCATACGGCCCGGGAGCCGGGCCGCGGCCTACGCCGTGTCCGTGCTGCTCTTTTCGCTCTACCACGTCTGGCAGTATGTCCTGATCTCCGGCGACCCCAGGCTGCTCCTCTACTGCCTGGCATACGTCCCCGTCTCCGCCGGCCTCTGCTGGGCCTATGAGCGCAGCGGCAGCATCTGGGCCCCGATGGTCATGCACGGGCTGGTGAACGCCCTCAGCCTCTCGGTGCTGGGCAGCGGGATGATGTGAAGCTAAAAAATTTTCAGCGAGTTTACAAAAAATGCGTTGTATCCACGGCCAAGCGGTGCTACCATGTATTTATAATTAAGGAGGGAGCAATATGGGCTACTTTTCACGCGAATACCTGGAGCTGCTGGCCGAGAAATATCCGAACGAGGCGGCCGTCTGCTCCGAGATCATAAATCTGAACGCCATACTCACGCTGCCCAAGGGCACGGAGCACTTCATAAGCGACCTGCACGGCGAATACGGAGCTGTGCGGCACATACTGAACAACTGCTCGGGCGTCATACTCGAGAAGGTCAGGAGGCTCTTTGAGGAGAAGGAGGGCGAGGCGAAGTGCCGTGCGCTCTGCTCGGTCATCTACTATCCGAGGGCGGAGCTCGCCTGCCTCAGAGAGCGCGGAGAGCTCGACAACACGAGCCTGCACGAGATACTCGAGCAGCTCTGCCTGCTGGCCGAGACTCTCTCGGGCAAGTATACCAGGGGCTACGTGAGAAAACAGATGCCGGCGGACTGGGAGTTCGTCCTCGACGAGCTGCTGCACATACAGAGGGACGAGGACGCGAACCAGCACAGGTATCACGACGCCATACTGGACAGCGTCATAGCCACGGGTTCGGCCGACGACGTCATTGCGGCGCTGGCGGAGCTCATAAAGAACCTCGCCGTGGACAGGCTGCACGTCGTGGGCGACATCTTCGACAGGGGCCCCGAGCCCGCGAGGATAGTCGAGATGCTGATGCGGCACCCGAATCTCGACATACAGTGGGGCAATCACGACATCCTCTGGCTGGGCGCGGCGGCGGGCAGCGCGGCCTGCATCTTCACCGTCCTGAGGATAAGCTCCGATTACGGCAACACCATGACGCTCGAGCGCAGGTACGGCGTCTCGCTCCGGCCGCTTTACGAGTTCTGCGAGCGGGTCTACGGCGACTCTGACAAGAAGACCGTACACCAGGCGCTCTCAGTCCTGGGCTTCAAGCTCGAGGGCCGCATCATCATGCGGCACCCGGGCTATGAGATGAACGACAGGCTCATGCTGAACCGCATAAACTACGAGGACTGGACGGTGGAGCTCGACACCGGCGTGTACCCGCTCAACACGAACCGGTTCCCGACCGTCGACCCCAAAGACCCGTACAGGCTGACGGAGGAGGAGCAGGAGCTGGTGGACGAGTACGTCTCGGCCTTCAAGGAGAGCCAGCCGCTCCGGCGGCACCTGGACTTCATCTACAAGAAGGGCAGCACCTATCTGTGCTGCAACGGGAACCTGCTCTACCACGGCTGCATACCCATGACTCCGGACGGCAGGCTGGCGAGCGTGCGCCACGGGGGCCGCTGGTACTCGGGCAGGGCGCTCATGGACTATGCGGACGCGGTGGTGAAGAGCGCCTGGGCCCGAGGCGACGAGTCGGCGCTCGACATGATGTGGTACCTCTGGTGCGGCAACAACAGCCCCTTCTCGGGCAGGGTGTTCCACACCTTCGAGAGAGCCGTAGTGGACGACCAGAGCACCTGGGCCGAGCCGAAGAACCCCTACTTCGACCACTGGGAGGACGAGAAGGCCGTCAAGATGATCCTCGCCGAGTTCGGGCTCGACCCGGAGACGGGGCACATCATAAACGGGCACACTCCGGTAAAGGCGAAGAAGGGCGAGAGCCCGGTGAAGGCCGGCGGGAGGCTGTTCATAATAGACGGCGGCTTCTGCAAGGCCTACCAGAAGACGACGGGCATCGCGGGCTACACGCTCATATACAGCTCGCACGGCATAAGGCTCAAGAGCCACCGGCCCTTCGAGGGCGTGGCGAAGGTGCTCAGCGAGAACGCGGACATGGAGTCGGATTCCGTACCGGTCGAGTTTTTCCCGACGAGGAGATACATATCCGACAGCGACGAGGGCCAGAGGCTGCGGCAGAGGATAGACGCGCTGGAGGCGCTGCTGAACGCCTATCGGGCCGGAGAGCTGCAGCAGAGATAAGAAGATCGCGAGGGGGATTGGGACATGAACGGAGCGTACGCTCAGGCGGAGGAGGCGGTCTGCCCGCACTGCGGCGCGGCGGTGTCCGAGGCCGACAACTGCTGCTGGCGCTGCGGCGAGCTTCTGCCCCGGGGCAGGAGCTGGTGCCCGGAGTGCGGCAGGAGGTATGCAAACGGCGAGACGCTGTGCGCAAACTGCGGCAGCTCCACGATAGCCGGCGACCCGCCGGAGCGCAGGGAGCCCGAACCGGAGCCGGAGCCTGAACCTGAACCGGAGCGCAGGGACGCAGGCGCAGGCTGCGGCTGCGACGCGAGGAGCGGCAGCTACAACTATGACGAGCGCCGCCAGTACGACAGGGGCTATGACCACGGTTACGACAGGGGCTACGAGAGCGGATACAGGGCGGCGGGACGCGGGCTGCGCTCGCCTCGGGACTGGCTTTTGACGCTCATTTTCTCCGCCGTGCTCGGAGTGTTCGGCGTACACCGGTTCTACGCCGGGAAGATAGGCACGGGCATACTCTGGCTCCTCACCGGAGGCTGCCTCGGCATAGGCTGGCTCGTCGACCTCATCGTCATCGCCTGCGGCGGGTTCCGCGACAAGGAAGGCCGGCTCATAAGCCCGCGCTGACTTGACAAGGCGGGGCGGATTTTGTAGAATGTTGGTCTGCAAAGAAAGTTGAGAGGGTGCGAAAAGCGATATGGCAAAGGACAAGAAGGTAGAACAGATAACCGATATGGAGGTCGATTTCGCGCAGTGGTTCACGGACGTCTGCACCAAGGCGGAGCTCGTGGACTATTCGGGCGTGAAGGGGCTCTTCGTGCTGCGGCCCTACGGCTACGCCATCTGGGAGAACATACAGGCGGCGCTGGACAAGAAGTTCAAGGACACGGGGCACACGAACGTCTCCATGCCCATGCTCATCCCGGAGAGCCTGCTGCAGAAGGAGAAGGATCACGTCGAAGGCTTTGCGCCGGAGTGCGCCTGGGTGACGGTCGGCGGCAGCGAGGAGCTGCCCGAGCGGCTGTGCATCCGGCCCACGAGCGAGACCCTGTTCTGCGAGCACTGGAGCCACGTCGTACACTCCTGGCGCGACCTGCCCTGCCTCTACAACCAGTGGTGCAGCGTGCTGCGCTGGGAGAAGACCACGAGGCCGTTTTTGCGCGGGCGCGAGTTTCTCTGGCAGGAGGGCCACACCATCCACGCCACCGAAGAGGAGGCGCGGGAGGAGACGCTCAGGATGCTGGAGATCTACGCCGACATCTGCGAGAACTGGCTGGCCATGCCGGTCATAAGGGGAGACAAGACCGAGAAGGAGAAGTTTGCCGGCGCCGAGAACACCTACACGATAGAGTGCATGATGCACGACCGGAAGGCCCTGCAGTCGGGCACGAGCCACTACTTCGGCGACGGCTTTGCCAAGGCCTTCAACATCACGTTCTCGGACAAAGAGAACAAGCTGCGCAACCCGCATGAGACGAGCTGGGGTATGTCGACGAGGATAATCGGCGGCATCATCATGACCCACGGCGACAACAACGGCCTGGTGCTCCCGCCGAGGATAGCGCCCATACAGGTCATCGTGCTGCCGATAGCGGCGCACAAGCCGGGCGTGACGGAGGCGGCCGAGAAGGTCGTCGAGCGGCTCAAGGCGGCGGGCATCCGCGTGAAGGGCGACTTCTCGGACAATTCCCCCGGCTGGAAGTTCGCCGAATGGGAGATGAAGGGCGTGCCGCTGAGGCTCGAGCTCGGGCCGAGGGATATCGAGGCGGGCGTCTGCGTCGCGGCTCGCAGGGACAACGGCGAGAAGGTCACGGTGGCGCTCGACGCGCTGGAGACGGAGATCCCGAAGCTGCTCGAGTCGGTGCAGCAGGGCCTCTTCGAGAAGGCGAAGCGCAACCTGGACGAGCACACCTACACGGCGGCGACGGTGGACGAGGTGAAGGACGTCATCGAGAACCGCGGCGGCGGTTTCGTGAAGACGATGTGGTGCGGCGACGAGGCCTGCGAGCTGAAGATGAAGGAGCTGGCGGGCGTGTCGAGCCGCTGCATCCCCTTCGAGCAGGAGAACCTGGGCGACACCTGCCCGGTCTGCGGCAGGCAGGCAAAGAAAATGATAGTCTGGGGCGTTGCGTACTGAGCCCACGGCGGAAAATACACAAAAAAGTCCATGCAGGCCATCGCATGGACTTTTTTTCGCACGGCGGGCATGAAAAAACAATTTGTCTTGCGCGGGCTGTTATTATGCAGACGGCTTCAGGAAAGCCGATATGTTTTGGAGGTGTTCTCTGTGAAAAAGAAAATGGCCGCTCTGTCCCTGGCGCTGCTGATCTGTCTGAGCCTTGCAGGCTGCGGCGACCTGCTTGAGCCTTTGAAAAACGGCGAGCCGGAGCTCACCGATACCCCGAGCGCAAAACCCAGCCAGTCTGTGCCGAACACGAACCGCGTGCCGGAACTCGAGCAGGCGATCGAAGCCGCCGGCGCCGGCGCCGTCTCCACGGCGCCCGCCGACGCCGTCCCCACGGCGCCCGCCGACCAGCCGGAGATAAACGTCCTGCTCACCTCTGTCGTCGATAAACGCGAATATCTGGGCACTCTGATGACGGCCTGCACCTCTGTGGAGCCCGAAGTGACGATCGCGGGCAGGGAGGCCGCGTCGCAGCGCATCAGCTCCGCGCTTTCCGAGCGGCTCGCGCTCAGCTTCGGCGGGGAAAGCGTGGACGAGTTCTATGAGGACGCCTGCGCCAGCTACGGCTATTATCTGGAGAATCCCAACGACTATTGGAGCTGGGCTCCCTATTGGATCAACGTCATGGCCGAGGTGACGCGAGGCGACGGCAAGGTGCTCAGTTTCTGCAGCAGGGGCTACCGCTATTCCGGCGCTGCGCACGGATATACCGACTGCTACGGCATCACCTTCAGCACCGAGAGCGGGGAGCGGCTGGAGCTTGCCGATATCTTCTCCGATATCGGAAGCCTGACCGACATAGCGATAGCCGCCGCCTACGCCCAGGAGGAGGAAGACGACGGGTTCTATTTCATGCTCGACGAATTTGTGGAGTCGGCCCTGGCTGGGGAGGCCTGGTATCTGAACGACGAGGGGCTCTGCCTGATAGCGAATGAAGGGGAGGTCGGGGCGACCTATATGGGCGTCATCACCTTCAATATCCCGTACTCGGAGCTGGAAGGCGTGATCAAGCCGGAGTACATACCGGATGGCGCGGCGGCCGAAGCGGCAGGCATATCCGCTGTCGCGGTGAGCGATACCGGCACGGCGATACCCAGGGCGGCGGTGAGTTTCGGCTCGGGAAGCAGCGCCGTCTATATAACCGCCGACGAGAACACGGCGCCGTTTTCGGTCTGCTGCTCGGGATTCAGTAATATGTATTATACTCCGGAAGACACGGAAGACGGCGGCTTGAGCCTGTCCCGCAGCTGCCTCTGGGTCAACGGCCTCCGAGCCGGAGAATGCATTTCCGTAACAGCAACCGCCTCCGAGCTCTCAAACTACGGCCTGATGCAGGCCGACGGAACATTCCAAGCCTTCAACTGATGCGCGGTCGTGTTCTAAGCTGTCGAACCGGCCCGGTATGCCCGGCGCAAAACCGATTGGAAACACAAGAAAGGAGGTATGAATCATGGCCGAAAAGAACTATTACGGACGCTGCGGAACCTGCCGATATTGCGACCTGTCTAGCGGCTACACCTTCGCCTACTCCACCAGCTTTCAATGCAAGCGTAACAACTATAGGGTCAAAGCTGACGAAAAGCCCTGTAATCGCTATGAATGCGACCGAAACCGTTCTCCTGAGATCATCGCAAAGTATGACAAGTGAGATAAAGATGCCGGCAGGACTTTAATGGCCTGCCGGCATCTTTATCATGTTTGTTCAGCCATATGCGCCATGCGGAAGGCTAACTGCAGACGCATATTTTACTTATCACAACAGCGCCAACATCTTCACCAAAGTGGCCCAGATGACGTCGAACGACTCCAGATTCAAACGTTCGTTCACCGTATGTACGTGCTCCATGAGCGGGCCGATCGTGGCCACGTCAAGCCCTGGGATTATCTTGGTAAGATGGCCGGCTTCTATACCGCCATGGACAAAGATTTCCACAATGTGTCGGCCGGTAACTTCGAAGAACGACGTATCCAGGGCTTTGCGGATGGGAGAGTCCTCGATATAATCAAAGCCGGATACTCTGCCTGTTTCCTGCCTTTCTATATGATATGTCTCGCAGGAGGCCAGATGGTCTTCTTCGATCATATCTATAAACGCTTCCATGGAACTGCGCGAGTTGCATTCCCAATACACCTCGTCGCCTTCGAGCTTCCAAATACCGATATTGGAGGAAACGGTCGTCAGGCCGTCAAAGCGCATACTTTTGTGGAAAAAGCCGTCTTTGACAAATCTTGTAAAGCAGACAATATCCCTTGTATCCGCCTCGCTCATCACTTTGTCAACTTCACATTCTGACAACTCGAACTCAAGGTTCGGATCACTCCAGCGCAGCTGCTCTCTGAAAATCCGTAGATACTTGTCCACGACGGCCCGGACTTCGCTGCCATCCAAAGATGAGGCGAACACAACGCTTCCATGACAGGGTATGACGTTGCTTGCAGAGCCCATATTAATATCTGCCAGTCGGAGCTCTCCTTTTTTGAGCAGGCCAAATAGGACTGACGCCGCTATTTTGATGGATGATCCCAGCTCTTTTTCAATATCCACACCGCTGTGACCGCCCAAGAGGCCGCCTACGCTCAACTTGTATGCCTGCCTTGTCCCGGCCTCCCAATGAACAGCGCGGTTCAGTTTGGTCAGCTGGCTGCCCGCCGTCGTTACATAGCTCGTCCCGCCTCCGTCGTCATCCAAGCCGAGCATACGTTTGGCCGAGAAGTATTCTGCCTTCAGGTTTGCTGCGCCGTTGCAGCCTACCTCTTCCTGCACCGTGAACACGCACTCGAGCGGCGGGTGAGCAAGGTTGTCGTTTTCCAAGATCGAGAGCATATAGGCACAGCCGACCCCATCATCCGCGCCTAGAGTGGTGTTGTGCGCTTTCAGCCATCCGTCCTCAACATACAGCTGCAGCGGGTCTTTTTTAAAGTCATGAGTGCTCTCCGGGGTTTTGTCACACACCATATCCATGTGGCCCTGAAGCAGCACCGGCGCACGATCCTCACGCCCCGCAGATGCCGGCTTATACATGATCACGTTGCCCATATCGTCCTGGACATACTTCAATTTGTGCTCCTTCGCCCATCTCACCAGATAATCGCTGTATGGTTTTTCATTGTATGAGCCATGGGGGATCCGCGTCATTTCTTCGAAATGTCGATAGTAAGGGATATCGTGATCTAATACGTTGTTCATAAAATTTGCCCTCCCTTGACTTTGAAAATCTTCCTGTCCCGGCAGGCCGGATCATCCGAAATATGAATTCAAAATGCAGTAAATTATAAACAATAGGACGACAGGCAGGACGGCCTGATAATACCACTTCATGCCGCTGTAGATCCGTATTGTTCCTTCAGAGCCCAAATTGGCCTCCCTGCGGAACCTCTCGAAACCCCATTTAAACAGAACAAAGGCCAACATCAGTGCAGTCCCGATCGTTAGACCAAAAGCCGAGGACACGCAATCGAATATGCTGAATATGTCCATTCCGAAAGCCCTGAAGTGCGAGAGCAGCCCGGTGCCCTGGTTCAAGGTTATAATAACGGACAAACCCACGGTGGACAGCATCGTTATACGCAGCGCCGTCTTTCGTTTCCAGCCAAATTCGTCTACAAGGTTGGCAACCAGTGATTCAATAACTCCAACGATCGAAGTAATGCAGGCCAAAAATACCGCAATCAGGAAGACGCTACCAAATACGCGCCCCGTGACGTTTCCCATTGCGGAAAACATCTGCGGCAAGGTAACGAAAATAAGCGACGGGCCGCTTGTAGGCTCGATATCGAACGCAAACAACGCGGGAATTATCGTGAGTCCTGCCAACGTGGCAACAAGCGTATTCAGCGCCCCGCAAATAGCGGTGTCCGTTACCATCGCCGCATCTCTGCCCGTATAGCTGCCGTACACAAAACCACAGCACATCCCGACACCTATGGAATAAAACACCTGTACCGCCGCAGCTTGGAATATTTGCAGGAAGTCGACTGATTTAAAGTCTGGCGTCAGATACCACATCAGCCCAGTATGTGAACCTGGCAGCGTGTTAGCGTATACTGCCAGCCCCAAAAGCAGTATCACGAGCAGCGGCATTGCAAATGTGCAGAGCTTTTCAACTCCTCTCTTCACCCCTGTGTTCATCACCGTCCAAACAATGGCCGCACAAAGTATGCAGCACAAAACGCATGAACCGCTCCCGCTGAAGGAATTAAAAACCTGCGACGCAGCTTCATTGTCAATGCCATACAGTTCCCCGGACGCCACCATCCAAATGTAACCCACATTCCAGCCCATGATAGTCCAGAAATAGCAGCATATCAGGAAGACAGAGGCCACGCCGAGCCAACCCACGCCAAGGCTCCAAAACCAGCCGCCTTTTTCTCCGGACAGTTTGCGCATACCTGCAATACCGGACAGCTGCGATGTCCGTCCCAACGTGGTCTCTACTATGAACAGAGGCACGCCTACAAACATTGCCAGAATCACGTAAACTATCAAAAACGCTCCGCCGCCGTTTGCCCCGACGATATACGGAAATTTCCACATATTTCCTATGCCGATACAAAACCCCGCAAGGCTGAGAATATATCCCGTGCGGGAAGCAAATCCCCTTTTATTCATTCTGTTTTCTCCATTCCTCCGCAGCAGCTCACTCCGGCCGTCCCTTATAGGGCCGGAGGTCTATACGGCGATCAGTACGTCGGGGGTTCACTTGTGCTCTTTATGGAGCTTATCCATGGGAGACAGTTTAACAGCCAGCAGGCCCAGAATGAGAGCCAGTACCATCATGACTATGCCCAGAAGGATGGGCAGAGTCCAACTTCCCTTTTCGGTTGCGAGAGTTGGAAGAAGGAGCACGCCCACGCCCAGGCCGATGCAACGCATACCGAACACGAGAGGGATTATATTGTCGTAGGCCTTGTTTCCGAACACTCTTGTCGTCACTATGGGGCCGTAAGTATTACCGACGACATATCCGCAGCCGATCAGGGCGGAGGCCAACAGCAAAACAACGGACGTTCTGGAAAACTCCAGCCAGGCAAACAAAACTGCCAAGCCAAGGATACCGGAACCGAAGGCCGCCACTACATAGGACTTCGGGCCAAGTTTGGAGGTCAGTACGCCCACGAGAATTGCCATGCCAGCCATGCATAGGTTGTTGACGGTCGCATAATTTGCAGCGGACATCTCCTCGATCCCGTTGGACATGAGAATTGTGGCAAGGTAGGGAGACAGTATCATAGCCAGTGCCCAGAGCAGACATGAGAGCAATATGAGATAGAGGGACGGAGACTTCAGCGCCTCCTTGTAGTCTACGCCAAAATCGGTGCTGTTCTCTTTTCCTTCCTGAGCTGCAAGTGCCGCCGCCTTTTCCCATCCAAGAGGTTTCTGACCGAGCTGCTCAGGGTTCCGGAGGACGAATACATAAATCAAAATAGCCAGTATTCCGAAGCAAGAGAAAATAATACTGGCAGCATCCGAGCCGAGGGTGGTATCAATTTTCCCAAACAACCAGGTGCCTACTGCCGCGCCAAAGCCGATGCAGGCGATAGATATTCCTAAGACCGACTCCCTCTTTTCAATGAACCACTCTTTGATAAAGGCGCTCATGCCCGTGGAAAAGCCGATGGCCATGGAAGCTCCGGTGATTGCCTCAAATATGCACACCAGCAGCAGGGAGGGCAAATACACGTATGCCGGTACGAAAAGGCAGGCGATGATGGCGCCAATAAGTATACAGCGCCTTGCGCTCCACTTCTTAAGGAGTATGCCGGCTCCGGCCATACCGGTCACAAACGACGCTATCGTCTCCACGGTTGCCGGTACGCCGGCCGCCGTGATGCTGCAGCCCAGCCTCTCGGAGAGGGGAACTATCAGCAGGCTGTACGCTCCGAAACTTATGCCCACCGTGAATGTGATGAACGCTGCCATAACGACCTGGAAATATCCCGAAAATTTTACTTTTTCTGTGTTCATACATATCCTCCTTTATTCCTCTTTTGACTTTTCTCTCCTTGCCATTGTCAATTTTTCGTGAAACGGTTTGATAAACTCCCTGCCACGATACCTATATTAGCAAAGAGAGTCGCTCGGGAAAAATCCAGTGTAT
The DNA here is from genome assembly GCA_902496595.1 of uncultured Eubacteriales bacterium. GTDB lineage: Bacteria > Bacillota > Clostridia > Oscillospirales > Oscillospiraceae > Scatomorpha. The sequence continues at coordinate 22,441 of CABVBV010000007.1, read as the reverse complement.
TTTACTGTCAGTATAGTTCTGACTGATATTCTTTCTCTGCGGTTGACAAGGCCGTCCATTTATGATATCAATTCATTAAACTGGACTCTTTTGAAGCAAACCGATGAATTCTTTTCTTTTTAGGAAAGGAGCTGCTCTCATGCAATCTGCGGAGTTTTATGAAACACTGGGCAATAATATTCGAACATTCAGGAGATTACAGAAAATAACCCAACAAACGCTTGCAGATAAACTGCACAAAAGTCTGGCCTGTATTTCTAAATATGAGAAAGGCACCGTGGCGATCGACCTGCTCACGGTGTACGAGATTGCCAGGGCTTTAAATGTCTCTCATGAAATGCTGCTGCCGGACGAAGAGAGAAGCGAGCTTTCTCGTAGAGATAGTTTTCATATTTTGCCTCCATTCTTTCAGCATTCCCCCATCTTCTTTTACGTGCTCAGGTCTTCGTCCAAATCCGTCTCAGCAAACGCTCTGGAAATAAGGCGAAACACCCTGCAGGCAACCATGTATGTGGACATAAAGGACTTCGCGGATTACAAAAACTGCAGGTATATTCTGTTTGGCGACACGATCTGCAACGAGTCAAACATTCGCTTTTACTGCAACAACCCGCTCCTATGCGGCGACTTTATGTTCTTGGGCTGCAGAACCATGTATCTCATCAGCGACGACCGAGTGGAAGGCTGTTGCACTACGCTGAGTTCAAGCTATCAATTCAGGTATTCGAGAGCCATCTTCAGCAAAACGCTTTTCAAAGATCCCGATGAGTTGGTTCCGGCGCTGATGATGAGCAAGGAAGACGTCAACACGGCAAAGAAAAGCGGGCTTTTTTTGATATAATCCCACCCAGTCGGCCACCCAGGCATATGGCAAAGCCGCCGCGCAGATAAACAGCACGGCGGCTTTGTTTCATATGCTCCCGGCTCAGCTCTCCATCTGCTTGCCTAGAAAGGCCTCGTTGAGTTTGACTCCGAAGGTTTGGGCTATGGCTTGGAGGTTTTCGTCCGTGATGGTCTGGCGTATTTTCCCCTGGCCGGCGGAGAGGGCGAGAGTGCAGATCTCGGCGGCTTTTTCGATGGTGTGCATGAGGCCGAAGGCGGTGTCGAAATCCGGGCCGGAGCAGAAGAGGCCGTGGTGCGCCCAGACTGCGGCTGTGTACTCCTTCATGAGCTCGCAGGTGGCGAGGGCGATGTCCGCGCCGCCGGGCACCATCCAGGGCACAACTCCCACGCCCTCGGGGAAGACCACCGGGCACTCGGTCGCGGACTTCCACAGCGCCCGCGTGAAGTCCCGGGCCGTCAGCGGCAGCACGTAGGTCAGGGCGATGACGTTCGCCGGGTGCGCGTGGTAGATGACTCGGCAGTCCCCGCCCGTCGCCGCGGCGCGGACGCAGTGGTTCATGTAGTGGCTCGGGAACTCGCTCGTCGGCCTCGCGCCGCCCTCGAGACCCCAGACTATGCGCCAGGCTGAGCCCGCAGGATCTATCTCCACGATGCCGATGGAGTGCTCCGGGTCGGGTTCGACGTTCCGGAAGTACTTGCCGCTGCCCGTGGTGATGAAGTATTCTCCCGCGAGCGCCGCGTCCTCGACGCCCATCGGCACCCACTCGCCGGGAGCTTTGAAGTACGGCGCGCACTCGGCGGCCTCGGCCTTTGTGAGACGGTAGGTGAGGTTGCCGCCGTTGCGCTCGTGCCAGCCCTGGAGCCAGCCGTCCGTGCAGCAGCGGATGAAGCCCTGCACGGGTCTTACATCGAGTATGCCCATGTTTTTATCCCCTTTCTGAAAGCACTTCGCGCTCATAGCGCTGCACCTCGGCGAGCCACTCGCCGTCCGAAGGCACGTCCGAGCGGCGGCAGTATTCGTCCCAAATTTCACCGAAGGGCAGCATCTTTGCCGCTTCGCGTGCCGCCATTATCTCCGTCCAGCGCCCGGAATCCTGCAGAGAGCGCATATCCGGCAGCAGCAGGGCGTAGAGCAGGGACTTCTGCACGTTCCTGTAACCCACGACCCAGGCGGCGATGCGGTTTATCGAGGCGTCGAAGAAGTCGAGCGCTATCTTGACCCTGCCGTCCAGCCCGCCGCAGCGGACGATCTCGGTGGCGATCTCCCGCGTCTCGTCGTCGAAGAGCACGACGTGGTCGCTGTCCCAGCGCAGCCCTCGGGTGATGTGCAGCGCGATCTCCGGGAAGAAGGCCAGGAGCGCCGGTATCTTGTCGCTCACCAGCTCCGTCGGGTGGTAGTGGCCGTTGTCCATGAGCGGGATGCACTTCTCCCGGTTCATGGCCGCGTAGCTGAGGGCGAACTCGGCGCTGCCCACGGTGTAGGCCTCGACGCCGATGCCGAAGACCTTGCTCTCTATGCAGGGCTTGACGCGGGTGAAATCATAGGGCTCGGATAGGATCTCGTCGATGGCCTCGCGGTAGCGCTCCCTGGGGCCGAGCCGGTCTGCGGGGATGTCCTTGAAGCCGTCGCCCGTCCAGATGTTCATGACGCACTCTCCGCCGAGCTCCGAGGCGAGGTAGCTCGAGATGCGTATGCAGGCCTTCCCGTGCTCTATCCAGAAGCGGCGCGTGGCCTCGTCCGGGCTCGAGAGGGTCAGCGGGTCGCATTTCGGGTGGCTGAAGAAGGTGGGGTTGAAGTCCGCGCCGAGGCCGCGAGCCTTGCAGAAATCGACCCAGGCCTCAAAGTGGCGCGGCTCGAGCGCGTCCCTGTCCGCCCACTCTCCGGGCTCGAAGACGGCGTAGCTCGCGTGCAGGTTCAGCTTCTTTTTGCCGGGGCAGAGCTTGAGGGCGAGGTCGAGGTCGCGCATCAGCTCCGAGGGCGTCCGCGCCCTGCCGGGATGGCTGCCCGTGGTCTGTATGCCGCCGGTCAGCGGCTTGGAGGGGTCTGTGTCGAAACCTCTCACGTCGTCGCCCTGCCAGCAGTGCAGCGCGACGGGCACGGCCTTGAGCCGCGAGAGGGCGGCCTCCGTGTCAACGCCGATGGCGGCGTAGCGTTCTCTGGCTTCCGTATAGCTCATTTGTCGGCCTCCATTTGTATTTTCAGATTTCCCAGCGCCGTGGCCTCTATGGGCAGGGCCTCGACGTATTTGCCGCTCGACTCGGCGGTCAGGCGGTTCAGATAAGTATTTTTGGCCCCGCCTCCGACGATGCAGAGCCGGTCAAAGCTCCGGCCCGTGTTCGCTTCGAGCTCCGCGAGCGCCGCGGCATAGCCCGAGGCGAGGGAGCGGAAGGCGCATTTGAAGTAGTCGCCTGGAGCGTGGAGCTGCCCGGGCGCGAGGGCGTCGAAGGCGGTTTTCATGCTCTCCGGCGCGAGCAGCGAGGCGTCGTTTCCGTCTATGACGGCGGCGCAGGCGCTCCCCTCGGCCATGCCGACGACCTCGGCGAAGGGCGCTTTGGGGCAGAGCTCGTCCCGCAGGCGGTTCACGAGCCACATACCCATGATGTTCTTCTGATAGCGGTTGTAGCCCACGCCGCCCTCGTTCGACCAGTTCCCGGCGCGGGAACGGGCGTCCGTTATTGGCTTCGGCGTCTTTACCCCGAGCAGGCTCCAGGTGCCCGAGGAGATGTAGGGCGCGTCCTGCGCCATGGGTATGCCCTCAACGGCGGAGGCCGTGTCGTGCGTGGCGCAGAGGGTGACGCGGACGCCCTCGTATTCGCCGAGCGCCGCGCCCGGCATGGAGAGCTTCCCGAAGAGCCGCTCCGGCAGGCCGAGCCTCGATATGAGCTCCATGTCGTATTCGCCCGTAACCGCATTCACGAGGCCCGTCGTCGTGGCGTTCGTGTACTCCTGCGCCCTCGCGCCGCAGAGCCGGAACATGAGGTATTCGGGCAGCATCAGAAAGCCGCTTGCCCGCTCCAGCCTGCCCGCTCTCAGGTCGGCAAAGAGCTGGTAGAGCGTGTTGAAGCTCTGGAACTGCGTGCCCGTGTGCGTGTACAGCTCCTCGAAGGTCACGAGGGCGTGTGCCTCGTCGACGGCGGAGAGGGTGCGCGTGTCGCGGTAGGAGAAGGCGGGATAGATGGGCGCGTCCCCGGCCATGAGCACGTAGTCCACTCCCCAGGTGTCCACCGAGAGGCCCACGATGTCGGGATATTTCTCCCTTGCGGCGGCGATGCCCGACTTCACGTTCGAGAGCAGCGCGTCGATGTCCCAGACGAGGGCGTCACCGAGGCGCACGGGGCCGTTCGGGAAGCGGAAGACCTCGTCGGTCTTTATCTCACCCTCCTCGCGCCAGCCTACGATATGGCGGCCCGAGGACGCGCCAATGTCGATCGCAAGATAGCGTCTCACGCGCTCACCCCTTTATCATCCGCAGGATGCCGCGCAGGGGATGCCCGTTCGCCATCTCGAGCAGGCCGGGGAACACGCCGCCCTTTATGCCTCCGCTTATCTGCATACTGCGCAGCGGCGACTCGGCGGAGGAGGCCATGAGCATCCGAAACTGCGGGTTTTCATAGTCCACCTTGCCGCCGCAGCCCTTGGCGATGACTCGCTCCGTCGCCTTGTACATTATTTTCATTATTAGGCTGTGTTCGCGCATTTCAGCCACGGTGTTGTCCATCGTGAAGCCGCCCTTTTTGAGCACCGGCGGCTCATAGCGGCGGCCCAGCATGGCCTCCCAGCCGCGCCGGTCGGGCTTCCCGGAGCAGTTTTCGTACCAGCTGCCCTTTTGCCACTCCGGAGCGGCCAGGGCCTCGCCGTCCATGTCGATGCAGACGCTCTTGCCGCCTATACTCAGGGTGTAGCGTCCGCCGGGGACGCGCCAGCCGTCCTGCCAGACGGCGAAGCTTCGCTCCGTGAGTTCGAAGCTCACAGTCCGGCGCTCGCCGGGCCGCAGGAACACCTTCTCGAAGCCCTTGAGCTCCCGTACCGGACGGTGCAGCCCGCCGGCCGGCGGCGCAATATAGAGCTGCACGACCTCGGCCCCGGCTCTCTCTCCAGTGTTCTCCACGGTGACGGAGACGCGGCTGCCGGAGAGCGCAGGCTCGGAACAGGCAAAGCCGGTGTAGCTCAGGCCGTAGCCGAAGGGCCAGCGCACCGCCGTGCCGGACTTGTCGTAGCAGCGGTAGCCGACATAGAGGCCCTCCTCGTAGAGCGCGTCGGCGGTCTTGTCGTAAATTTCGGAGGACGGCACGTCCTCATAGCGGTACGGCCAGCTCTCGGCCAGCTTGCCGCCCGGGTTCGCCCTTCCGTAGAGCAGGTCGGCCGCGGCCTCGCCCCCGGCCTGGCCGGGCAGGCCCATGTAAAGTATGGCTTTGACCTCATCCGCCCAGGGGCACTCCACCGCGCTGCCGCACAGCAGCACGACCACTGTGTTCGGGTTCGCGGCGGCGACGGCCTCTATCATGCGCAGATGCCCCTCGGGCAGCTTCATGTCGTCGCGGTCGAAGCCCTCGGACTCATAGCGCTCCGGCAGGCCCGCAAAGACCACGGCGGCGTCGGCATTCTTCGCCGCTTTAACGGCCTCGGCGAGAAGCTCGGCACTGGTGCCGCCCCGCTCGTCGCAGCCGGGGGCGTAGACCGCCCCGGGCAGGAAGTCCAGGGGCTGGCTGAGCTTCATGGGGTTTATGTGGCTGGAGCCGGAGCCCTGATAGCGCATCCGCTTCGCCATGTCCCCGATGACGGCAACCCGCGCCCCTTCGCCGAGCGGCAGGAGCCCTCCCTCGTTCTTGAGCAGCACCGCGCCCTCTGCGGCTGCCCGCTTCGCGAGTTTGTGATGAGCCTCATAGTCGCAGGCAGCGGGCGGCTTTTTGTTCTCCGACGCCCGCTCTACCAACTCCAGAACGCGCCTTGCGCAGTCGTCGACGGCCTTTTCAGGCAGGGCCCCGGCCCTCACCGCCGCGAGGACTTCCTTCCACATATATCCGCTGCCTCCGGGCATATTGAGGTCGCAGCCCGCCCGGAAGCCCTCGATGCGGTCGTTCATCGCGCCCCAGTCCGTGACGACCACGCCCTTGAAGCCCCACTCATCTCGGAGTATGTCCGTGAGCAGGGCCTTGCTGTCGCTGCAATGTACGCCGTTGAGCTTATTGTAGGCGCACATGACTGTGCTCGGAGCGCCCTCCTTCACGGCTGTCTCGAAGGCGGTAAGGTACAGCTCGCGCAGCGTGCGCTCGTCCACGACGCTGTCGGAGGTGAAGCGGCTAAATTCCTGCGAATTTGCCGCGAAGTGCTTGAGGCTCGTGCCCGCGCCCTTCGACTCCGCGCCGCGGATGAAGCCGGCGGCCAGTTTGCCCGCGAGGCAGGGGTCTTCGCTGAAGTATTCAAAGTTCCTGCCGCAGAGCGGGTTGCGCTTCAGGTTCGCGCCGGGGCCGAGGACGAGGCTCACGCCCTGGTCGGCCGCCTCCTCGCCTATGGCGGCGCCTATCTCCTCCATGAGCGACGTGTCCCAGCTGCTGCCCGTGGTCACAGCCGGGGGAAAGCAGGTCGCGGGCCTCGACTTGTGTACGCCCATCATGTCGGTCGCGTCCTCCTGTTTGCGCAGGCCGTGCGGCCCGTCGCACATGAAGATTGAGGGGATGCCGTACTTTTCAAACTTCCGCGTCCGCCAGAAATCCGCGCCCTCGCAGAGGGCCACCTTGTCCTCGAGCGTCATGGAGCGGAGAGTTTTTTCAATGTCCATGCTCAGACCTCCTGTATCGTGTAGTGCTGCGTGCCGGGGCCCTGCTCGCGCTCGCTGCCGTCGGGCAGGCGCACAAGGGCCGTGCAGTTTGAGGGCACCGTGACCGTGAACTCCGTCTTTCCCTCGCTGCGTACCCAGCCGCTCTTGACCATGCCATAGACGCTCAGATACTCCGCCGAGGCCCGCGTGAAGCGCCCGCCCGGCCTCGGGGCGATGAGAAAGCGGTTTTCACCCGTGAGGTTTATGCCGCACATACTGTCGAAGAGCCAGCTGCAGGCCGCGCCCTTGGAGTAGTGGTCGAGCGAGGCCACGCCGCCCTGGGCCCTCGGGCCCTCCCAGCTCTCCCAGATGGTCGTCGCGCCGTTTTTCGGCATCGAGAGCCAGCCGGGTATCTCCTCGTTCTCGAGCAGCCGGTAAGCGTACTCGATATCCATGTCCGCGAGCACGTAGAGGATCATCGGCGTCGAGAGGAAGCCCGTGCCGAGCCTCCAGCCGTAGCCGTCGAGGGCCTTTATGAGCCGCTTCTGCGCGTATTCGCGCTGCTTTTCGTTCAGCAGGCCGAGGTAGAGCGGGCGCACGAGCTTGGCCTGACGGTCGGTGTCGAGGCCGTGGCGTTCAGTCTCCACCAGCGCCTGATAGCCGAGGCGCACATTTCCGGCGGCCTTCGCGTACTCCGCGGCCTCGCCGTCGTGACCGAGCTCGGCGGCTATGCCCGACATACGGTCGAGCAGCAGCGCTATGTAGGCCGTGGTCTCCTCCGGGTGGGGCACGACGAAGTCCGAGGTTGAGAAGGGCCGGATCTCCGCGGGCTCCGCCCACTCCCCGTAGGACTGGCCGTAGTTCGAGACCCAGCGCCGGGCCTCGCCGCGTACGCCCGTGGGCCGCGCCGTGGGATACCGGCGGCCCAGCGTGCGCAGCTTGAAGCGGGTATAGGCTCTCATGGAGTCGTAGTTCTCCTCGAGTATGGCCCTGTCGCCGTAGCGTTTGTATATCTCCCAGGGTATGAACACTCCGGCGTCCGACCAGCCCGCCGAGCCGTCCATGACCTTCATGTAGAAGTCCGTGCCGCCCACGGGGACGATCTGCGGGAAGCAGCCGTTCTTGTGCTGGCCGTCCGTGAGGTCGCGCTCGTACTTTCTGGCCATGGCCGCGTAGTCGAAGATGTAGGCCGCCGTGCCGCAGAAGAGCTGCGCGTCTCCCGTCCAGCCGTGCCGCTCTCGAGTGGGGCAGTCGGTGGGCAGGTCGGCGTGGTTGTTCTTAGTGCTCCAGACCGTGTTCTCGAAGAATTTGTTCAAAAGCTCGTTCGAGCTCTCGAACCAGCCCGTGCGCTCCATGTCGGAGGAGACCGCTATGGCCTCGAAGTCCTCCGGAGCGAAGGGGACGTCCGTCTCCACCTGCACGTACTGGAAACCGAAGATGGCGAAGGCCGTCTTGTACTCGTTTTTCCCGGCCTTGCAGATGTATTCAGCCTGCTGCAGCGGCGTGGCTCGTTTTTTCGTCGCGCACTGAATGTTCTTCTGCGTGAACTCGCCGTCTTCGCCTATGAGCTCGCCGAAGCGCAGGAAGACGCGCTGCCCGGCCTTCGCCTCGAGCGAGAAGCGGACACAGCCCGCGATGTTCTGGCCGAAGTCCAGCACCTTCTTGCCCGAGGGCGTGGTGATGAGCGCGGGCGAAAAGCGCTCGTGCTCCGTGACGGGCACGTTGTCCGAGGCAGTGGGCACGACGGAGTGCTTCGCCGTCCGCGCCCGGCCGGAGTAAGAGGGGGCCATGCGGGCGTCTATGACCTCGCCGTCCTGTATGTCGGCGAAGCGTATGGGCCCGTCGTTCGACCAGTCCCAGTCCGGGCCGCTCGCAACGCTGCGCACGAAGCCGTCCTCGCCGGTGAGTTCGAGCCGGGCCAGCAGCTTGGTCTGTGTGCCGTATTGGTTCCTGAGTCCCCAGGCGCCGCAGGAGCCGCGGTACCAGCCGTCCGCGAGCTGCACCGTCAGCTCGTTCTCTCCCTCGCGCAGGAGCGCCGCCACGTCGTAGACCTGGTACTGCACGCGCTTCCGGTAGTCCGTGATGCCCGGCGCGAGGACGAAATCGCCCACGCGCTCGCCGTTTATCCTGGCCTCGTAGAGCCCGCAGGCCGTGATGTAGAGCCTTGCCCGCTTTGTTTTCCCGGAGCTGAAGCGGCGGCGGAAGCAGTCGACGGGATAGCGCCGCTTTCTGTCGACGCGGTGATCTCCGCTTATCCACTCGGCCTCCCAGTCGGAGGAGGAGAGCAGGCCCAGCTCGAAGGAGGCCCAGCCGCTCCACTCGCCCCAGACATCCTCCTCGTCGCGCAGCCGCACCCGCCAGCGCACCGAAGCGCGGCTCGCGAGCGCTTCCCCGGCGTACCGGGCCCGCATGGAGGAGCTCTCCACCGTTCCGCTCGACCAGAGCGGCCTGCCCTCGGCGGAGACGGCCTCGAGCTCATAGGCCGTCTGCCTCAGGCCGCCCTCGCAGTTCCACATGAGCCTCGGACGGAGGATGCCGATGCCGACGGGGTCTTTGAGATATTCACATTTTAAACGTATCGCCCGCATTTTTCCACCTCACTGCTCTCCTTCGTTCCGGGCCTTTATCTCGGCCTGCTTTTTGCCTATGGTCTTCTCGACGTTGAGGAACAGCAGCAGGACGGCGAGTATCGCGCCGGTGATGGTCTCGAGCCCTACGAAGCCGAAGGTGATGACGCCCTGCACGGCCTCGCTCTGCACGGCGACGAACTCTCCCGCGGCGTCGTAGTAGGGCGCGACGTAGCCGGAGCCCGCCAGCATACCGTTGAAGATGCCGGTGCAGACCCCCACCATGGCGACGGAGATGGTGTTGTAGATGCTCATCGCCACGCCGTCGGAGCGGAAGCCGGTCTTCCACTCCATGTGGTCGAGCACGTCGGCAAAGAGCGCCATGAACACGTAGGAGCAGGGCAGGCCGCCGATGTTCTTTATGAACTGGCCGACGAGCATGATGACCATGTTCTTCGGGAACAGCCAGCAGATCGCGCTGCCGAGCGCGAAGAGCACGAAGCCCGCGACGGTGAGGTTGCGCTTGCCGAAGCGCTTGGCCAGCGGCCAGACGGCGAAGATGCCTATGCCCATCGGTATGCCGCCGATGACCGAGATCATCGTCTGCGTCACACCGTCGTTGTAGGTGCCGAGGACGTAGTTGCAGAAGTAGACGAGGCTCATGTTCTTTATCACGGTGCCGAGGGTGTTGATAAAGAAGTAGACGTAGATGATGAGCATGAACCTGTCCGTGAAGATGGCCTTGAGCTGCTTTAAGAAAGGCACGGCCTTGGCGTCGCCCTCGTCCTGTTTGCCCTCCAGCGTCACGCGCTCCTTCGTGAAGTAGTACTCCAGCAGCGTGAGCGGCAGGGCCAGGATGGACAGTATGCTCATGAGCAGCACCCACCTGCCCTTGTCCACGCCGACGGCGGGCATGATGAGCATGGGGAAGATGAGCGCCACGAGGATGCCCGTCATCATGACGTTCGCTATCTGGTTGAACACCGACAGGCCGCCGCGCTGCGTGCTGTTGCGCGTGGAGAGCGGAACCATGAGGCTGTGGCTCATGTTGAAGATGGTGTAGGCCAGAGAATAGAAGAGGTTGTAGCTCACCATGACCCACACTGCCTGCACGCCGGTCGAGGACTGCGGCACGGTGAAGAGCAGTATGCCCGTCACCGCCACCATGGGCGCGCTTATGAGCAGCCAGGGCCTCGCCTTGCCCTCTTTGGTGCGCGTGCGGTCTATGACATAGCCCATGACTATGTTCGTCACCGCGTCCAGCACCTTGCTGATTATCGGGAATACCACGAGGAAGGCCCCGCCCCAGAGCCCCGTGAGATTCAAAACGTCGGTGTAGTAGACGTTCAGATACGTCGCCAGCACCGCGTTTAAGAGCAGCGCACCCGACGGCCCGAGCAGGTAGCCCAGCCACTTCTCGCCGCGGCTCACATCCTCCGTCCTGATCCGGCTCCCAAAGACAGGTTTTTCGATCCACGCAAACAGCTTTTTACCCATGTTCCTTCCTCCCGGTTCATTTCTGAGTTCCGCCGGAGGCCCCGGCGCCCTTGTTTCTGTGAAAAGTATAGCACGCGCAGCGGCAAGCTCTCTTGCAATTTGGTAAGGTATTTCATATAATGGTAAGAAAAAGGGGTGGAGGCCTTGACTGAGTCGGATCTGAGCTATATCTGTACGGTTCTCGGGAATCTCTCCGGCATACCGATACGGGTCTACAAGGGAAGCGAGCGGACGTTTTACCATTCGCTGGTGAAGCTGCCTGTGGATCCGATGCGGGTGTTCGAGGCGGAGCTCATGGGGATATCGGAGCACGTGGGCTATTACGTCACTCCGGATTTCTACTATTTCGGGGTGGTAAATTCGGGGGAGACCAGGATCATCGTCGGCCCTGTGAGCCAGGTGGGCGGAGGCGAGCGCGAGCTGCGAGAGCTGGCCTTCAGGGCGGACGTGCCTCAGGAGAGGATGGGCGAGTTCATCTCCGCCATGCGGGCCATCGTGCCGATGCCGCTCGAGAGCATCATCCAGATGCTGTGCGCGGTGAATTTCATGCTGAACGGCGAACGGCTCGAGCTCAAGGACGTGACCATCTACGACAGGGAACAGCGCGAGCTGCGCGGCGCAGCGGCGCGGCGAAAGTACGACGCGCACACGGCGGGCCCGGTCGGCGGCTCGCACAATACGATGGATGTGGAGCGGCAGATAATGCAGATCGTCCAGCGCGGGGACGTACAGGGGCTGGAGGCCTGGTCGGCGACTGCGCCTGCGGTGCGCGGCGGCGTCATAGCCCGCGACCAGCTGCGGCAGCTGAGGAACACCTTCATCGTCACCTGCACGCTGGTGTCGCGTGCCGCGATATCGGGCGGCATGGGCGCGGAGGAGGCGCTCGCCATGAGCGATTCGTATATACAGCAGTGCGAGCTGCTGGGCAGCGCTGAGCGGATATCCAATCTGCAATACCACATGGTCGCGGACTACACCCGGCGCGTGGCGCGGCTGCGCGGCGCGGGCTCGACGGAGCTGGCGCTGAAGGTGGCAAACTACGTGCAGCGCCATCTCTGCGAGCGCATCAGCGTGAACGACATGGCTAAGGAGCTGTACATGAGCCGGCCCTACCTCTCCGAGCGCTTCAAGGCGGAGACGGGAGAAAGCCTGACGGACTACATACTGAGGGAGAAGACGGAGGAGGCGCAAAGGCTACTGGACTACACGGACAAGAGCCTCACAAGCATCAGCTCCTACCTCGGCTTCTCCTCACCGAGCCACTTCTCAAGGGTCTTCAAAAAATACACCGGCCGGCTGCCAAGCGAGTACATGGGCCGGTGAACGCAGCAAGCTATCGACGGCACGAGCCGAGCCTATCATTCAGCTAAGGTGCCGCCGCGCTCGGACTCCAGTGTGCCCGAGGCGCTCTCCGAAATGACCGGAAGTACGGCCTCAGCATCCGGCAGCGCCTTTATCAAAAACCGCAAGACCCCACCGATCTATACTGCGTCGTCCGGATGTCCCGGGCGCCGATGATGTTTTTAAGCTGTAAACAGGAGGTGTATCATGGGATTTTGGATATTCATGCTGGTCATGGATCTCATCGTGCCGACAGCGATGCTCAGTCTGGGGAAAAGGTTCATAAAGAACGCTCCAAAGAAGATCAATTCGAACTATGGCTACAGGACGAATATGTCTATGAAGAGCCAGGAGACCTGGGATTTTGCGCACAGGTATTGCGGGAAGGTATGGTGGGTAATGGGTCTTGTGATGCTGCCCGCGACCGTGATCGCCATGCTTTTCGTGTTTGGAGCGGACACGGAGCGCGTCAGCATCGTGGGCGGCATAGTCTGCGGAGCTCAGCTCATCCCGCCGCTGCTCTCAATTATCCCGACCGAGCTCGCACTCAGGAAAAACTTCGACAAAGAGGGAAGAAGGCTGAAATGCGAGACAAATCGTGGCGTAAATCATGAGCAGTGACGAGTACGAGCCGACTGCCGCAATAGAATAAGAAGGTCGCGTTTTGCGGCCTTCTTGATTTTGGGTTGATTATGCTGTCACGGAATGGCATAATCATGTTGGATACCAGACCTCTTTGAACGGGGGCATGAGAATGGATATCAGCAAGGGGATAATGCCTGAACTTTTGAGCTCGCAGCAGCCTGTCGTTGTCAGCGACGCTGTGGATGGCCGGGTACTGGGCATGAACGCGGCGGCGCGGGAGCTCTTTGGCTCGGACGACGCGGCAAGGCGGGCGTTCGAGAGCCTAGACCTCGACGCCAGGAGCTTTGACTTCACGGTCACAGAGCTCGAAGGCGCGGGCGAGGCCGTGCTCGACTCGGCGCTCGTGCGCGAGGGGGACAAGGTCTTGCGTATCGACTCCGTCTGCCCGGCGGGCTATTGCGGCCATGTCGACTGCCTGAACAAATACGAGCTCGCCTCCCACGGACAGCGCTGGGGGCGGGAGCGCCTGGACGTCTCCGAAACGATGGCCATGCTGCTGCGCACGGCAATGTTCGTCTACGCCGCAGACCGGGGCTTCATCTTTGAGGTGGATCCGGATCTCGAGTGCGTCGTGGACATATACAGCGAGAGCCGTACCGGCTTTTCGGACGAGATCGCGAACATACGCAAGACGGACGAGTTCGGCGTCAGGACGATGCTGGACGCCTGGGAGAGCCAAAAGCCGCTCCACGGCGAGAGCTACGTCAAAAGCGAGCAGAAGGGCGAGCTCAAGGAGCAGCTCTACAAGGGCATGGAGGCCTGGAACTACGTGATGGTACCATTCCCGGTCAGGAGCGATATGCGCTGTTTCGTCTGCCTCGACGGCTTTCACCGCTTTGCGGAGCGGCCCGAGAACCTCTCGGTTTTGCGCAACATCGCCATCCTGGCGGCGGGCGAGCTGCACACGGAGCGGATGCGCGGCAGCGCCGTCTCCGCCGCGAACCTGAGCCGGGCGCTCTCCCGGGCGCCGGAGAACCAGCTGCAGGTGTATCTGCTCGGGGGCCTCGCCATACGCACGGGGCTGGGCATACAGCAGGAGGAGAACCTCTCCGCCGTCCAATGCTGGACTTTTTTCATCTATCTGCTCTGCAACCGCCAGAGAGTCGTGCCGGTCTACGAGCTGGCGGAGATAATCTGGCCGGACTCTGTCATTGACGACCCATACAGCCTCATAAAAAATCTGGCCTTCCGCACGCGGAAGCTCTTCGACAGCATCAGCCCCGTCCCGGTCATAACGGCGGGCGGCGGCACCTACGGCATAAACCGGGCCCTCAGCGTCTGGGTGGACGCGGAGGAGTTTGAAAAGCTGGCCCACAGAGCCCTCGACAGCAGCCTGCCCAGGACGCAGAGGCTGGAGGCCGGGAAGTGTGCGCTTGAGATGTACAGGGGCAGCTTCCTGCCCAATTTCGACGCCGAGATCTGGCTTTCGGCCAAGATAAACTACTATCGCGTGCTCTTTAACGACCTGCTCAAGAGCCACATCCTGCTCCTGCGGGACACGGGCAAGACCAGGGAACTGCTGCGCATCGTGGCGAACGCCGCGAACATCGAGGAGCTCGACAGCGAGATAAACGTCCTGACGCTGGAGATGCTTCTTCAGGCCAAGATGTACCGCTCCGCCAAAAACTTCTACAACGTCATAAAAAAGCAGCTCTCGCCCGAGGAAAGCCGTCGGCTCTCGAAGCTAATGCAGGAGACGATATAGGCGAGCGCACGCGGAATACGGCAAAAAACCAGAGGTTCAACCCGACTTAAACCACGGGTTGAACCTCTTTTTATACCTGGCGCTTGCTAAAATCTTGTCAGTCAGAGAAAACACAAAAAACTGAAAGGTGGTAGCAATGAAGTACAGGACGCTGTTCAGCCCGCTGACGGTCAGGGGGCTCACGCTGAAAAACAGGGTGGTGGTCTCCGCCATGGGCTGCCTCATGATAGGCCGTGACCGCAAGGTGTCTCAGCAGCTGGCAGACTACCTCGGCGAGCGCGCCAAGGGCGGGGTGGGGCTCATCTACTCCCCCTGCGCAGCCGTGGACACGGGCTCCTGCCCGGAGGGTATGCTGGCCATAAGTACGGACGAGATAGGCGAGAGCCACAGGCTCCTGACCGAAGCCGTCCACGCGGGCGGCGCAAAGTGCGCGGCCCAGCTCTGGCAAGGCAGCGCCATCGCCTTCCCGGCCAGGGTATACGAGCCCTCGGAGACCGTCCTGCCCGCGGCGCTCTATCCCGCGCTCAACGGCAAGGATCTCGTCGTCCCGCCCATGACCAAGGAGGAGATACGCTACATCGTGGACTGCTACGGAGCCGCCGCGGCCCGGGCCGTCCGGGCGGGCTACGACATGGTGGAAGTCCACTGCGCCCACGGTTATCTGCCGCATATGTTCCTGAATCCCTCCACGAACCGCAGAACCGACGAGTACGGCGGCAGCCTTGAGAACCGTGCCAGATTCGCCCTCGAGGTCTTCCGCGCCGTGCGCCGGAACATACCCGAGGATATGCCCCTTTCCATCCGCATCGCCTGCTTTGACGACGGCCTGCCCATAAACCTCAGCGCCGAGGACATGATCGAGTTTGCACGAATGGCTCAGAGGGAGGGCGTGGACATCCTCAACATCTCCCGGGGAAACTCCCTTTCCGACTCGCTCAAGATAAATGTGCCGCCCGTGGACGTGCCGCAGGGCTTCAACGCGGGCAACGCCGCCCGCATCCGCCGCGAGACGGGCATGATAACCGCCGTCGCAGGGCGCATAAACACCCCCGCTCTCGCCGAGGAGATACTGGACGAGGGCAAGGTGGATCTCGTGGTCATGGCCCGCGCAAACCTGGCAGACCCCGAGTTCTGCAACAAGGCGGCTTCCGGTCGGGAGGACGAGATAGTCTACTGCATCGGCTGCTGCCAGGGCTGCTTCGACCCGCACATGAACCCGGAAAATCTCCTGAACGACACCCACATCACCTGCCTGCGCAACCCGGCGCTGGGCCGGGAGAAGGAATACGCCTTTGTAAAGACTGACTCGCCGAAGACCGTGCTCATAGCCGGGGGCGGCATGGGCGGCATGGAAGCGGCCTACCGCCTGCATATGCTCGGTCACAAGGTCGTGCTCTGCGAGGCCGCGGGCGTCCTCGGCGGGCAGTTCATCCTCGCGGGCGAGTCCCCGCGCAAGGGCGAATTCAAGAAAGCCACCGCAGACTGCGCCCGCAGGCTCAGCCGCCTGGGCGTGGAGATCAGGCTCAACGCCCCCGTGGACGCCGCGCTCATAGAGAGCCTGAAGCCGGACGCCGTCATAATCGCCACCGGGGCCGAGCCCATCAGGCTCAGCCTGCCCGGCGCAGAGCTCAAGCCGGTCTACAACTCCCACGACGTGCTCGCGCACAGGGCCGTGCCCGAGGGCCGGGTCTGCATCATCGGCGGCGGCATGGTGGGCCTCGAGACGGCGGAGTTTACCGCCGCCCTGGGCTGCAAGGTCACAGTCGTCGAGATGCAGGGCCAGCTCGCGGCGGACATGGGCTACCTGCGCAAACTCTGCACCCTCTCCGCCATGGCCGAGGAGGGCATAGAGACCATCGTGAACGCCCGCTGCAAGGCTATAAACGGCGCCGGCGTCGTCGCCGAGCGGGACGGTGAAGAGCTCACCATCCCCTGCGACACCGTCGTCACCGCCGTCGGCGCACGCTCCAAGCCCTGCGACGAGCTCAAGGCCGCCTGTGAGCGCCTGGGCATCAAGTACTACGTCATCGGCGACGCCGTACAGGCCCGCCGCGCCCTGAACGCGACCGCGGAAGGCGCCGCCGTCGCCTACGAGATAAACAAGGCGTGAAACGCCGGAAAATACACAAGGAGGAGAAAAACATGACTTCTGAAAGAGAGATCCTCAATCTGCTGTACGAGTATTGCTGGCTGGTTGATCAGGGCAGGTATGAGGAGATAGGCGAGCTCTTTGCCGAGGCGGACATATACTTCGGCGACACCCTGGCCTACAGCCACGACAAGGCGGCCTTCGCCGGTATGTTCGCGGGCGCGAACATCTCCTACGCCCCCGACAACACCCCGCGCACCATCCATATGTGCATCGACCCCGTCATCGTGGTCGACGAGGAGGCCGGCACCGCCAGGGCCAAGCACTACACCGTCGTCGTCCAGGGCATACCCGACGAGATGAAGCCCCAGGTCATCGTCATGGATCTCAAGTACGACACCTTCAGGCGCGGCGCGGACGGCAAGTGGAGGTACGCCTCTCGCGTCATGGCCAGCCGCTGCGCGGGGGACGTCAGCCGTCACCAGAAGTTCTTCGACCCCAGCTACTTCGGCGCCGAGAACACCCTCTATCCCCAGGTCATCCGCGACTTCGTCCTATGAGCCGGCTCCGGCCCGGGAAAGGGTGAAAATATGCTCGATACCAGAAAAAAGATGGGATACATAGGGCTGCTTGCCCTGAACTTCATGTCCATGTTCCTCATAGCCTGCATGGGCGTGGTGGGTTACGCCATGGCCGGGGAATTCGACGCGGTCAGCCAGGTGGGGCTGGTGTTCGCGCTCGAGACCTGCTTCCGCTGCACGGTCTGCCCCATAAGCGGCAAGCTGGGCGAAAAACTCGGGCGCAAGCAGCTGCTCATAGGCGCGCTCATCGTCTACACCGCCGCCTACGCCGTCGCCGCCTTTGCGACTGATTTCACCGTCATACTCGTCACCCGCTGCCTTGCGGGCGCGGCCTGGGCCTGCTGGATGGTGAACAGCTTCCTGCTCTTCTGCGACCTCTTCGGCCAGAGCGAGGGGCCCAAATACTCCGGCATCGCACAAACCGTCGGCACCGTCTCTATACTCATCGCGGCGCCGGTGGCCGGGCTCATCTGCAAATACGACTGGCGCATAACCTTCTATGTCTCCGTTCCCGTACTTGTGCTCATCACCGTGCTCTGCGCCGTCGGCCTGCCCCGCTCTGAAAAGAGCGCGGGCGGAGGCCGGATGGACGTGGCGGGCTCCCTCTTCTGTGCGCTCATGCTCGTGCCCTTCTGCCTCGCCATGTCGCTGGGCAGCCTCAAGGGCTGGACGAGCCCGCTCATGCTCGCCTTCTACGCGCTCACTGTCGTCGGCCTCGTCGGCCTCGTGCTGGCCGAAAGGCGGGCCGAGGATCCCATACTCCCGGTCAGGCTGCTCAAAAACCGCTATTATCTCGCCATCTTTGTCACCAGCTTCTGCTTCTGCGTCGCCACCACCGCCGGGCAGTACGTACCCACCTATCTGATGGAGGCCTGCGGTGTGAGCAGCACGCTCTCCGGCCTGGTGTCCACTCCGGGCAGCGTCGTCTGCGCCGTGCTCACCGTCTTCCTCGGCGGCTATGCGGCCAAGCACGGCAGATACCGCGGCATGACCGTCTGGTGGTGCCTGCTCAGCCTCGCCTCCGGCGTGCTCATGCTCTTCGTCGGCACCCCGGCAACGGACGGCTTCGCCTTCCTCTTCTGTATGCTTTCCGTCTTCCCCATGGGCGTCGGCCAGGCCATGCAGCAGATCGTGCCCTACACCTATCCGATGAAGGTGCTGGAGCCGAAAGACCTGGCGGCCGGCTCCGCCTTCATGACCTTCTCCGGCATCTTCTCCGGCGCCGTGTCGAGCGGCATCTTCTCCGCGCTCATGAACTCCTCGGGCGGCATGGTGACGATGTTCCGCTTCCCCATCGCTATGTTCGTCGTCATGGCTGTCTTCGGCATCTTCCTCTTCCGCGACATAAAAAGCGGCGAGACCCTCTGAGAAAGGAATTGTTGATATGAAAGGCAAAATGAAAGCCATCGTCTACCACGGGCAGAACGACCTGCGCCTCGAGGAGCTGGACATCCCCGAGATAGGCCCCAAGGATGTGCTGCTCAGGACAAAATACGCCTCCATCTGCGGCAGCGACCTGCACGCCGTCCGCCGCGGGCCCCAGTGGGCCAAGGCCGACAGGCAGATCTTCGGTCACGAGTTCGCCGCAGAGATCGCCGAGGTCGGCTCCGAGATCACCCGTTACAAGGTCGGCGACCGCGTCTTCGGCGTCAACATGGCCTTCTGCGGCGAGTGCTGGTACTGCAAGCATCAGGACTATGCCCACTGCATCGGCGTGGGCGACCACTACACCGGCCAGGGCATTCCCGGCGCCTGTGCGCAGTATTTCAAGTTCACCGACCCCGAGAGCGAGTACGCCTTCGCGCCGTACATGAACTCACTCATGCCCATCCCCGACGAGATGACGGACGTGCAGTGCGCCATGATGGAGCCCTTCGGCGTAGGCCTCGGCGCGGTAAATAAAGCCGGGGTCAAGGAGGGCGACACCGTCGTCATCCTCGGCACGGGCATCATAGGCATCAGCTCCCTCCAGTGGTGCAAGGCTCGCGGGGCGAAGGCCATCGTCGTAGGCCGCGGCCGCCACCGCCTGGAGATAGCCAAAAAATGCGGCGCCGACCACGTGGTCAGCACCCTGGACGGCGACTGCTACGAGCAGGTGGCCGCCCTCACCGAGGAGACCGGCTGGTACTGGGGCCGCGAGACCACCACCGTGGACGCGGTCATCGACTGCGCGGGCTACCCGGGCAGCTTCAACGACGCGCTGAAGATAGTGAAGCCCGGCGGCGCCGTCTGCCTCGCCGCCCTGTACGAGGATCCCTCCACGGCGAACCCGCAGTACATCGTGAACAAGGAGCCCAAGATCCTCGGCACCTGCGACAACGACCTCCTCGGCGCAATGAAAGGCATCCTCGACGGCACTGTCTCCGTCGAGCCCCTGCTCGACGGCATCGTGGGTATAGAGGACTTCCAGGAGGCCTTCGACCGCCAGATGAACGGAACAGCGGAGAAGATACTCATCGACATGGCGCGCTGAGCAGGTATAATGTGGGAAGGAAAGCTCGTTTTTCAATGCACAGATTGAAAAACGAGCTTTCTGACAAATTAATTGATTTTGTAAAGAGATACGTTATCTATATTGACAGTGTGCCAGACGTTTTGCGTCGTTCCCTCGGAGCAGGAAAATACCGAGCCGTTTTCAGTCCAGGTCTCCCATCCGCTCAGGTCAGTGTCGAAGCCCGGGTTCGCGAGCAGATTCACGTTGGGCGCCTGGCCCTCCTGTTCGGCGGGCACCAGCTCGCCGAGGAAATAGCCGCCCACGGCCAGGTTCAGCATCAGATAAAACTCCTGGTCGAACGGAGCCGGATATTCATAGGTACCGGTCGCATCTGTGCTGTACCAGTTCTGCTGTATCTGATACAGCTTGCCGTCGACGTACCACCTGATCTCGCCCGGGAGCCACTCCATGGCAAAGTCGTGGTAGCCGGCTGCAAACGAACCGCCGTTTTCAAGGTCGTAGTATCCGGTATTGTACGCCCATGGATTGCCGTAGTGCAGAGTACCGAGTACGGTATCGGTGTCGCTGCCCATGTACTCCATGATGCCTATCTCTCCGCAGATCGGCCACTCGCCGCCGTATACGTCCATGTCCTCCGGGAGCATCCAGATGGCGGGCCAAAGGCCGGAGCCTGCCGGGAGCTTGGCTCGGAACTCAAAGCGGCCATATTTCCAGCTCTCGGTCGAGGACAGCTTGGCGGAGGTGTAGTCCTCACCGCCGTATTCGCCCTGTACGGCCTTCAGCACGAGGCTGCCGTCGCGTATAAAGGCGTTGTCGGTGGAATCAGTATAATACTGCTGCTCATTGTTGCCAAAGCCGCCTCCGCCGATCGTGAATTCCCACTTCCCTGTGTCAACGGCGGCGCCGTTAAATTCGTCGTACCACACAAGTTCCCACTTGTTCTCATCCAGAGGCTCATACTTCGAACCCGACGAGATAGCTGATGTCGCCGCCGCCGGAACGGCCAGTGCGGCGAGCAAACAAACAGACATTACAACACCGACCGCCCTTTTTAATGCTTTGTTCAGCTTCATATTGACTCCTCTATGTTCACACAAATTCGTTCATTCCATCCACAGCTCGGCCTGAGTCTGCGCTCCGTGGCGTATCTCGTCCGGGGTTCGGCTGCAGGTCAGCCTTGTCACGGCGTAGTTGCCGGGAAAATAGTCCCGCTTTTCGGCGAAGTGCAGGCGCACGCGGCAGGTTCCTGCGAGGGTCGCCTCCAATGTGAGAGTTTCGTCGATCAGGTATTCCGGTATGGCCGGGCGCAGCTCCAGCTCGAGCTTTCCGTCCCTCCACGCAAAGGGCTGCGGGCCGAAAAACATGAGCTGCCACATCTGGAGAAACTCCGCTGTCGAGCCGCTCAGCCTCGCCACGAAGCTCCGGCCGTGCAGCCGCTCGTCGGGGTTCAGGCTGCTGACGATGAAGGAGACGTTTTCCGTCGTGCTCCTGCCGTACACGGCCTCGTCCAGAAACGGCACTCCGCAGCTGCGGAACGCCTTGAAAAACTCGGAATACAGCCCGCCCTTGAGCAGCTCGAGCAGGTATTTATACTCCATGTGCAGCCAGACCGAGCCGTTCTCGAGCCAGCCCGGAGTGAAGGCCGCCGCCCTGCCCAGCTCGAGCTGCGAGCGGTCGAGCGCCTCGTTCACCCTGTACATGGCCAGCTTCCTGTCGTAGAGCGCGCTTTGCCCGACCGCCTCGTGCAGTCTGCGCCTTGATGCCGCGTCCTTTTGCAGCTTCATGTCGTGTACCGGGCCCTCGAGGAAAAGCGGCAGGCCATGCTGCCTGAAACTCATGGGCTCGATGCCGTCCGCTGTCACGCGCCAGTCCACGGCCTCGTAGCTGAAGTAGGTCGGCATCAGTCCGTCCGGCCGCCTCGACAGCTCCAGCCTGTGCGCGAGCAGCCGCGTCCAGTCCGAGAAAATCCCGGAAAGCTCTGCGGCGTCAAGCTGCACCGGCTCCAGGGCCGCGCCCGCATAGCAGCTCTCCCGGCAGTCCTCGAGGGCTTCGGTGGCTGAGCGCCAGAAACAGTACTGTGAGCCCGGGGCCCCGAGGCTCTCACGGTTTTCGCCCACCGCCCGGCTCAGCCGGCCTATCAGCCTCGAATGGCATTCCGGGACGCTCAGGCTGCCGCCGGCGAAGGAAAACGACTCCGACACGAAGTGCAGCAGCCGCACCAGCTCGCAGCTCTCGGCGACGGAGGAGCCGAAAAGCCCCGGCAGGCCGTTGAGAGCGTCGTACCAGCCCGGCTTGCCGCCCTCCATCGCCACACCGGCGGCATAGGGGTCGAGCGCCGCGAACTTGAGCGCGCAGAGCGCCGTCAGCTTCTCAAGGACGCTCGAGCGCAGCGGAGCGCCGTCCGCTCCGCGTTCCCAGTCCGCTGCCTCTCGCTCTTCGAGGTAGCGGTACTGCCGAAGCCCGTTTTCCGTCTCCACGCAGCGCCTGCGGAGCGGGAGCAGTTTCGCCCTCGAGGAAAACCAGCCGACAGGCGTCTTACAGAGCAGCTCGCGCCTGCGCTCCGGCCAGATGCGCAGAAAGTCCTCGATGAGATCGAGGGTGTAAGTCCAGTGGTCGCTCCAGTAGCCCTCGCCGAAGACCGCGTTCGCTCGCTTTTCCGCAGCTGAGACGAGCTGTGTGAAGCGCTCGGCCCGGCCCTCCGCGGGAAGGGCTTTCCAGAGCTCGCCGGGGCTCAGCTCCTTTCCGTCTACGACGAGGGTCTCGGGGTTTATCTGGAGCGGGTTGTAGCCGTCCAGCTGCACGAGGGAGCAAAAGGTCATGACGTTATCCTTATCCACGAAGGGCGAGAAGGAGACGTCGCAGCGCCGGTTCTGGTTCACGTCCCGGAAGTTGCCGTTGCCCTGTGAGAAGGGCTCGGGCGCGAGGTAGAAGTAGTTGTAGTCCCGCTCGAGGTCGCCGT